>CALCIB010000385.1 GCA_937907525.1 uncultured Planctomycetales bacterium | reverse complement strand
TCATCCCCCTCATCTGACCGCTGCGCGGTCTGTCTTCCCCCGCGAGGGGGGAAGACCCGTTCAGGCCCCCAAAATCCGTGACGATCAGGTTTTTTTCGTCGATCCGCCCGGATTCTTGAAATCCGCCGCCGATCCGCCGCGATCTTCCCCAATGACGGGAGCCTGCTCTTTGACATTCCGGTTTCCGAGCATCTCCGGAGGGGGCCGTCGCGCGGCGGCTCGGTCGGGGCGGGTCGTCTCCTCCGTCCTCGTCGGAGCGACGGCGACGGTCGCCGGTAGCGACGATGACCGACGATTTGAAAAGCGACGAGCGAACCCAATCACGGAGAATCACAAGATTAGGCTTTATAACATCTTACGAGCGACGATCGGGAGGTTCCGCGCTTACGATCGAACCCGATCCGGGGCGGCGCGGCGGGCTTGATTTCGATCCGAAACGGCGCCCCGTTCAGTCGGTCGCGGCGGTGGGCTATGATTGAGTCTCTCCCCCGGCGTTGGTTCGGCGAGACGGTTCGAGGACGACGGCTGATGCGCGCGGCTTACATCGAAGAGACCGGCCCTCCCGACGTGATCCGGGTCGGCGACCTCCCCATCCCCGAGCCCGGCCCCGGCCAGGCGCTGGTGCGGATCCGGGCGGTGGCGCTGAACCCGTTCGACCTGTACATCCGCGCGGGGACGATCAAGGCGCCCTTGACGTTCCCCCACGTTCTGGCGTGCGACTTCGCCGGGGTGGTGGAGAAGGTCGGCCCCGGCGCGGCTCGGTTCGAGCCCGGCGACCGGGTCTGGGGGTCGAACCAGGGCATGCTGGGCCGTCAGGGAGTCGCGGCCGAGTTCGCCGCGATCGACGACGAATGGCTGCACCCGACCCCGGCGTTGCTCCCCGACCCCGAAGCCGCCGCGATGGCGATGGTCGGGATCACCGCCCATCTGGGCCTCTTCCACCGCGCCGGGCTCAAGCAGGGGGAGTTCGTCTACGTCCCCGGCGGCGCCGGCGGCGTCGGGTCGATGGTCGTTCAGATGGCCAAGGCCGCGGGCGCCTGGGTGGCGACATCCGCCGGCGCCCCCGAGCGCGTCGAGCTTTGCGAGCGACTCGGCGCCGATCTGGCCTTCAACTACAAGACCGACGACCCGGCGGCCCGGCTCCGCGAGTTCGCCCCCGACGGGATCGACGTCTGGTACGAGACCCAGCGCCAACCCGACCTGGCCGTGAGCGTCCCCTTGCTCCGCGAGCGCGGCCGGATGGTCCTGATGGCCGGCCGCGACGCCACGCCGGCCCTGCCCCTGGGCTCGTTCTACACCCGCGATTGTTCGCTGCTCGGCTTCGCGATGTTCAACGCCTCGGCCGAGGAGCAGGGGCGTTGCGCGGCGGAGATGGTCCACTGGATCGAGGAGGGGAGGCTCAAGCCGGTGGTCGGCCGCGCCTTCCCGCTCTCCGCGGCCGCCGACGCCGAGCGATTCCTGGAAGCCAACACGATCGGCAAGGCGGGAGACCTCGTCGGCAAGGTCGTGGTCCTGGTCGACTGACCCCCCTTCACCGTTGAGGCCCGTTCACCGATGAACCTGCTTTCGACCATCGCCGGCTCCATGATGGAGGGGTTCCTCCCCGCCGGTTGGGACCTGGCCAAGATCGACGCCTGCTGCTCCCAGCCCCCCGCGACGATCGCCGACCGCCAACCCTGGTGGAACCCGCGGTTCGAGCCGATCGCCTGCCGCGACGTGGCCGACTTCGACGTGATGATGGGCCACGAGATCGCCTCGACGATCCGAGACGCCCGCGACCGCGGCAAGCAGGCCGCCTTCATCCTCCCGGTCGGTCCGATGGGGATGTACCGCTGGGCCGTCTACTTCCTCAAGGAGTGGAACGTCTCCTGCGCCCACGTCCACGGCTTCAACATGGACGAATGGAGCGACAAGGACGGCAAGACCCTTCCCTCCGACGACCCCGGCGCCTTCCAGAACGCGATGGAGCAGGCGTTCTACGGGCCCCTCGGCAAGCTCACCGCCCCCGCGTCCCAGCGCCGGTTCGCCACTCCGGACTCCCTCCCTCATTACGCGGATCAGATCGGCGAACTCAAATCGAAGGGGGCCGAGCTGTTCGTGGTCTTCGGCATCGGCCGGGTCTGCCACATCGCCTTCTGGGAGCCCCACTTCGCCGCCGACTACCCCTCGGTCGAGGAGTGGAAAAAGGCCACGCACCGGCTCGGCGCTCGGCTCCACCCGCTGACCATCGAGCAGAACGCCCTGACCAGCTTCAAGAGCCGGACCACGCTGGTGCCGGCGTTCGCCAACACCATCGGCCCAGGGCTGTTCCTTCAGGCCGATCGGATCATCGGCGGCGCCGAGGGGATCTTCGGCCGCGGCATGCAGTGGCAGGGGGCCAGCCTCTGGATGACCTTCCGCTACGGTCCCGACCCCTGGGTCCCCAGCACCTTCATGCCCACCCTTCCCGGCCGGCTCTTCTACCACGAGGAACTCGCCGGCCCGCTCGTCCCCGGCATGAACTAAGACCGACGACCCCGTTTCAACGTCCGCGCGACCCGCGGCGAGGCCCACCATGACCGCGTTCTTTCCCGACGTCCCCAAAATCCAGTACGGCGGCCCCAAGTCCAGGAACCCGCTGGAGTTCAAGCACTACGACGCCGACGCGGTCGTGGGCGGCAAGACGATGCGGGACCACCTGCGGTTCTCCGTCGTCTACTGGCATACCTTCACCAACCCCCTGGCCGACCCCTTCGGCGCGGGGACCGCGATCCGACCCTGGGACGACGGCTCCGGGTCGGTCGCCAACGCCCAGACCCGCGCCCGCGCCGCGTTCGAGTTCGTCGAGAAGCTGGGCGCGCCCTACTACGCCTTCCACGACCGCGACGTCGCCCCCGAGGGCCGCTCCCTCAAGGAGAGCCACGCCAACCTGGACGCGGTCGTCAAGGTCTTGAGGGAGGAGCAACAGCGGACGGGGGTCAAGCTCCTCTGGGGAACCGCCAACCTCTTCACCAACCCCCGCTACATGCACGGCGCGGCCACCAGCCCCAACTTCGAGGTCTTCGCCTTCGCCGCCGCCCAGGTCAAGAAGGCGATGGAGGTCACCCTCGAACTCGGCGGCGAGGGCTACACCTTCTGGGGGGGCCGCGAAGGCTACATGACCCTCCTGAACACCGACATGAAGCGCGAGCTGGACCACCTCGGCCGCTTCCTCCAGATGGCCGTCGACTACAAGAAGCGGATCGGCTTCCAGGGGACGTTCTACATCGAGCCCAAGCCCAAGGAGCCGACCAAGCACCAGTACGACTCCGACGCCGCCGCCTGCCTCAACTTCCTGCGGACCTACGACCTGCTCCCCCACTTCAAGCTCAACCTGGAGACCAACCACGCCACCCTCGCCGGCCACGAGATGATGCACGAGATGGAGGTCGCCATCGGCGCGGACGCCCTGGGCTCGATCGACGCCAACACCGGCGATTACCTGCTGGGATGGGACACCGACCAGTTCCCCACCAACGTCTACCTGACGACCCAGTGCATGCTGGCCCTGCTGGGGATGGGCGGCCTCGTCACCGGCGGCGTGAACTTCGACGCCAAGGTCCGCCGCGAGAGCTTCGAGCCGATCGACCTGTTTTACGCCCACATCGGCGGGATGGACGCCTTCGCCCGCGGCCTGAAGATCGCCCACGCGATCCGCCAGGACGGCCGCTTCGCCGAGTTCGTCCAGAAGCGGTACGCAAGCTGGGACTGCGACCTGGGCCGCAAGGTCGAGTCCGGCGCGGCGAGCTTCGCGGACCTGGAGGCCCACATCCTGCCCAGGGGGGAGCCGGCGCGCAACCCCAGCGGACGCCAGGAGATGCTGGAGAACCTGTTCAACGACTACCTCTAAGGCCGCGAGGCTTGGCGCGGGCCCTTGGGCTCGATCGCGATCAACGGCAACTTCCAGTCGGGCGGGGCCATGTCCTGGACGGGTCGGGGGCGCATGTCCAACTCCTTTCTCGGCGGCGGTCGCGTCGGATCGACTACTCGAAAGACGTCCGAGCCGCGCGTCGGGTTCGCGCCGCGACGGCCTCGGATGCTCTGGTCGGATTCCCGACGCTTTGGTAAGACGACGCTCAAGTTTCGAGGTCGCGCGTGCCGAAGGGTCGCGCGATCCCGGTTCGACCGGAAGGAACGGGCCCGCCCAGGACGACACGCTCGAGGGATGGAGGGAGCCATGAGGAGACGGGAAGCGATCATCGGACTGGGCGGCTTGCTCGGGGTTTCGGCCTTCGGCGGCGCTCCGGCGTTGGGACAGGCCCAGGCCCCCGCGCGAGCCCAGGCGCCCGCGGCCGCCCAGGCCCCGGCGCGAGGGGAGTCGGCCGCCGACATCGACGTCGAAACCCTGCTGAAGCGCTGGGAAGGGCAAAGCTCCAAGCTCAAGACCCTGGACGTCGCGATCTTCCGCGCCGACCGAGTCCCCTCGTTCGACGAGATCGAATACTACGAGGGACGCGCGATCTTCAAGAACCCGAACCTCGCGTTCATCGACTTCAAGAAGATCAAGCAGGACGAACAGGGGAAGCCGCTGAAGAAGGAAGACGGCGGGTGGGACGCGATCCACGACGAGCGGATCGTCTGCACCGGATCGGAGGTGTGGCAGTACAAGAGCGAGACCAAGCAGATCTTCATCTTCCCGCTGGAGAAGGACCAGGCCGACAAGGCGATCGAGGAGGGCCCGCTGCCGTTCCTGTTCAACATGAAGGCCGACGAGGCCAAGGCCCGCTACGACATGGAGATGCTGCCGCCCCCCAGCGCGACGTCGTACATGGTGGCGATCACCCCCAAGCTCGACATCGACCGCGAGAGCTTCAGCAGGGCTTCGGTGCAGCTTGATCGGTCGTTCATGCTGCCGGTTCGGATCCTCCTGGTCTCGCCCGACGGCAAGAGTTCCAAGGACTTCAAGATGGAGTCCGTGAAGCCCAACGTCGCGGTCCAGGACGCGAACTTCGTCGGCAAGCCCTACGACAAGTGGAAGGTGGTCCGCAACCCCGGCGGCTCCGCGCCCGGCGCCCGGCGCGCTCCCGCCCCGGCCTCCGACGCCCCCGGCGATCCGGCCCGACCCGCCGCGGCCAGCGCGGCCCGTCCCGCCGCCCCCCCCGCCGCTCGCCGCTGAAACGAGGCGGCCGAACCTCTGGGAATCGCCGGCCCTCCCTCGCGGAGGGCCCTCGCGCGCGCCCGACCACGCATCGACGTTTGACGGTCTTTTTCAACGCCCCTATAATGGGGGTGAAAAGGTCACGGACGGGAGCGTGGCGACCCCCGGCGCGGCGTCCCTTTTGCGGTTCGCGATCGGGCCCGTCGCGGCTTGATCCGACACGCCCCCGGCCGCGAGGCCGATCGGACGCACGCCCCCGCGCGGCGACGACGCGACGACGATTCGCGGAGGGAGTCCGACTCTGATGAAGCGCCTCATTGCCGCCCGTTCCGGCGTCGCCGCCGCGGTCGTCCTCCTCTTGGCGGCCGCGGCGATCCAAGTCCGCGCGGCCGAGCCGCCCGCGGCCAAGGAAGAGACGACCCCGGGCCAGTTCTTCACCGTCACCGAGCCGATCACCCACGAGCAAATCGTCCAGATCCGAGCGCGGACGCGACATCTCGTCGACAAGGCGTCGCGCGACGCGAAAGGCAAGAGCCCGATCCTGGTCTTCCAGTTCCTCCCCGGTGACTCGGCCCCCGGGAGTAGCGAATTCGGCGCGTCCTACGACCTGGCCAACACCATCGCGCGGGACCTTGGCGGAGCGCGGTTGACCGTCGCCTACGTCCCGGAGCCCCTTTCCGGCTTCGCGGTCCTGCCCGTGTTGGCCTGCACCGAGATCGTCATGGGCTCGAACGCGAGCCTGGGGCCGATCACCCCGGAGAGCCAGTCGTTCGACCCGGCCCTCCGCGAGCCCGTCCGGTTCCTGGCCGTGCGCAAGACCCGCGACCCGGATCTGATCCTCGGCATGCTCGACCGCGACGCCGACCTGCGGCTGGTCCGAACCGCCGAGAAGGGCGTGCAGTACGTCATGGCCGAGAACATGCCCGACTTCCTCCGCTCGCATCAGGTCGTCGAGGACAAGCCGGCCTGGGAGGGGGGACGCCGCGGCGTGCTGACCGCCGACCGGGCGCGCGAGGAGGGCTTCTGCAAGCGCGTCGCCGAGACCCCCGCGGAGGTCGCGGCGTTCTACCGCATCGCCGGCCAATCGATCCTCGACGACCCCACCCTGGGGGAGACCCCGCGCCCGGTCTGGATCAAGATCGAGGGGGCCATCGAGCCGGCCATGGTCTCCTACCTCGCGCGCCGGCTCGATCAGGCCCGCCGCGAGAAGGCCAACCTGGTCTTTCTGGAGATCGACAGTCCCGGCGGCCTGATCGAGCCGGCCGACGCCGTCGCCGACGCCATCGCCGACGTCCGCGACATGAAGACGGTCGCCTACGTCAACGAGCGCGCGCTCGGCGTGGCCGCGCTGATCCCCCTGGCTTGCCGCGACGTCGTCTTCTCCGAGAACGGCCGCCTGGGCCTCGTCGACCAGATCGTGACCCGGCGCGGGATGGTCGAGGACCTTCCCGACGGCCAGATCGAGGCCCTGGCCGAGAAGGCCGCGTTCCTGGCGGCCAAGAAAGGCCGGCCGCCGGCGGTGGCGCGGGCGATGGTCGACCCGACGGTCGAGTTGGTCGACGCGGTGGACCGCGACACGGGGGCGACTCGCACCCTCCCCCGCGAGACGGCCGAGGCCGATCCCGCCCGCTTCCAGAACGTCATCCCCCGGAACATGGGCGCCGAGGGGCCGCTGGTGGTGACCGCCGCCGACGCGGACGCCTTCGGCATGGGTCAGTCGGTTCGCGATCTGGAGGAGTTGAAGGCCCTCTACGGCCTTCAAGGCGTCGCGATCCGCGTCGAGGGGCCGGGCTGGGTCGACTCGCTGGTCACGACGTTGACCGACCCGTATGTGAGTTGGCTACTCCTGTTCGTCGGCCTGTTCATGATGGTCCTGGAGCTTAAGCTGCCGGGCATCGGCCTGCCGGCGATCATCTCGGCGTTGGCGTTCATGCTCTTCTTCTGGAGCCACTATTTAAGCGGCACCGCGGATCAACTGGAGATCATCCTCTTCCTGCTGGGGTTGATCTCCCTGGCCGTGGAGTTGTTCGTCCTGCCCGGCTTCGGGATCTTCGGCATGGCCGGGATCATGATGATGCTCGCCAGCATCGTCATGGCGAGCCACACGTTCGTTTGGCCGACCCAGGAATACGAATATCACGAGATGGGGCTGACGCTGATCCAACTGACGTTGGCCCTTCTGGGCGTGACCGCCGGCGCGGTGATCGTGGCCCGCTTCCTGCCGGGGATCCCGGTCTTCAACCGGCTGATCCTCAAGCCCGAGCCCTATGACGCCGCCGAGCCGCTCGATCCGACGGCCAAGCCGTCGATGGAGGGGTACGAGTCGTTGGCCTTCCTGATCGGCGAGACCGGCCGCACCACCTCGCCGTTGCGCCCCACCGGCAAGGCGCGGTTCGGCCACCTGCTGATCGACGTCACCGCCGACAACTTCTACATCGAGCCCGACAGCCTGGTCGAGGTCGTCGACGTCCAGGGGACCCGGGTGATCGTCAAGAAGTGGACCGCCGACCCGGACGCCGACCTGAGCGACCTGGCCCCGGCGTGACGAAGGCGGGCGGTTCCCGTCAAAAGAGCGGGCGACGCGAGGAGTCCCCTCTCCCGCCGGGCTGACGACCCGACACTTATCGGATCTCGCATGCGACACTCACGCGAGCCGACGCCGAACGGCCTTCTCCCCTTGAGGGAGAAGGTGGCCGAAGGCCGGATGAGGGGTGGGCGCGA
>CALCIB010000384.1 GCA_937907525.1 uncultured Planctomycetales bacterium | reverse complement strand
CGCCGCGGCCTCCGAAAAAGTGTCGGGTCGTCAGCCCACCGGGAGAGGGGACGGATCGTCAGTCCATGCCGTATCTCCTGAGCTTCTGCCGGAGGGTCGAGCGGTGGATGCCGAGGCGTTGGGCGGAGAGCGCCTTGTTGCCGGACTCGCCGCGGAGGACGACGCGGAGCAGGGGGGGCTCGACCCGGGCGAGGAAGCGGTCGTAGAGCGATTCGGCGTCCTCGGCGTCGGGATCGGCGGGGGGCGTCTTCAGCGCGGTCGCGGTCCAGCGCGCGACGGCGGCGTCCACGCCGTCGCCTTCGCGCGGGTCGGGGTCGACCGGGTCGATCGCCGGCGGCAGGTGTTCCGGGAGGATCGGGCCGCCGCGGGCGAGGATGACGGCGCGCTCGACGGCGTTGCGCAGCTCGCGGACGTTGCCCGTCCAGGGGCGCCGGCGCAGTTCGGCGAGGGTGGCGTCGCGCAAGGTCGCGTCGCGGCCGCGGACGGGGTCGGCCTGGGCGATGAAGGCGCGCGCCAGTTCGGGGAGGTCTTCCAGCCGTTCGCGCAGGGGAGGGACGCGGATCGGGAAGACGCTGAGACGGAAGAACAGATCTTCACGGAATTCGCCGTCGGCCATGAGTCGTTGGAGCGGGCGGTTGGTGGCGGCGAGGAACCGGACGTCGATCGGCCGGGGGCGGGCGTCGCCGACGGGGGCGGCCTCGCGGTGTTCGATCGCCCGCAGGAGCTTCACCTGCATCCCCATGGGGACGTCGCCGATCTCGTCCAGGAGCACGGTTCCGCCGGCCGCCGCCTCCAGAAGGCCCTTGCGGTCCTGGCTCGCGCCCGTGAAGCTCCCCTTGACGTGGCCGAACAACTCCGCCTCGACCAGCCCCGGCGACAGCGCCGCCAGGCAGACCGGCAGGAACGGCCGAGAGGCGCGCGGGCCGTTTTGGTGGATGGCGCGGGCCACCAACTCCTTGCCAGTCCCGCTCTCGCCGGTGATGAGGACCGGGACGTCGGTGGCGGCCACCAGCGCGATCTGCTTGTAGAGCGCCTGCATGGCCGGCGACGATCCGACCAGCCGCGTTCGCGAGGGTGCGTCGGCCGCGGCCGCCCGGGGCCCTCGGCCGGGTTCGCCCGATTCGAGCGCGCGGCGGACGACGGCGCCGGCCTCGTCGAGGTCGAACGGCTTGACCAGGTAGTCGAACGCGCCGGCCTCCATCGCGCGGACGGCCGTCTCCAGGTTGCCGAAGGCGGTCATGACGATGATCGGCGCGGCGCCGGCGCGCTTGCGGAAGTCGGGCATGGCGGCCAGGCCGTCGATGCCGGGAAGGCGGACGTCCAGGACGACGGCGTCGAAGGGGCGCGCGGCGGCGGCCTCCAGCCCCTCCTCGGCGGAGGAGGCGACGGCGACGTCGTGGCCGAGGTCGCCGAGGTACTCGCCGAAGGCCCAGCAGATGCCGGCCTCGTCATCCACGATCAGGACGCGGCTCATCGGCGCTCCTCGTCGTCGTTGCGGGGATCGTCAGGCGGAACCGGGTCCGGCCGTCGTCGCGGACCCAGACGAGGCCGCCGCGGTGCGACTCGGCGACGCGCCTCGCCAGCGCCAACCCCAGGCCGATCCCTTCGGGCTTGCCGGTGACGAACGGGTCGAAGATGGTCGCGGCCAGCTCGGCCGCCGGGCCGGGGCCGTCGTCGCCCACCTCGACGACGATCGTATCCGACTCGACGCCGACGCGGAAGTCGACGCGCCCGCCGGCCCTCGCGGCCTCCAGCGCGTTCCACCCCAGGTTCAGCGCCGCGGCCCGGACGCTCGGCTCGTCGACCTCGGCCACGACCGGATCGGCGGGGGTTTCGACCTCCAGCATCACCCGCGCGTGCCGCGCCGACGGCCCCAGGAGTTCGGCGACGTCCCGGACCAGGGCGGCGACGTCGCAGGGGCGGTTGGAACGCCGTTCCGGCCTCCCCAGGGTCAACAGCCCGCGCACCTGCTCCTCGGCCAGTTGCAACTGCCGAACGGCGACGTCCAGGCTGGCGTCGCGATCGCCCGAGGCGCAGCGCTTGCCGTGAAGCTGCGCGCTCAGCCGCGCGCCGGCGAGCGTGTTGCGGAGTTGGTGCGCGAACCCCGCCGCCAGTTGGGCCAGGAGGTGGGATCGCTCGGTCTGGGCGATGGTCCGGCGCATCTCGCGAAGCTGGCGGCTCATGGCGTTGACCGACGCGGTCAGATCGGCGATCTCGTCGTCGCCCTCGCCGGGCTCGATCTCGTCGAAGTCCCCCTCGGCGATCCGGGCGACCCGGCCGCGGAGGCGATGGACGCGGCGGCCGACGCGCTCGGCGAACCAGCGCGTCGCCAGGGCCGTAAGCGCGATCGCGGCCAGCCCCAGCGCGACCGGCGCGGCGGCGACGTCCCACAGGGCGGCGCGCCAGTTCGATTCGGGGTAGAGGACCAGCAGCGTCGCGCCGGCGGCCGCCGGGAGCCTGGCGGCGTAGTGGGGCGAGCCGTCCACGACGAGCGTCGGCCACTGTCGCGGCGACTGGAACGCGGGAGGATGGAGGACCGGGACGTCGACGCCGCTCGGCGCGTTCGCGGCCAGGCCCGCGTCGCTGGCCGCGACGACGTCGCCCGCGGCGTCGCGCGCGACGAGGCGCGCGCCGGAGAGCCCGCGCATCTGGTCCAGCACCCGCGACGTCAACGGAAACGTGGATCGGTCCAGCACGTCGATGACCGCCGCCAGCCGCTCGACGTTGCGGCGCTCGTCGCGGGCCGCCGCCAGCCAGACCCCGGCCGCGGTGGTCGCCGCGATCGTCGCCGTCTGGATCGCGACGATCGGAACCAGGATTTGACGATGAATCGGCCCGTTCATGCGTCCGTCAGTTCGGCGGCGAGGGTTCGGAGGAAGGGTTCGACGTCGGTGACGATGCCGACGGTCTGGAACGTGCCGCGGTCGGCCAGCTTGGTGACGGTGGCCGGGTTGATGTCCACGCAGACGACCTTCACCCACGCCGGCAGCAGGTTCCCCGTGGCGATCGAGTGCAACGCCGTGGCGATGCAAAGCGCGAAGCCCACCCCCTTGATCGCCGCCCGCATCTTGTCTTGCGCGACCAGGACGTCGGTGACGACGTCCGGCAACGGGCCGTCGTCGCGGATCGAGCCGGCGAGGACCATGTCGATCCCCTTCTTGACCGCCTCGTACATGATCCCCGACGTCACCACGCCGCGGTCCACGGCCGCCTTCAGGCTTCCGACGCGGCGCACCGCGTTGACGGCGCGGAGGTGGTGCTCGTGACCGTGCTCGACCGCCTCGCCGCGGGCGATCGAGACCCCCAGGCTGGTGCCGAACATCGACTGCTCGACGTCGTGCAGGGCCAGCGCGTTGCCGGCGAAGAGGGTTTGGATCCAGCCCTCGCGGATCAGCCGTGCGACGTGCGCCGCCGAGCCGGTGTGCGCGATCGCCGGGCCGCCGACCAGAAGCACCTTCTTGCCCGCGGCGCGGGTGGCGCGGATGCCGTCGGCGACGGCCTTGACGCCGACGGCCTTGGGCTTCTCGCTGGAGACGTTCGACGACATGAAGCCGAAGAGCGACGACTCCCGCGGCCTTTCCTCCGGGATCACCCGGACGCCGCCGTGGCCGACGACGATCGGGTCGCCCAGCTTGACGTCGACCATCGGGATGCACCGCGCGGCCCCGGCCGCGACGTCCAGCAGAATGCCGCAGTCCATCTCCTGGTTCTCGACGTCGATCCAGCGCCCCTTGACGCGGACCTGGGTCTTCTGATTCGTGGTGCTGTAGAAGCGTTCGGGAAACGCGGTGGCGACGTCGGCCGGCTCGACCCGCGCGTCCTGGGCGTGGACCGGCGTCGCGCCGTGCTCGACCAGGTCGGCGAGGATCTCCGCGAGCCTCTCGGCCGACTCGGCCCGCACGTCGATCCGGGCGTAACTGGGGTCGGTACGCTGGACGCCGATCGTGCATTCGAGGATCTCGAACGTCCCGCCCATCTGGAGGATGCGGTCGAGGATCTTCGGGAGCAAAAGCGAGTCGACGATGTGCCCCCGGACCTCCACCTCCTCCGCCGCGCCGGTCTTCGATTCCGCGGTCGCCATCGCGTCGCCTCCTCGCCCGGAAGGTCCGTCTTCATCCCCACAAGGTATTATACGCCGCGGCGGCCCCGGGGGATCGGCTTGCGGGAGACGCTTCCTTATGGGAGATTGGATTCGGGGAGCCGTCCATGTTTTAACCTGGAAAGACCGCCATGCCGCGCGAGGCCGAGCCGATAGGCGACATACGCTTGATCGACGATTACCTCTCGTAGCTCAGCGGTCAGAGCGCTCGCCTTATAAGCGAGTGGTCGCGGGTTCGAATCCCGCCGGGAGGACTGACCGGCGGGGGCGTCGAGCCCGGATCGAGGGCCGTCGCGTCTCCCTTGGGACCGCTTGTCCGGGAGCCCCAGCCATGTCGACCGCGTCCCGAGCCGCCGCGACGCTCGACGACCTGTACCGCGTCGAGGGGAAGGCGGAGTTGATCGCCGGGAGGATCGTTCGTCTCATGCCGACGGGATTCCGACCAGGCGTCATCGGCGGGCGAATCTATCGGAGCCTGGACGATCACGCCGCGGCGGTCGGCCGGGGCGTCGCGCTTCCCGACGGCGTGGGGTTCGTCGTGTCCGAGTTGGCATCCGGCCGTCGGTCGTTCTCGCCCGACGCGGCGTACTTCCTCGGCCCGCTCCCGAACGACGAGATGGAATTCCTCGACGGCCCGCCGACCCTGGCCGTCGAGGTCCGAAGCAAAAGCGATTACGGTCCCGCCGCCGAGGCCGAGATGGCGGCCAAACGCGCCGACTACTTCGAGGCCGGGACGCGGGTCGTCTGGGACGTCGATCCGAAGGCCGAGGAGGTTCGCGTCCATCGAGCCGACTCGCCCGACGAACCATCGACGTTTACACTTGGACAAGTAGCCGACGCCGAGCCCGCCGTCACCGGTTGGAGGATGGCGGTGGATCGGATCTTCGCCTGACTGGGGGATGAAATGTCGACCGCATCCCGAACGCTCGCGACGCTCGACGACCTGTACCGCGAGAAGGGGAAGGCGGAGTTGATCGCCGGGAGGATCGTGCGTCTCATGCCGACGGGTCGCAAGCCGAGTCGAGCGGCGTTTCGGATCGCTCGGAGCCTGGACGACCACGCGACGATGACCGGCCGCGGCGAGGCGTTCGCGGACAACACCAGCTACGTCGTCCCCCAACTCGCCTCCGGCCGGCGCTCGTTCGCGCCCGACGCCTCGTTCTACATCGGGCCTCCGAGCGACGACGAGATGCGGTTCATCGACGGCCCGCCCACCTTCGCCGTGGAGGTCCGAAGCGAACACGACTACGGCTCCGCCGCCGAGGCCGAGATGGCGGCCAAGCGCGCCGACTACTTCGAGGCCGGGACGTTGGTCGTCTGGGACGTCGATCTGCTCGCGGGCGTCGTCCGCAAGTATCGATCCGACGCCCCCGACGTCCCGACCGTGTATGATGAAAGCGCCCATGCCGACGCCGAGCCCGCCGTTACGGACTGGAGCATGGCGGTGAAGCGAATCCTCGGCTGAGAAGGGGGGCGCGATGCCGGAGTACGGTCATGATTCCCGCTCGGCGGTCGAGCCGCCCCAAGCGAGGGTCTATCGCCATCGGAAGTGCGGAGAGCTGACGCAGGTCGGCGGGGCTGATTTCGTCGCCCTGGCCAACCCGTTCGTGTCGGTGTCCGGGACGATCTGTTGCACCTGCCGGCGGGGCGTGCCGCTTCGTCAGGTCGAATGGGTCGAGACCGGGGAGGACGTGGCATCCTACCGCAAGCGCCTTCGCGCCGCCACGCCGACGGGGCGGCGATGGCTGTTTCGATGCCTGGGCCCGGTCGTCGGCGTGGTCGTCGGACTGATCGTCGGCTTCCCCTGCGGCCTGTTGATGATCGGCCGGGTGGGCAACGGCCCGTGGTGGTCCCAGACGTCGGGCCTCGTCTTCGCCGGCGTGAGCGCCTTCGGAGGAGTCATGCTCGGATCCCAGTTCGTCACCGCGCCCTTGATGAGGCACTTGTGGGGGCTCGACTACCGCGGGGAGCGCTGAGCATGGCGGGGGGCGGGAATCGACGTCCAGGGCCAGACCGATCGAAACGCCGCTCGCCCCGGCGATGACGGCCGCGGGCCAGGTGAAGCGGATCCTCGGCTGAAAGGGGGGACGCGATGACCGATGACGGTCTGACTCCGGGACTGGCGACCGCTCGCGCCGGCGTTGGGTCGGTCGTCGCCAGGGAGTATCGCCATCGCGAATGTGGGGGGTTGACGCGGATCGAGGGGTATGCATTCCTCGTGCTGGCGAACCCGTTTAGTTGTGTGACGCCGACGTGGTGTCGCGAGTGCCGCCGGTTCGCGCCCCTGGACGAGTTGGAATGGGCCGACACCGGGGAGGATCTGGCGTCGTATCGCGATCGGTTGCTTGTCGCCGCGCCGTTCGGGCGGCGGTGCTTGCTCGCGTTCTCCGGCGTCCTCGCCGGCGCGCTGGCGGGTCTGGTCGTCGGCCTCCCGCTCGGCTTGCTGGCGTGGGACGCCTCTTGGTGGCCCTGGGCGCGGGACTTCGTGAACGTCTTCTTCGTCATGACGGGAGGAATCGTGGGGGGCGAGCGAGCCTTCACGTTGTTTCGCCCGTGGCGGGCCCGGTGGTTGTTTCATCTCCTGGGCGTGATCGCCGGCTGCTCGGTCGGTTGGCTGACGTGGATGAACCTGTACTGGGCCCCGGCCGGGGTCGCCGCTCCCGTAGCCCTCGCCTTCTGCGGAGGCTGGATGGGAGCATCATTCACCGCGCCGTTGATGAAGCTCGCATGGGGGAGCGACTATCGCGGCGAGCGCTGAGCATGACGGAATACGGGAATCGACGTCCAGGGACACGCCGATCGAAACGACGCACGCCCCTGTGATGAAGGCCGGGGGCTAGATGAAGATGAAACGGATCCTCGGCTGAAAGGGAGCGGGAGATGTCCGACGAAAGCCTGGTCGCCCGTCCCATGATCGAGCGAGTCGAACCGCCCGCCGCGCGGTCCTATCGCCATCGCGAATGCGGAGCGCTCACGAAGGTCGGCGGCGACCGGTTCCGCGAGCTAGCCAACCCGTTCTGCTTGATGCAGTCCATCGACTGCAAGGCTTGTCAATTCACATCAATACCCTTGCGCCTGATCGAATGGGCCGATACCGGCGAAGACCTCGCCTCGTACCGCAAGCGCCTGCGCGCCGCCGCGCCTGTCGGCCGGCGATGGTTCTTCTTCTGCCTGGGTCCACTGGTCGGCGCGCTTTTAGGCATGCTTTCAACGGCGCTTATCAGCTTCCTGATGTTCGGAAGGTCGAACTTGCTAGGCCCCGTCCTCCTCGGCGGTTTTCTCTGGGCCTTGCTGGGGGGCCGAATGCTCACGGAACGATTGATGAGATCCGTGTGGGGGCTCGACTACCGCGGGGAGCGCTGAGGGCCGCCCGGAAACGCGAACGGCCGGCGCGTCCTCGAGGAACGCGCCGGCCGGCGTCTTCGGTCGTTCATCCGACGTCACGGGGCGACGTGGGCGGTGGCGGTCAGGTCGAGGGGGGGCTCGCCGGGGATGTCGGTGGCGACTCGGAAGACGTGTTGCAGGTCGCCGCGGGTGGTCCCTTGCTCGGCGTCGTAGGAGACCGTCAGGATGTGCATCGTCTTCCTGGAGCCGTCGTAGGGGGCGATCGAGAAGCCGTCGCCGACGCCCTCGACGCCCGTGATGGCGAACGGTTGCGAGGCTCGGACGATGAACTTGCCCTGCTTGGGCTCGGCCGAGACGACCTCGCCCAGCGACAGGAGCGACGGCGAGGCCGACAGGTCGCCGCGGATCCAGCCGGTGACGGGGACGGGGACGCCGCGGGTCTCCGGGTCGTTGCTGATGAGCTGGATCTCGGCGCGGAGCGGGCCGGAGGGGGCGTCGGGCTTGACGCCGACGTCGAGGCGGTACGACACCGCGCCGGAGGCGTCGCGCTTCGTCTCCACCAGTTGCGCCGTGATCGCCCGGCTGGCCGAGACCATCCGCGTGAACCGCCAGTCGGGGGCGTTGATCCGATCGACGGTCAAGGTGAGCGTCGGGGCCTGGCCCTTCACGACGGTCCCGAAGTCGATGGAGCCGGGATTCAACACGACGTCGGCGAGGATGGTCGAGGTGACGTGCAGCCGGACCTCGGCCTCCTTGCCGCCGGCGGTGACGACCGAGACGAACAGGATCGTCGACTTCTCGCCCACGAAGTTGCGGGTGTCCATCTGGGCCTCGACCACGGCCGATTGGCCGGGTCCGACCACGGAGGCGTTCGCCTGGCCGCTGGTGCAGCCGCACGAGGGCCGCAGGCCGACGATGGTGATCGCCTCCCGCAGTCGGTTGACCAGAACGAAATCGTGCTTGACCTTGGCCCCGCGGGGGACCGGCCCGAAGTGGTGGTTCCGCTCGGCGAAGAGGGAATCCGCCCAGTTCGCCGCGCTGGCCGTGGTCGCGCACACCGTAAGCGCCAGGCAGCCCGCGAGGGCCGCCGTCATCCTTCGCCGCGTCATCATCGCCTCCGCGATCAACCCAGGGCGCGTCGTCCTTGCCCGCGAGGGGCGCTCCCGCCCCTCCACGCCATCCTGTATCGACCGCTTCCGGGGCCGGAGTCGCGATCCGAAGCGCCCCGATTCCGCCGCTCGGACGCGACGCCCGAGTCGTAGCGGGCGCGCGGCTCGCGACGATGATTCGGGTCAGAGGAACTCTTCCTCGAAATCGGGCTTTGCGTCGATCTTCTCGCCCGGCTCCCGGCTCGCCTCCCAGAAGATGAGGAAGAGCACGATCGTGTTGTAAACGGCCAGGACGTCGAAGACGGTGATGAGCAGGCCGCGGGCCATCGGGTCGTCCAGCAGGTCGACGCCTTCGGCCCACCGGCCGACGAGTTGGGCGAGGAACAGCAGCAGCACCAGCGAGCCGAACCCGCCGCCGATCACCTGCCAGACCCGCCCCAGGACCACGTCGGAACTTTGGCGGCGGGAATCCAGGATCGGCGCGTGGTCCAAAACCACGACCTCGTCGACCAGCGCGTAACGGATGACCAGGAAGAGCATCGGGATCAGGAAGAGGATCCGAAACGGGCCGAATTCGGGGATGAACGCGCCGAAGCCGACGACCAGGATGGTCAATTGCTTGATCACGCGCGCCGCCAGGAGCCACCACCAGAAGTCCAGCCCGCCGCGCAAGGCGGCGCGGAACGGCATGGCGACGCCGGACATCCGCTGGGCCAGGACGATCAGGACGGCGGCCGTGACGATCGGGTCGAAGAAGATCTCGACCACGAACTTGAGCATGAGCGGCGCGAGCGGGTGCGCCGCGGCCCCGCGACGCTCGATGAGGACCTCGATGCCCGCGTTGGCCGGCAGCTTGAACAGGAAGACGAGGGCGGCGACCAGCGGCAGCCGCTCGACCAGCAGCCGCGCGGCGATCGCCAGCTTGCCGCCGACCGTCGCCGGGACGACGATCGGGGCGGGCCCGCGCGGTTCGTCGAAGTCGAGCGGAGGGGCGTCGGGGTCGGCGAACTCGGAGGGAGGGCCGACGCGGGCGTCGCAATAGGGGCAGACGCCCCCGGCGGCCTCCAGCCGCTCGCGGGTCAAGAGCGCCCGACAGTTCGGGCACTCCCAGTAGCGGGGCATGGCGAATGATCCCAACTCGGGGCAGGATCCCCAAGACGTCGATCCAGAGGAACGTCCTTCCCCCCTCGCGGGGGAAGGTGGCCCGAAGGGCCGGATGAGGGGGAGGACGAGTCAGAAGGCCGCTGCCGTCCAGGGCTCGCCGGACGGGCTTTCGCGAAATCCGACGGCCTTTTGGCTCGTC
>CALCIB010000383.1 GCA_937907525.1 uncultured Planctomycetales bacterium | reverse complement strand
CCCTCATCTGACCGCTTCGCGGTCTGTCTTCCCCCGCGAGGGGGGAAGATCGTTTATGCTCTCAAAACACATGACCTTTAGAAGTATACGAATGAGGCCGCGTCATGAAGATCGACGACGTGAAGGTCGCGAAGGGGCCGCTCGTCACGGCCTCGGCGAACGAGGTGGACGCGCTGGAGGCGAAGCTCTGGCTGACGTTCCCCGAGGGCTACCGCGAGTACGTCGCGCGGCTCGGCGAGGGCTATCTCAACTCCGTCCGGATTTACCCGCCCTGGCGGATCGAGAAGGAACTGCAAGCCTGGCGGCGGCGGGTCGCCCAGTACTGGTTCTGGGACGAGGGCCCGCAAATCCTGCCGCAAGAGCGGGGCGTGGAATGCGTGTGCGTCGGCGACACGCTGGGCGGCGACGAACTGGTCTTCCACCCGTCGCGCCCCGACCGCCTCTTCGTCCTCCCTCGCGACGCCTTCGAGGTCTTCGAGGCCGGCGCCGACCTGCTCTCGGCCGTCGAATGGATGCTGACCCCCGGCAACCTGATCGGCGAGGACGAAGACGACGAGGACGAAGGGCCGACCGACGAAGGGCTGATCTTCGAGGCGTTCGACAGCCGCCTCATCGAACGGGACGAAGACGACGAGGACGAGGCCCCCGTCGACGACCCTCCAGGCGGCTCGATGGACGACTTGATCGACGTGGCCCGCGTCTGGGCCGACCGCCACCGCCTCCGCGAAATCGCCGAGCGGTGCATCGCCGAAGACGCGCCCAAGGCGAAGCGAGGCGCGAAGGCGACGCGCCAGTGCGAGGCGCTCGTGTTCGACACCGAGAAGCCGGGCGAATACGACCTTGGATACATGGCGATCTATAAACTGATCGACGAGAAGACCGAGAAGGCGGCCGGCTCCGTCGTCTTCCGCTGGTCCGAAGGCTCTTACGGCGCGACCTTCGGCTAGGCGCGGCCTCCGCGACGATCGACGGACGGGACGAACCATGCCCCGCTGGGACGACGATCCCGAGGACGACTGGGACGACGACGAGGACGAGCCCGTCGACGAGGACGACGACGGCCTGGCCCCCTGTCCGTACTGCGGGCGCGAGATCCTGGAGGACTCGGAGCGCTGCCCGCTTTGCGGGTCGTACATCTCCCGCGAGGACGCGCCTTTTCAAAGCAAGCCGTGGTGGATCATCATCGGCGTGGTCGCCGCCCTATACGCGGTCTACCGCTGGACGTTCTGACCGGCGGCCGAGGAGTCCCAACGCTTTAGAAGTCGAATTCTCGATTGAAATCGATCCGGCGGCGGTTGAGAATGGGCCCCGCGAGAGACGACGACGGCCGGATGGCGCGCGGGGATTGGAACGACCTCGGCGGGCGGCCGACCGAGCGAACGGAAACGGGGGCGGACGCGATGGGACGTATTCCAAGCTTCGGGAAGCGGCGACGCGGGCGGTCGAGCGGAGGCCGGGCGGCAGCCGTCGGGACGATCGCGGCCTGGCTCCTTTCGGCGACGGCCATGCTCGCCTGGGCCCAGGACGGCAAGCTCCCGAACCCCGACCTCGACCTCCCCGACGGCGCTCATATAAGCATCATCGGCAACACCCTGGCCGACCGCATGCAGCACACCGGCTGGCTTGAGGCCACCGCCCACTCCCGGTTCCCGAACCGCCACCTCACCATTCGCAACCTGGCCTTCTCCGGCGACGAACTGACCCTCCGCCTCCGCTCCGCCGCGTTCGGCGAGCCCGACGAGTGGCTGACCAGGAACAAGACCGACGTCGTCTGCGCGTTCTTCGGCTACAACGAGTCCCACGGCGCGCTCGCCCAGTTCCGCGAGGACCTCGACGCCTTCATCAAGCATACGCTGGCGCGGAAGTACAACGGCCGATCCGCCCCGGCGCTCGTGCTCTTCTCGCCGATCGCCTTCGAGGACCTTCACGACCCCTCGCTCCCCGACGGCAAGGACGCCAACGTCCGCCTGGAACGCCTTTCCGCGGTCATGGCCGAACTCGCCGCCAAGCACGACGTCCGCTTCGTCGACCTGTTCCACCCCACCCGAAAGCTCTACGCCGAGGCCGAAAAGCCGCTGACCATCAACGGCATCCATCTGACGTCGGAAGGAGACAGGGCCGTCGCCGAGATCATCGAGCGCGCCCTCCTCGGCGACGTCCAGAAGCGCGACCCGGCGCGGTTCGAGAAGCTCCGCCAGGCCGTGCTGGACAAGTCGACCACCTGGTTCGACCGCTACCGCACCGTCGACGGCTACTCGATCTACGGCGGCCGGGCCGACCTGGCGTTCGTCAACAAGCAGACCAACCGCGACGTCGCCCAGCGCGAGATGGAGGTGCTGGACGTCATGACCGCCAACCGCGACCGGCGGATCTGGGCGATCGCCGCCGGCGAGGACCCCGGCCCGGTCGACGACTCCAACGCGCCGCCGTTCATCCCGGTCATCACCAACAAGCCGGGCCCCGGCCCCAACGGCGAGCACGTCTTCCTCGACGGCGAGGAGGCCATCGCCAGGATGACCCCCGGCAAGGGGCTGAAGGTCAACCTGTTCGCCTCCGAGAAGGAGTTCCCCGACCTGGCCAACCCCGTGCAGATGACCTTCGACGCCAGGGGGCGCCTCTGGGTCGCCTGCTGGCCGACGTACCCCCACTACCGCCCCAAGTCGCCCAAGAATGATAAAATCATCATCCTTGAGGACGTCGACGGCGACGGCAAGGCCGACAAGCAGACCACCTTCGCCGACGACCTGCACTGCCCCACCGGCTTCGAGATCGTCCCGCAAGGCGTCCTGGTCGCGCAAGCGCCCGACATCATGCTCATGAAGGACACGAACGGCGACGACAGGGCCGACGTCCGGATCCGAGCGCTCAGCGGCGTCGACTCCACCGACACCCACCACACGTCCAACAGCTTCCGCGTCGGCCCCGGCGGCGACGTCTACTTCCAGGAAGGGACGTTCATGCACACCCAGATCGAGACCCCCCACGGGCCGACCGTCCGCAACGCCGACGCCGGAGTCTACCGCTACGAACCCAGGGCGCAGAAGATCGACGTCCACGTCACCTACCCGTTCGCCAACCCCCACGGCCACGTCTTCGACCGCTGGGGCCAGGACTTCGTCACCGACGGCACCGGCAACGTCAACTACTTCGCCGCCGCCTTCTCCGGCCATCTCGACTTCCCCCAGAAGCACCGGGGGATGAACCCCTACTTCCAGCAACGCTCCCGCCCCTGCGCCGGCACCGAGATCCTCTCCAGCACGCACTTCCCCGACGACTGGCAGGGCGACCTCCTGATCGCCAACGTCATCGGCTTCCAGGGGATCTTCCGCTACCAGTACCAGGACGAGGGCTCCGGGTTCACCGCCGTCGAGCAGGATCCGCTGCTGTCGTCGACGGACCCGAACTTCCGGCCGTCGGACATCGAAATGGGCCCCGACGGCGCGATCTACTTCCTGGACTGGCACAACCCGATCATCGGCCACATGCAGCACAACCTCCGCGACCCCAGCCGCGACACGACCCACGGCCGCGTCTACCGGGTGGTCCACGAGGGCCGTCCTCTGGCGACCCCCGCCAGGATCGCCGGCGCGACCGTCGCCGATCTGCTGGACCAGCTCAAGTCGCCCGAGGACCGCGTCCGCTACCGGGTCAAGACCGAACTGTGCGCCCGCCCCGCCGACCAGGTCCTCCCGGCGCTCGCCGCCTGGGTCGCCAAGCTCGATCCGAACGACCCCGACCACGAACACCACGTCCTGGAGACGCTCTGGGTCTCTCAGACGTATGACGACGTGAACGTCGATCTGCTGAAGCGCTGCCTGGCGTCCCCCGACTTCCGCGCCCGCGCCGCGGCCGTCCGCGTCCTCTGCTGCTGGCGCGACCGCGTCCCCGAGGCGCTCGACCTGCTCCGCGGGCTCGCCCGAGACGTCCATCCGAGGGTCCGCCTGGAGGTCGTCCGCGCCGCCAGCTTCTTCGACGAGCCCGACGCCCTGGACGTCGCGCTGACCACCGCCGAGAGCCCCAGCGACTACTACCTGGACTACGCCCGCGGCGAGACCCTGCGGGCGCTTGAGCCGATCGTCAAGAAGGCCCTCCGCGAGGGCCGCTCGATCGAGTTCCAGAGCCAGGCCGCGGCGCGGTACTTCCTGGACCGCGCGGCCACCGCCGACCTTCTCAAGATGAAGCGGTCGGCCGCCGTGCTGCGGGAGGTCCTCTTCCGTCCCGACGCCGCCGAGGAGGACCGCCGCAAGGCCCTTGGCGACCTGGCCGCGACGGCGGGCCAGAGCCCCGCGCGGGTGCTGATGGAGGCCCTGAGGGCCCGCGACGCCGAGGGCGCCGCCGCCGTCGCCGACGCCGTGGCGATGGAACTGGGCCGGCTGCTCGGCGAGCGCGACCGCGCCGAACTGGCCGACGTCCGCGGCCAGGCCGAGGCGCTGGCGACCGCCGGCAAGTCGCCGATCGCCCGCCGGATCGGATACGCGGCGATGGTCGCCGCCGACGGCTCGGCCGACGCCGCCTGGGAACTCGCCGCCCGCTCCACCCGGAGCCTGCGCGACTTCCTGGCCGCCGCCCCGGTGATCCGCGACCCCATCGTCCGCGCCGGGCTGTACCCGAAGGTCGAGCCGCTTCTAACGGCCCTCCCCGCCGGCGCGGCCGACGCGGGCGATCGGGGCACGCTCGGCCGGTTCGTCCGCGTCTCCCTGCCGACCCGCGGCACGCTCACGCTCGCCGAGGTCGAGGTTTTCAGCGGCGGCCGCAACGTCGCCCGCCGCGGCGAGGCGTCCCAGTCGAACACCTCCAACGGCGGCGCCGCCTCCCGCGCCATCGACGGCAACACGTCCGGATCCTTCGGCGACGGCGGCCAGACCCACACCCAGGAACAGACCGCCTCCCCCTGGTGGGAGGTCGACCTCGGCGCCGAACTCCCCATCGAGGCGATCGTCGTTTACAACCGAACCGAGGGCCAGCTCGGCCGCCGGCTCGACGGCTTCGACCTGACCGTGCTCGACGCCTCCCGCCAGGTCGTCGACCGCCGCGACGGCAACCCCGCGCCGGAGACTTCCAGCCGCTTCGAGTACCATGGCGACGGCCCCGCCGGACTGGTCCGACGCGCCGCGATGGAGGCCATGACCACGATGCGGGGCCATGAGGCCGACGCCTTCGCCGCCCTCTCGCGGTTCGTCCGCGAAGGAGAGCCGATCGACCGCCGCGCCGCGGTCGCCGCGCTTCAAAAGCTGCCGGCCGCCTCGTGGCCCGACGCCGGGCTGCAACCGCTGGCCGACGCGCTATTGGCCCAACTCGCCGCCGTCCCCGTCGCCGACCGTCGCGCCCCCGCGGCGCTCGAGGCCCTGCAACTGGGCGATCTGGTCGCCTCCCGCCTGCCGGCCGACCAGGCGAGGGCCGTCCGCAAGGCCCTGGGCGACCTGGGCGTCCGCGCCGTCCGGATCGGCACCGTGTTGGAGCAGATGCGCTACGACGTCGACCGGATCGTCGTCCAGGCCGGCAAGCCCGTCGAGTTCGTCTTCGAGAACGTCGACGTGATGCCCCACAACTTCGTCGTCACCCGGGCCGGGGCGCTGGAGGAGGTCGGCGAACTGGCCGAGAAGACCGGCCTTCAGGCCGACGCCATGAAGCGCCAGTATGTGCCGCCGTCGGACAAGATCGTCCTGGCGAGCAAGCTGCTGCAACCCCGCGAGACGGAGCGCATCGCCTTCACCGCGCCGACGGAGCCCGGCGTCCTGCCGTTCGTCTGCACCTACCCCGGCCACTGGCGGCGGATGTACGGGGCGCTCTACGTCGTGGCCGACCTGGACGAATACCTGGCCTCGCCCGAGGGCTACCTGGCCGCCAACCCGTTGCCGATCAAGGACGAGCTCCTCAAGTCGACCCGCCCGCGCACCGAGTGGAGCTTCGACGACCTGAAGGGGGCGATCGCCCAGCTCGACGCCGCCGACGGCGCCGAGGCCGGACGCTCGTTCCAGAACGGCCGGCAGTTGTTCGAGCTCGCCTCGTGCTCGGCGTGCCACCAGTTGGGCGGGACCGGCAAGGCGTTCGGCCCGGACCTGGCCAGCCTCGACCCCAAGCAGTCCCCGGCCGACCTGCTCAAGAACGTCCTGGAGCCCTCGGCCGAGATCAACGAGAAGTTCGCCTCGCACGCGATCGAGCTGGAGTCCGGCCAGATCGTCGCCGGCCTGATCGTCGAGGAGACTCCCGACGTGATCCGGATCGTCGAGAACCCGCTGGTCAGCACGGAGGCCCGCGCCATCGCCAAGGCCGACGTCGCCGACCGGACGGCGTCGAAGACCTCGCTGATGCCCAAGGGTCTGCTCGACAAGCTGACCCGCGAGGAGATCCTCGACCTGATCGCCTACATCGCCGCCGCCGGCGACCCGGCCCACCCGCTCTTCCAGGGCGCCCACGCCGCCCACGGCGGCGGAGGCCACGCCCACGCCGGCGGACACTGACGGACGGCCGTCGAACGAGAGCGCCCACCGCTTGCTCTCTGGGAACCACCAGAGCCGAGTGAATATCTGAATCCCTTCTCCCCTTGTGGGAGAAGGTGGCCGAAGGCCGGATGAGGGGGATTCCCGCCGGCTTTCGGTCGCGCCACCCCTCATCCGCCCCTTGGAACGCCGCCGAAACAACTTCCCGCGAACAACCTGGGAGAGAATATCCACGGATTTCGCAGATTAACACAGATTACATTAAATTGTCCGATCCGAATCTGCGTCAATCTGGGAAGTCCGTGGATGAATTCCTCGACGGAGAAGGCGCGGGACGTTTACGAGTCGTTGGAT
>CALCIB010000382.1 GCA_937907525.1 uncultured Planctomycetales bacterium | reverse complement strand
CGGGAGAGGGGACATCAGGCACTCCCCCATCCTTCCCAAATTCCCAGTCGAAAAGTTATGGCCATGTCTATGCCCGGCGGGAGAGGGGATTTCGGTCGCCGCGCCCGCCTCTCACTAGATTTTCCGTCCATTCCGTTCAACTTTCCTTGAATCCCCGTCGCAAACGCGATTCCCGGGACATCGGCCTTCATGGAGGACTCTTCGCCACGCCAGGAGACGCGCCCGATGACCACCGAGGCCCAGACGCAAGCCAACCGGGAGAACGCCCGGAAGTCGACCGGACCCAGGACCGAGGCCGGCAAGGCCCGCAGCCGGCTCAACGCGCTGAAGCACGGCCGGCGGGCCAAAACGCTCGCCGCGCCGGTCTTGCCGCAGGAGGACGCCGCCGAACTGGCGCGGCGGATCCAGGACTGGATCGATTCGTACCGACCCGTCGGGGCCGTGGAGACCGACCTGGTCACCCGCGCCGCCAGGGCGTCGTGGGCGCTGGACCGCGCCGAACGCTGCGAGGCCGCCTTGCTCTCCCGCCGCGTCCGCCGCGCCCTGGTCGACGCCCGCGCGCGCCGCGTGGCCCGCGTCGGCGACCTCGGCCGCAAACTGCTGTACATGACCGGCAAGCGGATCCTCCCCGGCTCGGGCCCGGACTGGACCGACGACCCCGCCGGGTTCGTGGCCGAGCTGGAGTCGATCTCCGAGGGCGCGCGCTGGCTCCGCGACCGCTGGGCCGAGATCCACGCCCTGATCCTCGCCGACGAGCCATGGACCTATCTCGACCAGTTCAAGTTCGTCCGCCTCTCGGGCAAGCAACCCTTCAGCGCCGTGGACGACCCGGCCGTCAATGCCGTCTTCCTCGCCTGGGAGGCGATCGAGGAGGGCTGGGGCGTCCGCTTCTGGAAGCTGATCCAGGAGCACACGCCCCACGACGACCCCGCCTTCAGCGCCTGGCGGACCTGGCGGGCGGTCGCCCCCAGGCCGGCCGACAAGGCCGCCGGCGTCGCCTTTCTGCTGGCCGCCGCCGCCGCCGAGATCGAGCGCCTCGACGCCCGCGTCGCCGAACTGGAGGCCGCCGACGGCGACGACGCCCTCGAAACCGCCGAGCGCGCCTCGTTCCACCCCGGCGACGACGCCGAGCGCCTCCGCCGCTCCCACGCCGCGCGCTCGCGCGAGTTGACCCGCGCCCTGGACACCCTCAACCGACTCCGCAAGGAATCCGCCGCCCTCGACAAAAAAGCCGCCAAGGCCGCGCCCGCGCCGGCCCCGATTCCGAAGCCCGAGCCCGAGACGACCCCGCCACCGATCAAGATGAACGCCGCGCCCGCGCCGTCCCCGGCCCCGACCGCGGTCGCGGTCGACCCCGACGAGGCTCCGCCGACGTTCCAGGCCGTCCCCGTCGTCGACGGCCCCGACGCGGTCGCGATCAAGCTCCTCCGCGGCTCCCGCCGCGAGACGTCCGACCGCGCGAACGAAGCCGCCGCGACCGTCGCCAAGGTCGTTTCCAGAGATGAACTTGCGTGGTCGCGTTGCGACCCGTTCCCGCGCGAGCGAACCCGCGCCGCCGACCCCGGCCTCCGGCGGAAGGTCGCGAACGCGGTCGTCGTCGCGGGAATGGAAAAGGCCGACGGCCCGAGAGGCGCCCTCTCGAACCGCCGGCCGCGACGAGCGCCGAAAGCCGACTCGGAAGCCGCGATCGGCCTTACTTCCGCATCGAGCCCCTCGGGCGGGAGTCGAGGAGCGAGCTGATGGCGGCGCCGACCGGATCGACCTCCACCGGCTGGGCCGGCGCGACCGCCGGCCGGGCGAGCCGTCCGACGACCAGCGCCCCGGGCGCGGCCGCCGGACGCGGCGCCGGCGTCGGCCGGGCGGGACGACCGGCGATCAACCGCCGCGACGCGGGCGCCGGCCGGACGATCATCGGAGCCCGCGACGCGGCCGCCGGCGCGATCCGGAACGTCGTCGAGGCGATCGGCGTCGTCTGGCCGCCGGCCCCCAGCGCGGAGGCGACCAGGGCGTACGAGCCGAGCGGGAAGCCGGCCGGAATCTGGAAGGAGTACGAGCCGGCGGCGTCGGCCGTCGCCGTCCCCACCCCCCTCGACCCGCGCTGGCCCGTCCTGCTCAGCGTCAGGACCACCGTCGTCCCCGGCGCCGCGACCCCGGCGAACACCGGCTGCCGCGCCCCCGCCGGACTCGTCGGCGAGACCGCCAGCGACGGCGTGACGACGACCGCGGCCGGGGCCGGCGGAGTCAGGGTCGGAGCCGGGGTCGGGGTCGGGGTCGGTACCGACGCGAGAACCGGAGCCGGCGGCGTCGAGGCCGAAGCCAAGGCCGAGGCGGGAGCCAGGGCCAGGGCCAGATCGGGAGCCGAGGCCGGAGCCGGAGCCGAGGCCAAGACGGGAGCCGGGGCGGGCGCGGCCTCAAGCGGGGAGGGCGTGGACATGCGGTAGGCCAGCGGCGCCCCCGCCGGAACGACCGGCAGGTTGGCGGTGCCGGGGAAGCCCACGATCACGGCGTCGGCGCCGGTGGGCTGGGTCTGGTCCTGCTTCGTCAGGAACGACCCGGTGCTGGGGCGGTAGACGGTCGGCAGGTCCCAGCCGAGGCCGAAGTAGTCGCCCGGCGCGGGGACGTCGCCCGGCTTGAAGACGGCCGTGCTCGCGAACGTCGAACCGGAGAGCCTGGCGACCGTGAAGGTCCCGGTCGCCGCGTTGAAGACCGCCGGGACCATCCGGTACGGCTGGCCCAGGTTCTTGTACGCCAGGTTCTCGTAGTAGCCCGGGACCGGGATCTGGTTGGGCGCCATGGTGGTCAGGAGCTGGCCGTCGGCGCCGGGGTTGGCCTTGTCGTAGACCCGGAACTCGCCGGTGCTCGGCCGGTAGACGGCCGCCTGGTCGTAGCCCCGGCCGAGGAAGTCGCCGGTCAAGGGGACGTCGCCGGCCTTGCCGAAGACGAACGCCTGCAACCCGCCCGAGGAGGACGTCATCTGCCAGGAGCCCTGACCGCCGACCACGTCGAAGGTGCCGTACTGGGTGGCTCCGACGCCGTCGAAGTTCCCCGTCAGGGGGATCGTGGCGGGGCCGACGCCGAAGGAGAACGATTGAGACCCGCCGCCGGACATGGAGACGTGCCACGTCTGGGTCGAGGGGGTGTAGGTCGCCAGGTCCTCCTTGCCGTCGGCGTCGAAGTCGCCGACCACGGGGACGTCGCCGGCCGCGCCGATCCGCCGGCCGTTGGAGAACCAGGTCGGGAGGGTCGACGTCGGGGTCGGCTTGCCGTACCACTGGCCGACGCCGTCCGCCTGGTTGCGGTAGAAAAGCGCCCCCTGCGACTGCGACAGCAGGACGAAGCCGCCGGCGTCGAGGTCGCTGCCGCTGTAGTCCAGGCGGGTGGTGACGACGGAGATCGTAAGCGGCGAGGTCGAGGCCGGGCCGACGTTGCCCGCCTGGTCCACGACCACGGCCGTCAGCGCGATCACGCCGTTGTTCAGCGGCTGCGCCAGCCGAACCGCGAAGTCGCCGACGCCGTTGGAGGTCGTCTGGGCGAGGATCGGGCCGGTGTTCTGGGTGCCGGCGCGGTAGATCCGGATGAACGAGTTGGCGTCGGCCGCCCCGACCGATCCGTAGAGGAACGGCATGTGGACGTTGGTGACGCCGTCGCCGACGATCCCCGAGTCGGACCCCGGGGAAAGCCCCAGGCTCGGCGCGGTGGTCGGGCCGTGGACCTTGATGTGGATGGTGACGGGCGAGGCCGACGGCGAGGAGCCCTTGGAGTTGGTCGCGATGGCCGTGACCATGTACGTCCCGTCGGGCAGGGGGACGCCGTTGGAGTCGGTCAGCGGGATCGCGAACGTCCCGGCGGTCGAGCTGACCCCCGTCGAGCCGGGGAGCCAGGTCGCGCCGCCGTCGGTCGAGTAGTAGAGCCGGACCGAGGCGTTCTTGGACGTGACGCCCTGGAACGTCGGGGTCGGCTTGTTGGTGAAGTTATCCGCGGGGACCAGCCCGGTGTTGTCCGCGGGGTTGAGCGCCAGGGTCGGCGTGATCGGGGCGTTGGGCGGCTCCAGGTCGGAGGCGTCCAGGGTCAGCTCCAGGGTGATCGTGTTGCCGATCGAGCCGGTGTCGTCGGTCGCGCGGATCTGGAAGACCTTCGCGCCGTTGGTGGTGATGGCGCCCTGGGGGATCTGGATGTTGAAGTTGCCGTTGATGTCCGTCCAGTTGGCCGCGACGTTGGTGGCGGTCGGGTTGGCGGGGTCGAAGCCGGCGACGACCTTGCCGTCGGTCACGCTGTAGATCGTGATCCTGGTGGCGTTGCCGAAGCCGGTGGTCATGCTCAGTCCGGAGATCCCGAACGAGGACGACTTGACGATCGGCGAGCCGTCGGGGGCGACGCCGCTGACGTCGGCCGGGTTGACGCGGGTCGTGCCGGGAAGGACCAGCGGCGCGAGCCGGATGGCGTAGGCGCTGCGGCCCCAGGTGGTGGCGTACAGCAGGTTGGGGTCGTTGGCCGAGCCGGGCGCGGTCGGGTCGAGCGCCCCCATCAGGTTGGAGACGCCGGTGGCCGGGTTGATCGCCCCCACCGAGAGGTCCAGGTCGGTGACCGTGGACCGGGGGAGCAGGCCCCCCTGGACCTGGGCGGCGTCGACGTCGGTGTTGGGGAACAGCGACCAGGTCGCGCCATTGTCGAGCGAGCGGAAGACGCCGGCGTCGCCGGCGACGTAGAGGACCGGGTGCAGGCCCGGCCCGACCGGGTCGCCGGACGAGTTGGGGATCAGGTACCGCCAGTCGACGGCCAGGGCCGAGAGCGTCAGCGACTGGGAGAGGGGGTCGCCGTCGCCCATCGCGTAGGACTCGCCGAAGATCGAGATCGGCAGGGTGCGAAGGTTGCCCGTGACCGCCGTCCAGGTCGCGCCCGCCGCGGTGGAGTCGGCGATGTAGTAGACCCCCAGCTGGGTGACGGCGTAGGCCGAATGGTTGCCGCGCGTCGGGCTGGGGACGATCCGCTGCACGGCCGAGCCGTCGAGGCCCGCGGAGACCTCGGTCCAGTCGTTGCCCTGGCCGCCGCCGCCGGTCTGGGTGATGAAGACCCGGCCGCCCGCGGTGCCGACGTACATGAAGTTGCCGAGGTTGCCCACCGTCGCGCCGGGCTCCGGCGCCCCGTAGGCCAGGGCCTTGCTGTAGGTCGAGGGGCCGCCGAAAGTCCCCGAATCGCCGATCAGGAACCAGGTCGTCCCCTGGTCGGTGGTCGAGTAGATCCGACCGTTGGCCGCGCTGATGATGAGCTGCTGGCCGGAGAGGGGGTTGACGGCGAAGGTCGCCCCGGAGGTCGCGTTCCACTGGGCGAGGTCGCCGGCCGCGGGGATCAGGCCGAACGTCCTGGTGACGTGGTTGACCTGGAAGAAGGTCGTGTCCATGTTCGCCAGCATCGTGTTGGCCTGGAACGCCTGGTAGAGCGTTCCGAGCCCCTGGGGGTCGACCGCGACGCCGCCGCCGAAGACCCCCTGGACCATGGGAAGGCCGGTGATGGGGTTCGGCCCCCGGTTGGGATCCCAGATCAGGTTGCCGTCGCCCAGGATCGTCCCGCTGGAGTACTGGTCCTGGTCGTTGCCGCTGGCGTAGAAGAGGGCCTTGTCGTAGTTCGCCTGGGCCGAAAGCGCCAGGGCGCTGGGCTGGGCGGCGCCGTAGAAGTACTGGGCGACCGCCAGGTTGCCGTTGCGGCTGGCGCCGGGGGTGGGGACGGTGCCGACGCTCTGGCCGACCAGCGGCTTGCCGTCGTCGTCCAGGACCGACCAGACGCCGCGGTTGGTGCCGAAGACCAGCCGCGTCATCCCGGTCGTCGGGTCGATGAACGTGACCATGTGCTCATAGGTCGGCACCTGGCCGGCGCCCATGAGCGTGTCGTAGACCGGCGCGGCGCCGGGGGCGACGAACTGGTCGAAGGGGGTCCAGGCGGCGCCGAAGCCGTTGTTGGCGAACTGGTTCAGGTTGTAGACGAAGCGGGTGGCCCCGGCGACGAACGGGTTGTAGGGGTCGCGGATGTAGTTCACGAACCCCGGCGGGGGGATCGTGGGAGGGACGACCGTGCTCGGCAGCGCGGCGAGGCGGTCGCCGGGGGTGACCGGGCCGGTGGAGTTCCAGTCGGTCAGGCCGTCGGGGGCGACGGCCGAGTAGAGCGTCAGGTTGTAGGCGTCCCAGATCCGAGTGACGTCGATCCGGATGACGCCCGAGGCCGACGTCGGGATCTGCGAGCCGCCCAGGTAGACGATGTTGGGATTGGACGGGTCGACGGTCAGGCCGAGGGAGATGTTGGCCGTGCCGTTGGCCAGGTCGTAATCGGCCAGGGCGAGGCTGTTGCTGGGGATCGTCGGCGTGAAGTCGGCGGCCCTCGGCTCGCTGGGGAAGCGGACCCGCACCCAGTTCTGGCCGAAGTCCTTGGACATGTACAGGCTGATGGCGGTGCCGCCGCCGTTGGCCACCGCCGCGTAGATCCAGCCGGCGTAGAGCGCGTCCTGGTTCGTGTTGCCGGTGAGGGCCGGCTTGGCGAGGGCGATCCGGCCGTTGGCCCCCATCGGGCTGACGCCGCCGTTGGCCACCGGGACCGGACCGTCCTTGAACAGGTCGATCAAAAGCGGGTTGCCGACGCCGCCGGAAAGCGGGTTCCAGCTCTGGCCCCGGTTGGGGCTGACGTAGACGCCGTCGCCCTGGAAGCCGGCGTAGAGCGTCAGCAGGTTGGGATCGTCGCCGCCGCCGGTTTTGCTCGTGGGGTCGAGGACCACGTCGGTGGCCTGGCCGGCGCGCATCAGGGTCCAGTGGTCGCCGGAGTCGACGCTGCGCCACAGGCCGCCGTTGGGGCCGCCGACGGCCGCGTAGATGATGACCTGGCCCTGGAGCGTCAACTTGGGATCGACCACGACCTTGAACGTGGTCGCGCCGACGAAGACGTGATCGCGGGCCGGCGAGTTCAACGGCAACGGCGCGCCGGCGCCGTCGACGTTGGTCGAGCTGTCCAGCAGCCTCCAGGTGGCCCCGCCGTCCTTGGAGATCAGGAACCCGACGCCCGCCGTCCCCCGGTCGCCCTCGCCCGTGGAGGCGATGACGATCGACTGGTTGGGGTCGTTGTTCCGCGGGAAGACGGCGATCGCGCCGACGTTCAACCCGCTGGTCGGGCCGAAGTCGGTCAGCGGGACGTAGGTGGGGCCGTTCCGGTCGGTGGTCAGGAAGTTGGTCGTCTTCCAGACGCCGCCGCTGGCGCCGCCGATGTAGAACGTGTTGCCCGTCGGGTCCGACGGGTCCTGCGCCAGGGCCGAGATCCGGCCGGCCGTGCCCTCGACGCTGTTGGGCAGGACCGACGCGGCCCCGACGGACGTCCAGGTGTTGTGCGACAGGTCGTTGGTCAGGTCGGTCTGGAAGATCCGGAAGCTCGAACTGGTCTGGTCGGCGACCGGCTCGCCCAGCCCGGAGGTCGGCAGCGGCTTCTGGAACAGGAGCGACCAGCTCGACAGCGAGGCCTGCGCGGTCGGCGACGTCCCCTCGATCGTCAGGACCCAGGCGCCGCCGGAGGTGGCGTTCTCGAACCCGCCGTTCAAAAGCGCCATCAGCGGGTTGAACGAGGCGCCGGTGTACGGCGGCGACGCCTGGCTGATCGGCGAGGCGGCCCGGTCGTCGAAGATGACGTTGGTGAACCCGCCGGCGTCGGTCCCCTGGATCAGGTTGGCGAACAGGGTGACCGACACCCCGTTGTGGGTCAGGGTCGCCGTCAGCTTGCTGACGTCGGGCGAGGAGAGGGTCAACAGCAGCCGCAGGCCCGAGACGCCCGAGCTGGTCGTGGTCCCCTGGACCGGGAAGTTGTCCGGCACCTGGATCGTCGACTTGACCAGCGTGGTCCCGTCGGGCGGTTCGGACGTCCTCGCGCCGTAGGAGACCGGCGTGACCGGGACCAACGGGGCCTCGCCCCGGCGGACGTCGAGCCCGGCGTTGAGGTTGCGGTCGATCTTCTGGCCGTTGACGTCGGTGATGTCCGAGCCGAGCTGGATCGTGTACGTGCCGCTGAGCACCCGGGTCGGGAAGTTGACGTTGAACGCCGTGGCGACCTCGACGCCGCCCACCGTCGTCGGGTTGACGGGGGTGACGCTGATCGTCGGCGTCGCGCCCAGCGACCAGCCGGTCAGCGTGCCGACCGTTCGCGCCGCCGTGTTGGTGATCCGCAACCTCCAGATCCCCTGGAGGTTGCCGACGAGGCTCGAAAGCGACCCGCCCGAGGGTCGGAACGCGCCGGTGTACGGCGCGGTCCCGTTGGTGATCGTTCGCGCCGCCGAGTCGTCGAAGACGGTGCCGGTCAGGTTCGCCCCTTGCAGGCCGCCGGCGAGGACCAGGGGCACGATCGTGACGCCGTCGGGGGCGACCAGGTCGATCCGAAGCCCCGAGAGGTTCGGGAACGTCAAGCCGAGGCTCACCGTCAGGTTCGACGCCACGAACGTGCCGCCGAGGTACGTCGGGATCGTCAGCGTCGATTCCAGCACCCCCGGCACGGTCGACGACGGCGGCGCGGGGATCGCCTGGCCCGACTTGTCCGACTGGAAGTATTGCGGACCCAGCAACGACCCGGTCGGCCCCATGATCTGGAGCACGTCGTCCGCCGTGAAGCTCGACGTCCGGATCGGCCGGTCGAAGACCACGGTCTGATGGCTGGCCGAATCGTTCAGGGTCAGGTTGAAGTCGGGCGTGGTGGCCCCCAGCGTCCAGCCGACCAACCTCCCGCTCGTGAGCGGGCCCACGTTGAAGACCACGAGCCGCCACGTCCCATAAACCGACTTGCCGACCAGATTCGAGAACGCCCCGCCCACCGGCCGGAACGTGCCGGTGTACGGCGCGGAGCCGTAGTCGACCGGCCACATGGCCGAGTCGCTGAAGACGGCGCCGGTCAGGTTCGTCCCTTGCAGGCCGCCCAGCGGGACCAGCGGCACCGTCGTCCCGTCGGGGGCGACCAGCGTCAACCGGAGACTCGACAGATCCGGGGAGGTCAGGTTCACGGTCACGGTCAGGTCGGTCGCCGTGAACGCGTCCGGCACGGTCAGCGGCGACGTCAACTGGTTGAACGCGGGGATCGGTTGGTTCGACTGGGGCGACGGGTAAGAGCGCGGGACCAGCGGCGTCCCGGACCCCGCGCCGTCCGCGTGGTTCTCCACCTCCGTCCCGATCACGTGCGCGCCCGGCAGGATCAAGGGCAGGCTCGCCGCGAGCGTCTTCGAGCCGAGGATCTGCGCCGTCAGCGACCCCGGGACCGAGGGCCCGCCAGCCACGTTGGACCAGAACAGGGCGTCTTCGGGACGGGCCAGCGCCGGCGTCGTGTAGTAATCGCCCGGAGTGAAGCCCAGGTACGGGGCTCCGGACGCGAACGCCAGCGGATCCTGGCCGGCGACGCCGTCGGCGTTCTGGTCGATCTCGTTGCCGTCCTTGATCGCCGCGACGCTCCCGTCGAGCCCGATCGTCACGGTGCGGATCCGGTCGCTGACCTGGGGCGTGATGATGTAGCTGTAGGTGCCGACCGCCGTCTGGGTGGGGAACGTCACCGTGAACTGGGTGTAGCCGAGGGTCTTCACGACCTGGCCGGTGACGGGGTCGCGGACCACGACCAGGCTGGAGGCGACCGGCGTCACCGACGTCGCCGCGATCGGGACGTAGGGGTCGTTGTTGGACGTGCCGCGGTAGTAGACCGTGACGTCGGCCGGGGTGAACGACGCGGCGAACCCGGGCGCGTCGATCGGCCGGTCCAGGGTCACGACGAACGAATTGATCGACACGCCGTTGGCGGTGTCGATCGGCCCCTGGGAGCTATCGACCACTCGCGGGCCCGCGGCGACGGTCATCCGCTCGACGAACGTCCGCATCGTGTCGCCGACGATGACGTTGCTGGAGTTCAGGTGCGACCTGTTCAGGTTGCCGCCCCAGGCCAAAAAGACCTGCCCGCCGGCGACCGCCAGGCCCATCTGGGTACCGTAGCCGAAGGTCGTGGACGCCGGATCGGAGCCGCCGGGGTTGTCGCCCGCGGGGTTCAGCGCGATCGTCTTCTGGGTGATGGGGTCGAAGGCCGTCTGCGCCGGGTTGGCGTAGGACTGCTGGCTGAACGTGGAGCCGCCGTCGATGCTGGCGCCGACGTAGACCGACGACCGCGTCCGCGCCGAGTCGTCGCGGCCGTCGCGCCACGACATCACCAGCGTCCCGGTCGCCTGGTCGACGGCCACCTGGGGCAGGAACTGGGCCCGGCCCACGATCTGGCCCTGCGAGGCGTTGGAGTTGGCGCCGCTGAAGCCGTCGATCGAGCCCTGGTCGTCGTTGACCGGGATCTCCTCGCCGGTCAACGGATTGAACCGCCGGTTCCAGGTCTGGCCGCCGTCGTCGGACCAGGCCAGGTAGATCTCGGTGTTGTCCGCCGGGTTGGCGAGCCCGCTGAACGGCCCCGTCCGGAAGCCGGTGTAGGCGACGTAGATCCACCCCTGGTACTGGCTGAAGGAGCCCAGGGTGTTGTTCTGCGTCACGTCGATCCCGGGGCCGATCCCCTGCGTCCCCGCCGCGGCCGAGGCGCGGGGGTAGACGCCGGTCTGACTGCCGCGCACCTGGGTGGCGGCGACCGTCTCGGCCCCGCCGTCGGCCTCGACGCCGGTGGTGAACGTCAGCGAAAGATCCCGCAGCCTCGACGCCAGGGCCGTCGTCGACGACCCGTTGTTGCCGTAGGCGGTGATCCGCAGGACCCAGTTATGCGTGACGCCGCCGCCGTCGACGAAGGAGTTCAACGAGCCGAGCGTGGCGCCGTTGAACTTCGCCAGCCCGTTGGCGGCGCCGCCGCGCTGGGCCTCGGTGCGGAAATAGCCCGTGTAGCCGGTGCCGGCGCCGCTCCGGTCGTTGATGCTGCGGGCGGCCTCGTCGTCGAACGTCGAGCCGATCGCGCCGTAGGTGAGTTTCACGTTGTTCTGCGTGTACGTCCCGACGATGCCGAGGTCGGTCCCGGTCACGCCGAACGTGTAGTCGGCCGGCGGGGCCGTGCCGTCGGACCCCTGGGCGTTGGAGAAGAGGGTCACCGTCCGACCGTCGGGCGCGATCAGCACGGCGCTGATCCAGGCCATGTTCTCCTGCTGAAGGGTCATGTTGACCGTCAGCTTGGACAACACCTCGTTCATCGCGGCCCCGGTGAAGTTGACCGGGATGTTGAAGTCCGTCGTCGCCGTGTCGAAGGGGGCCGCGGACGACGGCGAGTTGGCGATCGGCCCGGTCCCGCCGGCCACCGTGTACGCGGTCCCGCCGGAGACGGCGTTGGATTGGATCAGGTCGGGGACGTCCTGGGGGTTGGTCGCGGAGGCGTTGTACCGCCCGAAGTTGTCCCAGACCACCACGGCGCCGCCGCCGGCGTTGGCCGCCGCCTGCGCCGCGGGGACCGACTTCCCCTGACCCACGGCGATCTGAGGCGTCGCGTCGGCGAAGATCCCGGTGGGACCGGTCCAGCGGTTCTGGTTGTTCGCCTGGGTCGCGGCGCTGAAGGTCCGGCCGCCGTCGGACGACGTGACGACCTGGATCGAGTTGGCGTTCCAGACCTGGCCGTTGGGGGTCTGGTCGAAGGCGGTCCCCGTCGGCCGCGCCTCCCTGGTGCTCCAGCCGACCCAGACGTTGCCGGCGAAGGGGTCGGTCTGGACGTTCCCGGTGTCCGGATCGGTGAACGACGCCAGGTTGTCGTCGACCGTCAAGGTCGGGTTGAAGACCGGGTCGACGACGTACTGGCGGACGATCACGTCGCCGGTCCAGGTCGGCGTCCCGCCCGCGCCGGTCCCGTCCGGGTTGGGGCCGGGGAAGTCGAACTTCCTGAGCACCAGCGCCCCGCTGGTGTTGGCCGCGTTGGCCTGCCGCACCAGCACGTAGACGTTGTGCTGGTTGTCAAAGGCGACCTGGGGGTCGAGCGTCTGGGCGAAGCGCTGGTTCACCCCCGGCCCCGGGACGATCGCGGGGTCGATCTGAAGCCCCGGCCCGGCCCCCGTGCCCAGGTTCGTCCAGTCCTGGCCGCCGTCGCTGGAGTACGCCCCCTCCACCACCGTCACGTTGCCCGGCGCCAGGTCGGGATCGTTCCGGGTCCAGACCGCGAACAGGTTGTTCGGGTTGTAGCGGTCCACCACCACCGTCGGGCTGCTGACGTTCCCCCCGCTCTGGGAGACCGTGTTGAAGACGGCCGCCTGCGGCGCGGGGACGACCGCCAGGAGCGTCCGATCCTCCAACGACTCCAGGACGCCGCGACGCATGCGGTCGCGACGCGCCTTCCTCAGCCGAGCGTCCAGGCGAAGGCCCTTGCGAAGACCCAGGGAGGGGACGTCCGATGCACCCGTGCGCATGACCAAGTCTCCAAATCTCAGATGTTCATCCCGCCCCCCGCTTCCCCGGCGGAGAGGATCCGCCCTCGCTCGGCGACGGCAGCGACCGTGGTTGGGCTCGTGCGACTCGTGGCGACCGACTCAAGTGGCGAATCCATGGTGAATCGGGAAAACATGCCGGCCCGACCGACCAGAGTCAAATTTCCCGACGACCCCTTTTCCTCGTCCACCATGCCCATCCCCCAGACGCCCCCCCACCCCTACCGTCACACCTCGGGACGACGCCGTATTCAATATCATCCATGCCGCAACCCATCCATGTCAAGCGCCTCGGCGAGAATGTCCACCCATTCTCCGCGCCGCCCTCGTGGCCATGGCGAAAAAGCGAGCGCCGTCCCCTCTCCCGCCGGGAGAGGGGAGGGGACGGGCGGGCTGGAAGGCGGTCTTCCTCCAGGTTGGCGGCAAGCCGCCGATGGGCTTCCGTCGCCCCGTCGCGTACCGATATCCGGACCATAGTCGTCGGCTTCGCGCGGGCCGTCGGGGCGGCGCGCGGGGGGATCTCGATCAGGCCGCGGGGTCGGGCTCGGGGAAGGGGAGGGATTGTCCCTCGTCGCGGATCCGGGCCTCCAGGGCGGCGAGGCAGAGGGGTTCGAGCATTTTCCTCCAGCGCGACAGGCCGGGGTGTTCGGCCTTGACGGCCGCGAGGATGGCGTCGCGTCGGTCTTCGGGAAGCGCCTCCCAGGCGGCCCGGAGTCGGGCCTCGCGGTCGGCGTCGGCCCTGGCCTTCGCCTCGGCCTCGGCCTTGGCTCCGGCCTTGGCGTCGGCCGCCTTGCGCTCGGCCTCCTCGCGCTTGGCGGCGGCGGCGCCGGCGGAGCGGAAGTCGGGCGGGTCCTGGTAGTCGGATCGGATCGAGGCGACGAGGTAGCCCGCGGGGTTCTTGCCCACCCGCTTGTCGCCGTTGCGGGTCATCCAGTCGAAGACCTCGATCTTGGTCCGGATCCGCTCGGCTGGGAGATCGGCGACCATCTCGGCCGCGGCCTTGGGCGTGACCCCCCGGGCGCGGAGCGCCTCGGCCAGCTCGAACGCGGCGTCGTCGGGGACCGCCGCGACGTCGAGGCCGTCCTCGGCCGCGAAATCGCCCTCGGGATCGCCGTCGCGGCGGCCCCGCGCCAGGACGATCCGCCAGGTCCCCCGCTTGACGTAGACGTAACGCTCCTCGGGCGAGAGCGGCGTCAGGAACCCGACCTGCTCCAACTCCTCGAGCGCCGGCTTCAGCCGCCTTTTCAATTCGGTCGGGGCGTAGGCGCGGCTCAGGCCGATGTGCTCGCAGGCGAGCGTCCGCAGGTCGAATTCCAGCCGGCCGCGGCGATAGAACCGCTTGTCCAGAAAGCGATACATCCGCTTGGTGGTCGGCAGCCGGAGCTTCAAGTACAACTCCAGGTCGAGCTGCTTGAGGTTGCCGCTTTGAAACGACTGGAACATCACGTCGTTCCACTTGAAGCTGGAGAGGGGCAGGGGGGGCTTGTCGGCCTTGGCGCCGGCCTTCCCCGACTTCGCCCGCGACGACCGCCGCCAACGCTCGCGGTCGTAGAGCGTGACGTTGTCCAAAACGTGGAACTGCTCGTCGACCCAGCTCTTGGCCGTGTTGTCCCACCAGGCGTTCTCGTACATCAGGACCACGCCGACCCAACGGTGCAGCGCCTCCTCGATCCGGCGATAGCTCTGGCCGCTCTGGGGCCATCCCAACAGCTCGATCAACTCGTACCGCGAGAACGGCACCCGGGCGTCGGTGAAGTTGCTCCGCCGCTTGGTGAGCTGGATCAACCCGACCAGCACCTCGTCGTCCAGGGACGTCGGCAGGCCGTGCTTGTGGGTCCCCATGATCGTCAGCCGACGGACGATCGGCGGGCTGTCGCGCGGTTCCAACTGGTCCTCGAAGACCAGGGTCGTCTGGCCGTCGGGGATCCGATCGGTCAAGGCGGCGATCGGAAACTCGGCGAGGTTCAACTCGTCCTTCCACCCGGCGTCGCCCCCGGCGGCGTTGTCGCCCCCGGCCGGCGGCCCGACGGCTTCCTCGTCCTCGAACGTCAATCCCAGTTCCGCCATCCCGATGCTCCCGGCGTTGGCCTTCTCGGAGGCTGTCGCATCGGGATCCGTCCCGGACCCGGCCTTCCTGTCTTTCCGCCCTTCGAGAAAGAAGCACCATCAAGGGCGGCTTGCCGCCGTGGTGTTGTCTTTCTGTCTAGAACAAGAGTCTAGAAACAAAGTCTCTGCGCCGCAAGGCCGTGTCAATCAAGAACTTACAGAGGCTAAGTATGTCCGGTTAATCGCTAGTCCATGTCCGGTTAATCGTGGGTGCGGCCCCCAAGTATGTCCGGAACATCGTGAGAAGTATGCCCGGTCAATCGTGGACGCGAGGCCGTTTGGCGGCCGATTCATGCTCGGTTCATCGGCATGGACGCCGGCCCACTACGGGCCGAACGTCGTTAGTGTTCGGATGGTCGCGACGGCCGTCGACCCTCAAGTATGCGCCATGAATCGTCATGGCCGCGTGGACAGGCGAAAGCGCGCCGCGATCGCCGGGGCGCGCGCGGGGCTGGGAGGGGCGCGCCGAATGGGGTGGCGCGGGGAGCGACGACGACCGTTCGGCGGCTTCGGGAAGCCGCGGCGAACCATGCTCGGTTCATCGTCATGAACGTTTGGCCGGGCGGCCGGGGGGGGACGACCCCCGACCCGAAGTATGTCCGGTCGATCGGTAGCGGCGGCGACGGCGGCCGGGGGAAGTATGCCCGGTTAATCGTGGGTGGGGTTCGGTCGAGGCCGCCCGCGCGTAAGACCCGGCGAGTGGTCCGTTTCTTAAGGGTGGCGGACGTCGCGGGGAGCTAACGTTGCATTAAAGGGACGTGGCGGCGCCACGCATTGTCGCGGGTCGCCGCGGCCGTGTACACTGGGGCGACCGCCGGGCCGCGTCGCGGCGCGCCTCCGGATCGTCCGAACGCCGTCACCTCGAGTTTCGCACCAATTTCGAGAGGCCGACCCATGGGATCGAAGACTCGGAGACGCCTGGCCATCGTGGCCGTGGTCCTCGTCCTGAGCGTCGTTTCGGTCGTCGCGTTGCGCCAATTCCAGGTCGCCCGGTTGGGCAAGTCCAACCTGGCCGCGGCCGAGGAGGCCGTGAAGGCGGGCGATCTGGAGAAGGCGGAGGGACTCTACCTCCAGCACGTGAAGGTCTTTCCCGACGACGTCGACGCCCAGGTCGCGTTCGCGAAGGTGCTTCTGGAACGGTCGCGGACGCCGGCCCGCATAGCGCAGGCGACGCGGATTTACAAGGACGTCCTGGGCCGCGAGCCCGGCCGCGACGACGTGCGTCGCGGCCTGGTCGAGATCCAGGTGGAGGGGTTGGGCGAGAAGGCCGACTCGCGACAGGCCGCGGAGGCCCGGGCCAACCTGACGCTGCTGCAACGAAGCGCGCCGGACGACGGCGACCTGGCGTACCTGCTGGGGCGCGCCTTCCAGGCCGACGGCCAGGACGGCAAGGCCATGGAGGCGTACCGCAAGGCCGCGACCGAGCACGCCAAGGAGCGGTTCGAGGCGTGGCGGCGGATGGCGATGCTGTACCGGGGCGAGGACCTGAACAGCCCGGAGGACGCCGACCGCGTGATCGACGAGATGGTCAAGGCCGAGCCGGACGATTACCGGACCCACCTGACCCGGGGACGCTACCGCCTTCAATTCCTCGAGCCGGGAGGGGACCCCTCGGCCGCCGCGGCCGACTTCCAGGACGCGATCCGGCTGGCGCCCGCGGAGGCCGAGCCGTACCTGGAGCTGTCGCGGGCGAACCTGCGACGGACCCCGCCGGACGCCGAGGCGGCCGAGGCGGCCCTGGCCCAGGGGCTCAAGGCGGCGCCCAAGTCGGGCCAGCTCCACCTGGCCGCGGCGATGCGGCGGTTGAACGCCGGCGACCCCGACGGCGGCCTGAAGGCCCTCCGCGAGGGCGTCGAGACGCTCCCCGACGACGCGGCCCTGCGCGTCACCCTGGCCGACGTCCTCGCCTCCCGCGGCGCCACGGTCGAGCTGCGCGACCAGGTCCGCGAACTCCAGCGGATCGGCCTGGGGGTCTACGCCGACTACTACACCGCCTTCGCCATGATCAACGCGCGGGACTGGAGCGAGGCCAAGAAGGTCCTGCTCGAAAAGCTGGTCAACGCGAACCTGGACCTGTCGTCCAACGTCCCCTTGCGCGCCGGGATCGACCGCCTCCTGGCCCAGTGCTACGGCAACCTCGGCGACCTGGACCGCCAGCGCTCCTACCTGGCCAGCGCCGCCCGCGACGCCCCCGACAACCTGGCGTCCCGCCTGAGCTGGATCGGCAGCCTGGTGGAGCAGGGGGAGATCGACCGCGCGATCTCCGAATACCGCGCGATCGCCGAGACGGCCCCGCCGGCGCGCCCCCCCCTGGCCGCCCTGTTGATCGATCGCAACCGCAGACTCGAGTCGGCCCGCCGCGACTGGAGGGAGGTCGAGGACCTGATCGCCAAGATCGGCCGCGACGCCCCCTCGTCGTCGACCCCCGTCGTCCTGACCGCCCAGTTGAAGGCCGCCCAGGGCCTGCGCGACGAGGCCGTGAAGCTGCTCGACGCGGCGCGGGCCCAACGACCCAAGGACGCCGCGGCCGCCCAGATCTGGATCGCCGCGGCCGACCTGCGGGCCGACCGCCGCGACTTCGCCGCGGCGACCAAGATCCTCGACGAGGCGCGGGCCTCCCTGGGCGACTCGCGCGAGCTGAGCCTCGCCCGCCTCAGACACCTCGTCGCCCAGGGCGGCGACGACCTGAACGCCAAGCTGGTCGCCGCGTCCCGGGAGGTCGACTCCCTGCCGGTCGACCAACGCGTCGCCGTGCTGGACGTCGTGGGGACGGCCCTGGCCGCCCGCGACGCCAAGGACGAGGCCAAGGCGGTCTGGGCCCGGGCGGCCGAACTGGCCCCCAACGACCTGCGCCCCCGCCTCCAAACCCTCGCCCTGATCCTCGAAACCAAGCCCGACCAGGCCGCCGACGAGGCGAGGCGGGTCCAGGCCGAGGCCGAGAAGCAGATCGCCGAGATCCGCCGCGTCGAGGGGGCCGACGGCTACATGGCCCGGTTCGCCGACATCGAACTGCTCACCTGGCGAATCCCCCGCGCCGCCGATCCCGCCGAGCAAGCCAAGCTCCGAACCGACGCCAAGGCCGCCCTGGGCGAGCTGAGGTCGCGGCGGCCCGACTGGTCCGCCATCCCCCTGGCCGCCGCCCGCCTCGAGGAACTGGAACTCGACCAGGCCAAGGACGACGACGACCGTCGCCGCCGCCTCGGCCGCATGGCCGACCTGTACCGCCAGGCCATCGAGATGGGCCAGCGGAGCCTGGCGGTCGTCCACCGCGCCACCGAACTGCTGATGCAGTCGGGCAGGACCGCCGAGGTGAGCCAGCTTTGGAGCAAGGTCCCCAGCCTCAACACCGACTCGCGCGACGCCGCCGCCGTCGAGAAGTCGATCCTCCAGCGCGTCGTCGGCGAGAAGAACTACGAGGACGCCGAGGCCATCGTCCGCCAGCGGATCGCCGCGAAGCCCGACGACTTCGCCGAGCGGGTCATGCTGGTCCAACTCCTGGTCTGGCAGAAGAAGCTCGACGCCGCCGAGACCGAACTCCGCCAGGCCGTCGCCGCCGAACCGGCCGACCCCGAACGCCGCGTCCTCCTGACCGAGTTCCTGGTGGCCACCGGCAAACTCGACCAGGCCGAGCAGGCCGTCGCCGCCATCGAACGGGCCGTCGGCCCCGACCGCGCCCCCCAGACGATGGCCACCTGCGCCGACCTGATCGCCCAGGGGGGCCAGGCCGCCGGCGACGACGCCCGGAAAGCCAAGTGGGTCGCCGTCGCCAAGCAGTGGCACGCCAAGGCCCAGGCCGCCAAGCCGGCCGACTTCTCGCGCCGCCGCGCCTACGTCGAGTTCCTGCTCCGCATGAACCTCGTCGACGACGTCGAAACCGAGCTGACCGCGATCCTCAAGCCCGCCGCCGGCAAGCCCGCCGCCGACCCGGCCGACCTCGCCTGGGCCCGCCGGACCCTGGCCCTGACCCACGTCGCCCGCTCCGAACTCACCGGCGACTACCGCCAGGCCCTGAAGGCCCTCTACCTCTACGCCCCCCCCGACAAGGCCGACGACGCGCTCCCCGAGGAGGTCGAGGACCTCCGCGTCCTGGCCCGCGTCTACGCCGCCCAGAAGATCGTATCGTATCGGACCAAGGCGGCCGCGGTCCTCCAGAAGCTCGTCGACGAACAACGCGCCAGCGAGGACGACCGCTACCTCCTGGCCCGCATCTACAAGGCCGACGGCGACTGGGAGAAGGCCCGCGCCGAACTCCGCGAACTGGTCCACACCGAACGTCGGCCGACCTCGACGCAAGACCTGAGCCAGCAGGTCGGACGCCTGACCTACTTCGCCTCCGAACTGATCGACCGCCTTCGCCCCCCCGTCGCCGAGGCCGACGCCGCCGAGGCCCAGGCCCTGATCGACCGACTCAAGGTCTTCCAGCCCGACGCCTTCAACGCCATGGCGCTTCAAACCCGGCTCGACAAGGCCGCCGGCAAGGACGCCGAGGCCCGCAAGGCGATCCGGGAGATCGCCGACCGGCCCCAGCTCGCCCCCGCCCTGGCCCGCGCCCTGGGCGGGTTGGCCGAGAAGATCGACCTGCTCGACGCGGCCGAGGCGATCCTCAAGCGCAACGCCAAGGAGTCGCCCCGGCTCGAGGACCAACTCGGATACGCCACCTTCCTCGGCCGCCGCGGCCGGATCAAGGACGCCCTGGACGTCTGCGAGCCGCTCTGGAAGGCCCAACCCGACCCCGAGCCCATCGCCCCCGCGGTGATCTCCATCCTCCTCTCCGAGCAACGGTTCAACGACCCCGACCAGGTCGCCCGCGTCAGCGGCTGGATCGAGCGCTCGCTCCAGCAGAACCCCGACGCCGCCCTCTTGACCGTCGCCCTGGGGACCATCCGCGACCGCCAGGAACGCTACTCCGAAGCCATGGAACTCTATCGCAAGGTCCTGGCCAAGAACGCCAGCGAGATCGTCCCCCTCAACAACCTGGCCTGGCTGATGACCCTCCAGGGGGACAAGGGCGCCGACCCCCTGAAACTCATCAACCGCGCCATCCAGCTTCGCGGACCCGTCCCCGAACTGCTGGACACCAGGGCCGTCGTCTACACCACCAACGGCGACTTCCCCAGGGCCGTCAAAGACCTGGAGGACGCCGTCGCCATCGACCCGGCCCCCTCCCGCCTCTTCCACCTGGCCCGGGCGCAACTCGCCGCCGGCGACCAGGACGCCGCCCGCCGCAGCCTCGCCAAGGCCCGCGACCGGGGCCTCAAGGAATCCGACGTCCACCCCCTGGAACGCCCCGCCCTCGCCCAGGTGGAAAAGGCCCTCAAGTAAGAGTCTGTCTCATAAGTGGGCAAAGGACGACCATCACGGTCTTCCCCCCTCGCGGGGGAAGACAGACCGCGAAGCG
>CALCIB010000381.1 GCA_937907525.1 uncultured Planctomycetales bacterium | reverse complement strand
TCAGCCCGCCGGGAGAGGGTGGCCCGAAGGGCCGGGCGGGGGTCGTCGCGCTTCGAAACGAGCGTCGGTTCGCGTCCAGCGCGGCCGAAGGCGTCCGCGAAGCGCCGCGACCCTCACCCGCCGCTGACGCGGCTACCCTCTCCCGGTGGGAGAGGGGATGACGAACGAAACCGGCCCCAGGGTTTTCCCGGCCGTTCACCCACCAGAGGATTTTCACTTTCATGCGCGTCTTCGTCACCGGGTCGATCGCCTACGACTACATCATGGTGTTTCCGGGCAAGTTCCAGGACCACATCCTCGCCGACAAGGCCCACGTCCTGAGCGTGTCGTTCCTGGTCGACTCGTTGACCCGGAGGCGCGGGGGGACGGGGGCGAACATCGCCTACAACCTGGCGCTTCTGGGCGAGCGGCCGACCCTGGTGGGGACCGTCGGCGAGGACTTCGAGGACTACCGCGCGGTCTTGAAGGCCAGGGGGGTCGACGATGCGGGCGTCCGGGTCGTCAAGGACGAGCACACCGCCAGTTGCTTCGTCAACACCGACATGGCCGACAACCAACTCATCGCGTTCTACCCCGGCGCGATGACCAAGGCGTCGACGATCTCACCCAAGGATCTGGGGGCGACGCCCGAGGATCTGGTGGTCATCGCCCCCAACGATCCGGCCGCCATGGGCCGCTACGCCGCGGAATGCGCGGTGGCCGGCGTCCCGTACCTGTACGATCCGTCGATGCAACTGCCGCGGATGGACAAGGCCGAGTTGGAGGAGGGCCGCAAGGGCGCCAAAATCCTCGCCGGCAACGACTACGAGTTCGGCATGATGGCCGAGAAGTTGGGAGTCTCCGAGGCCGAATTGCGCAAGAGCGTCCCCATCAGCGTGATGACGCTGGGCGAACGGGGAGCGCTTCTGACGGTCGACGGCGAGGAGTTCGAGGTCCCGCCGGCGAGGCCGGGGAAGGTCAAGGATCCCACCGGCGCGGGCGACGCCTTCCGGGGCGGGTTCGTCGCGGGGATGAGTCTGGGGCTGCCCTGGCCGGTCGTCGGCCGGATGGCCTCCTTGACGGCGGTGTACGCGATCGAGCATCCTGGACCCCAGGAACACTCGTATTCGCTCGACGAGTTCATCGCGCGCTACCGGGAGAACTTCGGCCCGGCGGAGGAGCTGGAAGCCCTCAAGCGCGGCAAGGCCTGAGACCGCGGGGTCGGGCCGCCGCGCGTCGCGACGAGACGCCGGGCGTGGAGAGAACAGGCTTCATGGCCCTCTTCCGACTCGGCCCCGACCCGATCTTCCCTCCCCCCCACCTGGCCGAGCCCGAGGGCCTGCTGGCGATCGGCGGGGATCTCGCCGTCGACCGCCTGATCGCGGCCTACCACGCCGGGATCTTCCCCTGGTTCGAGCCGGAGGGGCCGATCCTCTGGTGGTCGCCCGATCCGCGGCTGGTCCTCTTCCCGGCCGAGATCCGGATCTCCCGCCGTCTCGCGCGGACGATCCGCTCCGGCCGGTTCGAGATCCGCTTCGACGCCGCCTTCGACCGGGTCGTCCGCGCCTGCGCCGAGACCCCCCGCGACCACGAGGACGGCACCTGGATCACGCCGGAGATGCAAGACGCCTACGGCCGCCTGCACCGCCTGGGGCTGGCCCGAAGCGTCGAGGCCTGGCGCGACGGCCGGTTGGTCGGCGGGGTCTACGGCGTGATCGCCGGCCGCTGCTTCTGCGGCGAGTCGATGTTCCACGCCGAGACCGACGCCTCCAAGGTCGCCCTGGTCGCGCTGGTCGAGTGGCTGGCCGCGGAGGGCTTCGAGATGCTCGACTGCCAGGTCCGCAGCGAACACCTCGTCAGCCTCGGCGCCCGCGAGATCCCTCGCGACGAATACCTGATGCGGCTGGAGCGGGGCCGACGCGCCCCGGCGGCGATGACGGCCGCCCGTCGAGGCGCGACGTCGCGGCTCGCGCGCTCTTCCTGAACACCATCGAGGGGTTGGACAAGGACATGGCGGAACATCGCGTCGGCGTCGTGATGCACGGCGTCACCGGCCGGATGGGGACCAACCAGCACCTGATCCGCTCCCTCGTCGCCATCCGCGACCAGGGAGGCGTGGCGCTCGCCGACGGCGACCGCCTGATCCCCGACCCGATCCTGGTCGGCCGCGACGCCGGCAAACTCGCGGCCCTGGCGCGCCGGGCCGGCGTCTCGCGCTGGACGACCGACCTCGACGCCGCCCTGGCCGACCCCGAGGACGCCGTCTTCTTCGACGCCGCCACCACCCGGGGCCGTCCCGCCGTCGTGAAGAAGGCGATCGCCGCCGGCAAGCACGTCTACTGCGAGAAACCCGTCGCCACCGACCTGGCCTCCGCGCTGGACCTGGTCCGCGCCGCCCGCGCCGCGGGGGTCAAAAACGGGGTCGTGCAGGACAAGCTCTGGCTGCCGGGCGTCCGCAAGCTGGCCCTGCTCCGCGACGCCGGCTTCTTCGGCCGCCTCCTCTCCGTCCGCGGCGAGTTCGGCTACTGGGTCTTCGAGGGCGACCTTCAGCCGGCGCAACGGCCGTCCTGGAACTACCGCGCCGAGGACGGCGGCGGCATCATCCTGGACATGCTCTGCCACTGGCGCTACCTGATCGACAACACGTTCGGCCCGATCAAAAGCGTCTCCTGCCTCGGCGCCCGCCACATCCCCGAGCGCCGCGACGAACGCGGCCGACCCTACGAGGCCACCGCCGACGACGCCGCCTACGCCACCTTCGAGCTTGAAAACGGCGTGGTCGTCCAGATGAACAGCTCCTGGGCCGTCCGCGTCCGCCGCGACGACCTCTTGACGCTCCAGGTCGACGGCGTCCTGGGTTCGGCCGTCGCCGGCCTGACCGACTGCCGGACCCAAGCGCGCGTCAACACCCCCAGGCCCGTCTGGAACCCCGACGTCCGCAACGAACACGACTACCGCGACGACTGGGCCCTCGTCCCCGACACGACGACTTATGACAACGCCTTCAAGGTCCAGTGGGAACTCTTCCTCAAGCACGTCCACGGCGAGGGCGACTTCCCCTGGGACCTCCTGGAAGGCGCCAAGGGCGTCCAACTCGTCGAACTCGGCCTCCAATCCTGGCGCGAACGGCGTTGGGTCGACGTGCCGGAGTTGGAGGTTTGAAGCAGAGGGGGCGTTCCGTCCGTCGTCCCCTCTCCCGGCGCTGACGACCCGACACTTTTTCGCAAGCCGTCGCCAAACGGCCTTCTCCCCTTGA
>CALCIB010000380.1 GCA_937907525.1 uncultured Planctomycetales bacterium | reverse complement strand
CGCGGTCACCCTCCATCTGGACAAAAATTCCACCAACTTTCAAGACGCCCACCGTGACGCGCACCGCCGCGAGCTTCCAACTTGCCAACGGGGGGGGCGGACGGATACGATCTTACGGGACTTCCCGAACCGCCACGAATTTCGGGAAGTCCCGACATAAATGCGACTCGGAATCCAGGCAGGACGGCGCGAAGTTCCACATCCCCTCTCCCGCCGGGAGAGGGTGGCCCGAAGGGCCGGGTGAGGGTCGTCGCGCTTCGGAGAAAGCGTCGGTTTGAACCCGGCGCGGCCGGCGGCGTCCGCGAAACGCCACGACCCCCGCCCGCCGCTTCGCGGCCGCCCTCTCCCGGCGGGAGAGGGGAAGGAACGGGCGGCCAGGATCGGCGTGGGCCTCGTTCGGCTCCGGATTCCGAATCGTCGCGATCCCCGCTCCATCATCCGGGACGATCCGTGAACATCGAAGAATACGACTCGTATCGTTCGGAGACGGTTCGCGACGAGTCGCCCGCGCGCGACGCCGCGCGTTGGTTCGGACTTTCGGTCGCGGCCCTGGGCCTTTCCGGCGCCCTGGCGGTCGTGCTTCTGGTCGGCCGGGTCGCGGCCCTGTTCCCCGAGACGGGCGTCGACGTCGACTTCGCCCGCCGGGCGCTGGTGGTCCACGTCGATCACGCCGTGCTCGTCTGGTTCCTGGCGTTCATCGCCGGGCTGTTCCACCTGATCCCCGGCCCTCGCGGCGGCAAAGCGACCGGGATCGCCCTGACGACGGCCGTCGCGGGCGCGGTCCTGTTCACGGTTCGGGCGTTCGCGAGGCCCGTGCCGCTGCTCTCCAACTACGTCCCGGTCCTCGACGACCCGCTGTTCCTCGCCGGCCTGGGGCTGTTCGCCCTGGGCGTGGCCTTGGCGTTCGTCGACCGCCGCTGGATTTACGACGACGACCGCGACGGCCCGGCCCTGCTGCCGCCGTCGGCATGCGACGCCGTGCGGTTCGCCGCGGCCGCCTACGTCGTGGCGCTTCTGACGATCGCCGGGGCCTACCTGACGCGCGACCCCTCGCTACCGGCCCAGGTCTATTACGAGCGCCTTTTCTGGGGAGGCGGCCACGTCTTCCAGGTGGCCTGCGTGCTGGCGATGCTCGGAGTCTGGGGCCTGCTCCTGGACGAGATCGCCGGCGTCCGCGCGACCTCGCGGCGGACGGCGCTCCTGCTTTACGCGCTTCTGCTTTGGCCGACGCTGTTCGGGCCCGGCATCACCCTGACGAACCGCTCGGGGACGCTCTTCACCTGGATGATGCGGCTGGGGATCTTCCCGGCCGTCTCCGTCTTCATGGTCGCCGCCTTGATGGCGCTGGCGCGGTCGCGGGAGCGGTGGCGGGGTCGCTTCCTCACCCCCGCGGGGACCACGTTGGCGACCGGCATGACGCTGCTTCTGGCCGGCTTCGTCCTGGGGGCGATGATCGCGGCCGACACGACGTTGGTGCCGGCGCATTACCACCTGAGCATCGGCGCGGTGACGGTCAGCTTCATGGGTGGTTTGTTCGTCCTGATGCCGCGGCTGGGCTGGACCGTCGCGACGCCTCGGCTGGCCACCTGGCAGCCGCTCTGTTACGGCGTGGGTCAGGGGATGTTCGCCGGCGGATTGGCGGTGGCCGGCTACTGGGGACACGCGACCCGCAAGACCTACGGCGACGAGCAAATCGTCGACCGGATCAGCCAGACGATCGGCTTCGCCGCGGCGGGAGTCGGCGGGCTCGTCGCCATGATCTCCGGCGTCCTGTTCGTCGTGGTCGTGGTCCGCGGCGTCCTGGCGACCCGCGCCGACCGGCGGCGCTCGACGGACCCGGACCTCCTCGACGATTCCCGACGCTCCGACCCGGTCCTGAACGAAGTCTACTGACCCTGACCGCCGACGGTCGGCTCGGGGCTCGCCCGACGCGGGTCCGGCGCCGAGACGACGACCGCGCCGAGAGTCGCCAACAGGGCGAGCGAAAGCAGCGCGGAGAGCCGCGCGACCGGCGCGTTGGGGACGGGCTCGGCCGTGGCGGCCAGCGGCAGCGCCACGGCCCCGATCACCTGATAGAGGACCAGCGCCGCCGCGCCGCCGACCAGACCCCCCAGCGCGCCGCGGGCGACGGAACGTCCCGAGCCGGCCGCCAACGTCGAGCCGACCGCCGCGCCGATCAGCCCGCCGACGATCCCCTGGGCCGTCATCGCGACGATCAGTTCGTCGGTCGTGGGCGGCAGGAGCCTGGGGGCCTTCTGAAAGACGATCCAGGAGGACGCGGCGGCCACCGTCGCGCCCAGCGCGCCGCCCACGACGGCCGCGACGACCGCCGACCGCGACGACCTTCGGGCCAGCCCGCCGGCGGCGCCCAGCCCAACGCCCAACAGCCCCCCGAGCGCCCCGAAGGCGACCGCCGCCCGCCGCGCCAGCCCCGCGTTCGTCACGGCCTCCGCGGCGATCAACTCCGGCGCGGTGGGCATCCCCCCCTTGAACATGGCCATGGGCGGCTGGAGCCGATCGTAGGTCGCCTCGGCCGCGGCCCACGCCGCGAGGCCAGCCGCCGCCGCGGCGAGCGTCGCGAACGCGATCAGCCGCGCGGTCGCGCGATCGGCCCGAGTCGGTTCGTCCAAGGGGGCGATGGAAACGTCGGCGGTCGTCATGGCGGCTCGCTCTCGCTGAGGAGGAAGGGACGATCGATCGGGCGCGCCGCGGCGCGCCCCCTCGCTAGAATCCGGCCCGTCGGGAGCGATCGCAAGCGAAAAGCGCCGGACGGTCGCAACGAACCGCGATCAAAGCTCCATCGTCGCCCGGACGACGCCCTCCTCAAGATCGTGCTTGACCTGGAAGCCGACCTTCTTGCAGACGCGGATCATCTCGACGTTCTCCGGGAGGACCTCGCCGACGACGCGGGCGACGCGCTCGTCGCGGCCGACTTGCAGGATCCGGCGCAGGAGTTCCGAGCCCAGGCCGCGGCCCTGGTACTCGTCGCTGACGATCAGGGCGAACTCGGCGTCGTCGGTCCCCCTGATCTTGCTCAGGCGGCTGACGCCCAGAATCCGGCGCTCGCCGGTTTGGCGGTCGCGGCCGACGCCGACCAGGGCCATCTCGCGATCGTAGTCGATGAAGCAGATCCGCGTCAGCCGCTCGTGCGCGACCCGGGCGCTGTACTTCATCGCGTGGAAGTAACGCAGAGACACCGTTCGATCCGAGAGCGTGGCGTGGAACTTCACCAGGAGCGGCTCGTCCTCGGGACGGATCGGACGAATCAAAACCTGCTCGTCCTGTCTGGACGTCCAGGAGAACGTGTACCGCGAGGGGTACGGCCGGATCGCCCCGCGCGGCAGGTCGTCGGCGTGGATCAACGGGCCGTGGACGATGATGCGGGCGTCCAGGACCATCAGCCGATCCGTCGAGGCGAACAGCGGGTTGACGTCGATCTCCTTGATCCAGGGCTGCTCGACGACCAGGTCGCTGAATCGCACCAAGAGGCGTTCCAGGGCCGCCATGTCCACCGAATCCTGGCCTCGGATTCCCTGGAGCGCCTTGTAAACGCGCGTTTGTTCCATCATGCGACGCGCCAGCGTGGAGTTCAAGGGGGGCAGGCCCAGCGCGCGGTCGCCGAGGACCTCGACGTGACGGCCGCCGGCGCCGAAGAGGAGGACCGGGCCGAAGTCGGGGTCGAGGCTGGCGCCGAGCATCACCTCCACGCCGGAGTCGGGCTGGATCATCGGCTGGACGCCCACGCCCTCGAAGGCGGCGGCCCCGGCCGCGGCGGTCACGGCCCGTTCGATCGAGTGGAACGCGGCGCGGACGGCGTCGACGTCGTAGAGGTTCAGCCGGACGCCGCCGACGTCGCTTTTGTGGGTGACGGTCCTGGAGTTCAGCTTCACCGCGACCGGCCAGCCGAGGCCCGTCGCCGCCTCGACCGCCTCGTCGGCGGAGGCCGCGACGACGGTCGGGGTGGCGGGGACGTCGTAGAGCGAGAGGACCCGCTTGGACTCGGCCTCGGTCAGGATCGAGCGACCCTCGCGGCGGACCTCGGCCAGAAGCGCCTCGACCCGCTCCCGCGGCGAGCCGGCCGCGGCGTCGTCGGGAGGCATGGTCGGAGTCTCATATAAGCCTTGCAGGTTGTACGACGACCGCCACATCAGCGCGAACACCCGCGCCGCGGCGTCGGGGTGGGGGTAGGTGGGGACTCCGGCCTCGGTCAAGGCGGCGGTCCCGCGCTCGACGGACTCGCCCCCCATCCAGCAGGCCAGCACGGGCTTGCCGGGGGTCTTCGCGTGCCGGCTCAGGCGCTCGGCGACGGCCGTCGGGTCGGCGGCGGCCTGCGGGGTCAGGATCGCCAGCAGGCCGTCGACGCCGTCGTCGCGCTTCAGCGCGTCGACCGTCCCGTCGAAGCGCTCGGGGTCGGCGTCGCCCAGGACGTCGACCGGGTTGCCGCGGCTCCAGCCGGCCGGGAGGAAGGCGTCGAGTTCGGCGAGCGCCCCGGCCGAGAGCCCCGCCGGCGCGCCGCCGTTTTCGACCAGGGCGTCGACCGCCAGCACGCCGGGACCGCCCGCGTTGGTGACGATGGCCAGCCTCGGCCCTCGCGGCCGGGGCTGCTTGGAGAGGACGTCGGCCATGTCGAAGACGTCGGCGATCGAGTCGACCCGAAGGACGCCCACCCGGCGGAAGGCCGCCTCCAGGACGTCGTCGCCGCCGATCAGGGCCCCGGTGTGGGTCGCCGCCGCCCGCGCCGCGGCGTCGGAACGGCCGGCCTTCAGCACGATGATCGGCTTGGTCAACGCCACCTCGCGCGACGCCGACAGGAACGCCCGCGCGTCGCCGATCGACTCCATGTACAGCACGATGCTCTTGGTGTACGGGTCGTCGCCGAGGTAGTCGATCAGGTCGCCCCAGCCGACGTCGAGCATCGAGCCGACCGAGACGAACGCGCTGAAGCCGACGTTCTCCTTGCGGCTCCAGTCCAGCACCGCGGCGTCCAGCGCCCCGCTCTGGCTGATGTAGCCGACGCTCCCCGGCCGCGCCTGGACGCGAGCGAACGAGGCGTTCATGCCGACGGGAGGCCGCATCACCCCCATGCAATTGGGACCGACGATCCGCATCCCCCCCGCGCGGGCGCGCTCCAGGATCCGGGACTCCAACCGGACGCCCTCCGGGCCGGTCTCGCGGAACCCCGCGGCGATCACCACGGCCCCCTTCACGCCGGCGGAGGCGCACTCGGCGATCACGTCGGGGACCGTCGCCGCCGGCACGGCCACCACCGCCAGGTCGACCGGGTCCGGGACCGACGCCACGTCCCTGTACGCCTTGACCCCCAGCACGTTGCGGCGGTTGGGGTTGACCGGGAAGACGGTCGCGCCGAACGGGTTGCTGACCAGGTTCCGGAAGACGGCCCGCCCCGGACTGTCGGCCTTCTCCGTCGCCCCGATCACCGCCACCGTCCGAGGCGCGAAGATCGCGTCCAACGGCCCGCCCCCCGCCCCCGTGATCCGCCCCTTGAACACCCGAGTCATGACGACCCCTTTTGGAAGCGTCTCGCGACGCGGCCCCCGCGCCTCCTCAATAGATCCGAGGAAACGCGGGATCCTTCAGCCTGATGAAGTAGCAGTCGTCCTTGCCGTCGGGTCGGGTATTTCGGGGGGGACGCTTCCGTTTCAGGTTGGGCGGGTCGTCGGGGTAGCCGAGCAATTCCTGAAGTTCGCCTCGCACCTCATCGATCCCTTCTCCGTACTCCTCGATCAACTCCAGGAGCTTCGCGTAGTTGCGGAAGACCTTTCGCCGATCGCGTTCGATATATCCGATGTCCAGACCTAGGATTTCGATCAAGTACTCCCCTTTGAGCGACAGCGCTTCGACCGCCCCGTCCTCAAGGAAGCGAACGTGCTTCGAGTAATCGAGATCGCAGGGGCTCGGGAGAATCTGGTCCCCCTTGGAATTGTTGCAGGCGTCGCATGCGTAGACCAGGTTGTCGTACTCAAGGACGCGATGCGGAGCGATGGATTGCGGCGTGACGTGGTCGATCTCGAACCGACGCCAGCCGCGTCTTTCCCAGGCTTCCCGATACAAGCAGTACGCGCACCGAAATTGAAATTCGTCGCGCAGCCAATCCTTGAACCGTCCGTATTCCGGATAGCCGCCCGGGCCGTGGCGCCGGACATGCGGCTCGGGAGGAAAGCCATAGGGGGTGGGGAGCGGCATCAGCCGTGATCGCTTCTTTCGGCTTTGGCTTTCTTGAGTTTCAGCTTCAGCTTCTCAAGCCGGGCGTACTGCTCGTCCAAAACGCCGCCGTCCCGTGGGGCGACGGTCTCCATGTAAGCGGCGAACGCCCGCTTCAAGGTCTTGAGTTCGTCGGTTTCCCGAGCGTCGAGGCCTTCGGCGTATTTCTTGTTGATCAAACGGATCCTTCGCCGATTTTTGGCTTCCCACAAGAGCTGGAACTCGCGCGTCGCCTGGCCGGCCTGGGATCTTTTGTATCGATGTGATTCATCCACTCCGCACCGCCTTGCCACCGGAGAGGCCTCGTCTCTTGATTCGCGACGTTTCTGGGATAGGCTCGCGTGGGAACTCCGGCCATGGATGCGCGGCTCTCCCACGGCTGACCGCCATCCCCATTCTATCGAGATGGGAGGGGCGGACCAGCCGCCTCGTTCCGGGGAAGCGTCGGCGCCAGTCAAAACTTCGGTTCGTCTTCGTCCTCGTCCTCCCCGCCGTAGCCTTCGGGGTCGTATCCCCCAAAGTCGTCGATGCTGATGACGTGGATCGCCGGGTAAGAGGACATGCGCGTTCGGTAGGTCGACGCTTCCAGGATCGCCTGGTGGTCGAGCGGTTCGGAGCCGAAATCGAGGTCGAGCAAATCGGCGCGGGCGCGTCGCGACGGCCCTGGGACGTCTAAATGAACGCCGCCTTCGCTGTCCGCGTAAAAGCCGGGAAGGTAGAGTCCGAGGGCGCGGAAAAGGTCTCCATCCACGTCCTTCGCCGCCGACGGGTCCGGAGGCGGTCGTCGCTTCGACCCGAAGGTGATCTCCCCCGGTTCCTCGTCGAAGGTCTCGATCTCCTCGCCGCACTCGAAGAGGACGTAGCCGACGGCCGACGACGTATCCTCGGCCGCGTAAGTCGCGACCAGCGTCCCCAGCCGATCCGAAAGCGCGAGGGCGTGGGCCTCAGCGGCGTTCATCGCCGAAATGGTGCAATTGAACGTACAGTACATGGCGATCGTCCAGGCGTGCCCCGTCAATTGCAAGAACGGAATGATCCGGCCGACACGACTCCCCGTCGTCGAATCGGAGCCGACCGCCACTCCGCGGAGCCACCGGCGCGCGGCGACGGCGCCCTCGGGCGTCATTCCCATGCCGAGTTCCACCACCGTCCGGGCCACGTCCTCGATGGGCGCCAGGACGGCGAGGAGGACCCATTCGTAGTGGCTTCGGGCCGCCCACTCGCGCCAGTCGTCCAGGCCGTTTTCGGGGGGGCGGCGGACCTCGACCGGCAGCCACCCCGGGGCCGGCGGGGCGACCTCGACGCGGGCGAGCCACGCCGGATCCTGTTTCATCCGGGCCTCTCGCCATGCCCGCCCCAACGCCCGGCGGGAACGGTCGCCAAAAGACGCATCTCGAAGCCTCGACTCGGCTTGGAGGAATTCGGCCCGCGGGTCCCCTCGCCCAACCAACCAGTCGGCGTAGCCGCGCCGCGCGGCTTGATCGTCGGGGCGTTCGCGGATCGTCGCCAGCCAACCTTCGTCGTCCATGGGATCGGTCTCCCCGGCGCCCTCGGCATCATTGAAGGCCATCGTCGCATAGGATACACCCGTGGCGATCGCGGGGGTAGACGGGCGGACGCCCCTCACGGCATCGCCCGACGCCACTTGAGCGCCTCGGCGGAGAGGCGGCGGGCCAGGTCGGGGTGGGCCTCGGCGCGGTCGTAGCGCTCCTCGGGGTCGGTGGAGAGGTCGTACAGTTCGGCGCCCCGGCCGTCGTCGTTGATGAGGAGCTTCCAGTCGCCCTCCAGGATGGCGACGTTGGGGGAGCGGTCGTCGCCCCGGGGGTGGGCGAACGAGTCGGGGTTGCGGCCGTACTCCCAGAGCAGGGGTTTGGACCGCCCGGGGCGCTCGCCGCGGAGGAACGCCGACACGTCCTCGCCGTCGCCCCGGTAGCCGTCGGGCAGGGGGGCGCCGGCCAGGGCGCAGAGGGTGGGGAAGAGGTCGACGGCGCCCACGACGCTCGCCGTGTTGATCGCGCCGGGGGGGACGATCCCAGGGCCCCAGGCGATGAACGGCATCCGAATCCCGCCTTCGTACAGGCTCAACTTGCTACCGCGCAGGCCGCCGGTTCGACGGCGCTCGAAGGTCGGCAGCGGGCCGTTGTCGGACATGAACAGGACCAGGGTCGACCGGCCCGAGCTTTCCTCGCGGATCGCGTCGAGCAATCGGCCTATCTGGCGGTCCAGTTCCTCCAGCACGCCGCGGAGCCGCTCCGGGGTCGACGCCTTGCCGCGGCCCTTGCCGTCGGGGCCGGCGTCCTGGTCCCCCTCCGTCGGCACCCAAGGGGTGTGGACGTCGTCGAGCCAGAGATTCACGAAGCAAGGCTTGCCCTGATGTTCCTTCAAGAATTCCAAAGTCCTGTCGACCATCCAGCGAGTCCGGTCCCAGCGCTTCACGGGGTCGCGAGGCGACCAGATCCAGTCGGTCGCGGTGAGGTCGGGGTGGGGTTCGGGGCTCTCGTAGGTGCCCAGGCCCAGGTCGTAGCCGTAAGCGGCGAACTTGGGCGGGTCCACGACGTCGCGACCGCCGCCGAGGTGCCACTTGCCGACGTGGGCCGTCGCGTAGCCGGCCGCCTGAAGCGCCCTCGGCAGCGAGGGCGCCTCGGGGTCCAGGAAATCGTCCTGGCCGCACGCCCGGTTGCCGGCTCGGGTTTGGAGGTAGCTGGTGATCCGCCAACGCGCCGGGAACTGGCCGGTCAAGAGCCCGCAGCGCGACGGCGAGCAGATCGGCGAGGCCGAGTAGTACCGCGTCAGGCGGAGCCCCTCGCGGGCCATGCGGTCGATATTCGGAGTCCGCGCCAGGTCGCCGCCGAAGCAGCCCAGGTCGGTATATCCCATGTCGTCGGCGTAGACGATCACGACGTTCGGCCGCGCGTCGTCCGTCGCCAGGGTCAAGCCCGCCGCGACCGCCAGGAGGCCCAGGATCGACATTGATGTCTTCCTTAGAGATTATGTCAATGCGTCATCGCTTCGTCCGGGCCGCGCGTTCGGCCTGGGCGCGGATGGCGACCAGCGCCGCCTTGAGGGTCGGGGCCTTCAGGCCCCTGGCCTCGCCGCGGGCGAGCAGGTCGCCCAGGATGTGCTCGGCCTCGGTGGGTCCGCCGCGCTCCAGGTCGGAGAGCATGGAGGCGATCAGGGTGGAGTCATTCGGCCCGGTCAGCCGGCCGAGGGCCAACTCGGCGAACGCCGGCGAGGGCGAGCGGTCGTGGGCGTCGGCGATCGCGCGGCACTCGCCGAACATGTCCGCGATGCAAGAGGTCCCGCCGGCCCTGACGACGTCGCCGATCGCCGCGCGCATCAGGCAGGTGGTCCCCGCCAACGTGGCGAGGAAGATCCACTTCTCCCACATCGCCAGCGCGACGTCGGGCGCGACGATCGTCTCGAACCGCGCCCCCTGGAACTCCGCGGCGACGGCCCGGACGGCCTCGGTCTGCTCCGGCGAGCGGGCGCCGAAGGTCAGGCGGTGGAAGTCGCTCAGATGAACGATCCGGCCGCCGTCCTCCAGCCGGGTGGAGATCATGCAGACCCCTCCCAGGACCGCCTCGGCGCCGAACCGGGCGTCCAGCGCGTCCAACTGCCGCATTCCGTTGAGCAACGGGAGCACGACCGTCCCCGGCCCGACCGCCGAGCCGCAGTCCGCGACCGCGACCGGGAGATCGTAGGACTTGCAGGTCAGGACCACCAGGTCGAACGTCCCGGCGGTCTTCAGCTCGGCCGCCGTGACGACGGGGGTCGTCGACAGTCGCGCGGCGCCCGAGGCGCTTTCGATCGACAGTCCGGTCGTCCGCATCTTCTCGGCGCGGGCCGGTCGGACCAGGAACGTGACGTCTCGACCCGCCTCCAGCAGCCTGCCCCCGTAGTACCCGCCGATCCCGCCGGCGCCGACGATCAAGATTCGCACCGCGTCCCCTCCTCCCCGGTCATGCCGCCGGGTCTTCACCGCCCGACCGTTTCAACATACCAGGCCGACGCCTCCGGCGGGAGTCTCGCGCCCTTCCCGCGGCCGGCTTCGTTCGCGCGCGGTCGGCGCGTCGCCGCGACGCTCTAACTTATTGCCTGAACATGAATTGAATCTCAAAACGATTGGGTTCGCTCGTCGCGTTTCGAATGCGTTTCGGTGATCGCGTCCGCGATGAGCGGGGCGGCTCGATCGCGCGATCGCGGCGCCGGCGGCGCGACATTTCGCGGGCCCGGCCGCTCGATCCGTCCGGGTTGTCAAAAAGCGAGGGCGCGTCCGGCCTCTTCCATGATCCGCGGCATGCGCGGCCGGGTTTCAGGAATCTCGGAAAAAGATCCGGCCGGCGACGAGAGCGGCGCGGACGAGGTTGGAGGACGCCGATCTCGGCTGGCCCGATCCGCGCGGGAATGATACAACGCCGCGTCACGACGCGCCCCGCCGTCTCTTCGAGGACCGAACGATCATGCGGCGCCTCGCCATCCTCTTCTGTCTTATTCCGCTGGGACCGTGCCAGTTCCCGACCGTCCCCGCGCGCGCCGCGACTGAGGTCAAGCTGGAGAAGGACTACGTCGCCGGGATGGTGGCGAAGCTGCCGCCGACGCCGTTCCGGCAGGAGGGGAAGTATCGCGGAACGGTCCACTCCTTCCGGCTGGCGGGGATCGACCCGCAAGGGCGACGGCTGATGGCGGCGTTCACCGTCGAGGGCGAGTACAAGCCGCCGGTCGCCGGGCCGATCTCCGAGGCTGCGTCGCGGTCGAGCGACGGCTGGCTTAGGTTCCGGTTCGAGATCAAGGCCAGCGTCCACGTCGCCGTCGCGCCCGACGGCTCGCCCCGGTTCCGGGTCGACGTCGACCAGGTCAAGCGCGACGAACTGGAAGGGGTCGCCGGCTTCCTGGCGAAGATCCTGGGGCGGCAGTTCGACGCCATCGCCACCCAGGTCGTCGACGGCCAGGCCGGCGCGGTCAACCAGAAGCTCAACGACGAGATCCGCAAACGCGCCGACATGTACAAGGATTTCGGCGTCCTGTGCGGCGTCGACTACGACCGCGACTTCGTGGTCCTGAAGTTCGACCTCACCCGGCTCGACCGCCAGGGGATCTTGGGCTACGTCCTGACCGAGCCGCGGGAGGGCTTCGTCCCCCTGCATCGCTGGCTGAACGTCCGAACGGGGGGGCACCGCTACACGCTCTCGGAGACGGTCGGCATCCCCGGCGCGTTCGCGCCCGAGGGCGTCGCCGGCTACGTCCCGCTGGCGACGACGCCGGGCGCGGTCCCCGTCCAGTTGTTCCGGGGCCGGATCGATCATCTCTACACCACCGACCCCGCCGCCGAACCGATCCGCCCCCGCCTCTTCGTCTCCGAGGGCGTCGCCTTCCACGTCCTCTCCCAACCGATCGACGGCGCCGTCCCGTTTTACCGCTTCAACGACCCCCGTCGCGGCCTCCACTTCTACACCACCCACCCCAACGCGGAGTTCGCGAAGTAGATGGCAAAATGTCCATCGGCCCCGCGGGGGATTTCCCCGCGGCGTGGCCTAGGCACTGGACGACCTCAACGGCGCGTTATACGATTGAGCGCAGGAAACCTGCGCGATGAAGTCGGATAGGCGGCCGAGGTTCGGCAATTATGCTCATACGATTATTTGGGAAAAACTTTCGCTCTCTCAAGGACGAGTTCGATCTCTCTCTGGTGGCCGCCGATCTGAAGCGGTCGGAGGATTGCGACCGCGGGGTCATTCGAGTCGATATCCGAGGGCTACCCGAGCCGCTGGCCCTTTTGCGCTGCGTCGCCGTGTACGGAGCCAACGCCTCGGGCAAGTCAACCGTCCTGACGGCGGCGAGGGCCCTGAACTGGCTCGTCGGGTCGTCGAGTCAACAGGCCAAGCCGGACGGCCCCATACCGCCTTACGAACCCTTTATTCTCAACCGATCGTCTCAAAAGGCGGCGGTGAGATTAGGATGCGACGTCGTCCACGACGGCGCGATACTTCGATACGAGGTCGCTTACGACAAGTCTTCGATCAAGACCGAGTCGCTTTCTCGTCTAGACGGGGAGGAGTCGATCGATTTGATCAAACGCGCCGCGACGGGGAGGATTCATGGCGGCTTGATCGACGACAGCGAGGCGAACAAGCTGTACGTCAAGGAAATGCAACCCAACGTCGCCGTCCTGTCCAAACTCGCCCAGCACGGCCCGCACAAGGGGAGCGATTCCGCCGTGCCGTACCGCGCCGCCATTCTCAAGGCGACGACGTTCCGCGACTATTCGATCGCCGCCGTGGCCCGCGATTCGACGCGCGCCCATGAGCAAGACCGTTTCGCCGACGACGGCGACTATCAAGCTTGGATCATGAGCAATCTGATCCGGCCCTCCGACCTGGGGATTTGCGACGTCAGGATCCGGCGAGAATCGATCGGGATTCCCAGCCGCCTCCGGGAGCGCCTCGCCAAGATTTCGGACGAACTCGATTTCCGCGACCATGCGACGATCATCGAATTCGTCCATCAAGGCGACGTCCGCCGCGCCATGGATCTTTCGAGGGAGTCCGCGGGAACGCGAAAGCTCTTGAATATATCTGGTGATTGGTGGACCCTCGCCAATGAACCCGCCACGATCCTCGCCGACGAGATCAGCGCGAGCCTCCACCCGCGGTTGCTCGACAGGCTCGTCCGCGCGGTCAACGACGTCCAGTCCTCGAAAGCGCGATCGCAGTTGATCTTCACCACCCACGATACGGGACTCATGGAGGGTCGAGACGGCCTCCCTCCCGCCCTTCGCCGCGATCAGATCTACTTCACGAAGAAAGACGAGAAGGGCGTCTCCCGGATCTACTCGCTGGCCGAATTCAAGGAGGAGGCTCGTCCGGTCCACAACATCCGCAAAAGATATCTCTCCGGCCTCTACGGAGCGATCCCGGACGTCCAGGACGTGTCACTGTGAGCGGCCGACGGAAGCCTCGCTCCAGATCGGCCGAGGCGTTCATCGCGCGACTGCAACGGTCCCAGGGCGTCCGAACGCTTGAACGACGCCACCTCATCGTTTGCGAGGACGGAAAGTCCGCGCCCGCCTACTTCAAGGCGCTCATACGTCATTTCGGAATCCACGCTTCTTCCGTCCAGGTCGTGGGAAGCAAGACGGAGACGAGCCCGACCCAGATCGTCGATCGCGCCAGGAAACTCAAGGAGGAAGCCGAATCACCCGACAGCGGCACCGTGCCCTTCGATGAGGTGTGGTGCGTCATCGACGGCGACTATGGCTCGAAGCAGATCGGCCCAGCCCGGACGCACGCTCGACGAGGGATGATCGAACTCATCGTCTCGACCCCATGCTTCGAATACTGGATCCTCCTGCACTTCGAGGATTCGGCCAAGCCGGCGGCCGAATGCAAGCAAGTCGTCTTGGCGCTCGGCAAGCACATTGATCGATATAGAAAAGGGTCGTTCGATTTTGGTTCGATCATGAACAAGGCGCTGATCGCCGGAGATCGCGCGGGCAAGCGTCGGCGGAGCGCCGGCGAATCCACGCTTCCCGAGGACCAGAACCCTTGCAGCGAAATCTACCGACTCGTCGATGAGCTTCGACCACCGGCGACCGACGTCAAGGGGAAGGCTTGAGCACTCGTTCCAGCCCCTTCGTCAGCACTTCCCCGGCGTTCGGGGCGACCCAGCACCAGTCGTGGAGGTTGGCGTCGTGTTCGGCGATCCGGTCGGCGGTGGGGATGTAGCCGGTGGGGGCGTCGCCGTAGCCGATCGCCACGACGGCCTTGTCGGGGCGGAGCTTCTGGGCCAGGAGTTGGAAGGCGACGTAGGTCTCGCCGGGGCAGAGGACCAGGACCACCGGGCCCAGGTCGAGCGCGGGAAGGTCGATCGGCCGGCCGTCGGCGAGGCGGGCGCGCCAGCTCAGGCCCATCGCGGCGAGGCACTGGTCGAAGGGCTTCGCGTCATTCTTCAGGCGCGCCTTGAGGTCGGCCTCGGTGAAGCCCTCGTCGTTCCTGGCGGTGAAGGTCAGGGGCTCGACGCGGTACGTCGCCGACTTCAGCGGCTCCGGCTTCGCGGCCTCCCAGGCGGCGGCCATCGCGGCCTCCAGGCGGGCGGCGAGGATCGGGCGATTCTCATGCGAGCCGTCGTTGTATTTGCCGGCGATGACGTCGCCGCCGCAGCCGGTGAGGTAGATCTGGGTGACGCCCGGCGTCGCCTTCGCGCGGGCGCGACGGGCCATGCCGACGAAGTCGGCGGAGACCTCTCCCTGGCCGTAGTAGCTCATCGGGTGGATCGCGTAATGGCTCAGGCAGGCGACCGGATCGTCGTGCTCCCAGAAGCCGACGGCCGTGACGAACGGGTCGATCGGGCCCTCGTCCGCCGCGCGGGCGACCGGATCCCTGGTGGCGCTCATTCGGCTATGGGCGATCGAGCCGTCGGGGCGGACCCAGCGCCGGCTGGAGCCCACCCGCTCCGCCTTGGCGCGGCCGACGCCGACGTGGGTGACGCGCCGGGGCGGCCCCTTCATCGCCTTTTCCGCGGCCCTCGCCACGCGGCCGACGGCCAACTTGTGGAAGTCCAGGTTGCAGACGCTCCCGACGCGGCCCTCGCGGCGCAGGATCCGCTCGGCCTCCAGGTCGGCGACGGGGGCGTCGTGCTGGTGCAAGGCCGAGAGCATCACCCGCCGGGGGTCGGTGCCGACGGCCGCGGCGACGGCCTCGCGCCAGCGGTCGTAGGCGTCGTTGCGGATCTCGCACCAGTCGACCGCGACGATCGCGACCGGCTTCTCCAAATCGCCGCCCCGAAGCGCCAGGCCGATCGCCTCCAGCGGGTCGGCCACGCTCTTGACCGGCTCGATCCCGCCTCCCATGCAGGGGTGCCCCTTCGGCGGGGTGACGTCGGCCGAGAACGCGAACAACTCCCAGGGTCGGCCGGACTCGCCCCGGGCGCGTCCGAGCGAGCCGCCCATCGCCATCGCCGCGAAGGCGGCCAGGGCGTCGCGACGACGCATCACCATTCGATTATCGTTCATGAGTCCCTCCGGACGTCGGCGCGTCCAGTTGCAGGATGGTCCGCAGCGGGCGAAGGCCGGTCAAGGGACGGTCGCGTTCGCGCCAGGGGCCGAAGGCGGGGTCGTCGGCCTTGTCGGCGCGGAAGGCGAGGAAGGCGGCCATCGCGCGCCAGTCGGCGTCCTCGACGACCACGCGGGCGCCCCCGCGGGCGTCGAACGCGGTCAGGAGCGTGGATATCTGCGTATTATTCCCCGTGGGTGGGAAGCGGATCGAGCGGACGGCCACGGGGCGACGGCCGCGGTCGGCGGCCCGGCGCTCCAACTCATCGATCTGCTTGGCGAGCGACCCGCCCTGGGGGTTCTTGTTGCAGACGGCGACCACGAACCTCGTCCGGTGGTTCTCGTACACGACGAAGCGGCCGTCGGCCTCCGCGCGGACGGCGTCGGGCCCCGCGCCGATCTCGACGGACGCCTCGCGGAGCGCGAGCGTCAACAGCTCGGCCAGCTCGGGTTCCTCGGTCGGAACGGGCTCGGCCTGGGAGGAGCGGAAGTCGTTCCACGCTCGCCCGATCTCGATCAGGTCGCGAGAAGGCCCCGCGACGGCCGCCGGCCGCGGCGCGGCGCCGACGTCACGAGGGCGCGGGGCCATCTTCCCTTCCTCGACGCAGCGCTCGCGGTACGCCTGGCACTCCTGGAGCACGTCGCGGGGGCGAAGGCCGACCAGGGCCGCGACGAACTCCGGCGGGAACGGCGCCGTCGGGTCGTCGGGGTCGGGCTCGACGCCTCGCTCGCGAAAGAGGAAGGCGAGCCGACGGGCGATCAGGTCGCGGACGTCGTCGGGTCCGCAAGGACTCTCCAGCACGGCGGGGCGGGGGTCGTGCTCCACGCGGTCGCGGACGGGCCGGGTGAGTTTCGACTGCAACTCGTCGTACAGATCCTTCAGGCAGGAGACGACCACGATCGCCGAGGGGACGCGGCTCAAAAGGTCGCAGAGCACGGCCATCGCCCGGCGGAACCTGGGCCCGGCCTCGTCCAGGTCGTAGATCTCCTCAAGCTGGTCCACGCAGATCACCAGCGGGGCGCGATCGACCGCGTAAATCAGCTTGCCGAGCCTGGCGATCATCCGCGCGCAGGCGTCGGCGTAGACGCTCGGGTCGAGCCCCCCCAGGTAGCGGCGGTCGCGCTCGGAGAGGGCCTCGCAGCGCAGGTACTTGAGCAACCGAGCATGGATCGCCGGATCGCCCGCCTGAAGGTAGAGCATCGGCTGGATCAGGTAGACGTCGACCCCGCCGAGGCGGGGGTCGCGGACCAGGTCGTCGGCGAGGTCGGCGACCAGGGCGTCGGCCGCGGCCTGGGTCAACCCTCCGTCGCGGAGCCGGTCGACGGCCGGGCGGTCGGACTCCGGGAGCATGGCGACGAGGCGGTCGGAGATCCGCCGCAGGCCGGATTCGGCGTCGCGGCCCTCAAAGTAGGGGCGGTCGAGCGAGTCGACCACGTTGTTGAGGGCGTAACGCGCGTAGTCTTCCGAATACGTCGTCATCTGCATGTACGCGCAGTAGCCCAGGCCCTCGCCGTGGAGCCTGGCGCGGAAGGCGCGCATCAGGTGGGTCTTGCCGCTGCCCGACTCCCCCAGGAGCAGGAGCATCCGGCCCGACGAGGGCCCCTCGGCGGCGGACGTCCGCGCGACGGCGCGGTCGAACCAGTCGCGGACGCGGGCGTGGATCGTCCGGACGTCGAACGGGTCGGGCCGCCAGACGTCGGAGCCCTCGGCGACCGCGTGGAACGGGTCGGCCGCCTCGGCCGAGCAGAACGCGGCCACGCGGGCCTCGGTCCCGTCGCTCATGACGCGGCCTCCCCGTCGAGGTCGTCGCGGACGAAATGGAAACAAGTATTCATGTAAGGAACTTCCGAGATCCGGACGTCCTCCGGGTCCATCGCCTGCACGAGGTCGGCCCGCGACAGGCTCAAAAGCCGGGCGTTGTTGGCCTCGGCCAGCCGGCCCTTGAAGCCGTCGATGCCGCCGTTTCGGATCGCGGGGTCGTCGAGGGCCCGCCAGACGTGGGCGACGAAGACCTTGTCGCCGCCGTATCGGCCGGACCCGCAGCGCCTGGCGGCGTCGCGGACGCGGCGGGCGAACTCGGCCAACTCCATCGGCGGCGCGGGCTCGGCCGCGGTCGCTTCCGGTTCGATCTCCTCCGCCTCGCCGACGGCCCAGCGGCGGATCGCCTCGTCGCGCAGGTCCTTCAGCGGCCGACCGGCGGCGCCGAGGCGCTCGGCGATCAGGCGGTCGAGCGCGGCCTTGGAGGGGAGGGGGGTCAGCGGGGCCTTGCTAAGCGCCCTGCGGAACAGCGCGGCCTGGACGGTCTCCAGCGTCACCTTTTCCTTCGGTCCCATTCCCAGGAGCTTGCGCGTCCAGGCGTCCTTGGCCTGCTTGAGCGTGGGAGTCCCGCCCAGCCCCAGCTCGGCGCCGCGGTCCAGGAGCACGGCGCGGAGGACGTCGTCCTTGGCGACGGCCGCGGTCCCGGGCAACCCCAGGGCGGTCGCCGTCAGCAGGGACTTCTTGACGCTCGCCCAGGTGGGCTTGGGTTTGGCGGGTAGCTCCTTGACGCCCAGCGCGCCCAGCGCGGCGGCGCGGCCGGCGTCGGTGGTGGCGAATGTCGCCGCGGCCTTTTTGGTCTTTCCCTCGGAACGAACGACCAGGCCGGCGGCGGCCAGCTTGATGAGCGTCCGATCGACCACCGACGCCAGTTCCGCGCCCGGCCAGCGGCGGCCGAGGATCGGGTCCAGGTCCTTGCGGACGTCGGCGGCCTTCGCCCCCTTGGTCGCGGCGAGCAGGACGCGGACCACGACGAGCGAGTCGACCGGGGAGGGAGGCGGTTCCAGCATCGACATGGGTGGGGATCCTGATCCGTTCGCGAGACTGTCCGTGGATCCATGATCGCGGTGCCGGGGACGCGGGGCAAGGGGAGTCCCCCTCGACGTTTCCCGAACGGCCCGAAGTTTGCAAGCCTCCCCGCTGGGATTGATCGGGCCCCGCCCCGCCCTCTTGAGGCGCGTCTTGGGGGCGGCTAGGCTCGATCGTCTCGCCAGTCTCGCCGGCGCGACGGCCGGCGGGCGGACGACGGCAGCCATCAACCCCTGGAGAAACACGACGATGACGATCCACCGAAGCGCCGCGACCCTGGCGTTCTGCGGCCTGATCGGCCTGGCCTCCCCGAGCTTCGCCGAGCAGCACGCCGATCATCACGAGGGCGCGCGCGTCACCAAGGCCGAGGCGATCCTGATCCCGACCAAGGACAGCAAGGTCGAGGGCCGGATCACCTTCACCCAGGACGGCGAGCGGGTGAAGGTCCACGCCGTCATCACCGGGCTGACGCCGGGGCTGCACGGCTTCCACGTCCACGAGTACGGCGTATGGTCGGAAGACGGCATGGCCGCCGGCGGCCACTTCAATCCGGCCGGCCACCCCCACGCCGACGTCACCGTCAAGGAGCGCCACGTCGGCGACCTGGGGAACATCACCGCCGACGAGAGCGGCAAGGCCACGCTCGACCTGGACGACGCGATCCTCTCGCTCCACGGCCCCCACTCGATCCTCGGCCGCGGCGTCGTCGTCCACGAGAAGGCCGACGACCTCAAGAGCCAGCCCTCCGGCGACGCCGGCGGCCGCCTGGCCGTGGGCACCATCGGCGTCTCCAAGCCCTGAGCGGGTTCGCGACTCGTCGAAACGGCCTTCCCCCCTCGCGGGGGAAGGTGGCCCGAAGGGCCGGATGAGGGGGGGCGAACACGGGGGCCGTCGGACTCCCGAGCCGCTCGGGCCGGCTTTCGACTTCCCGACGGCTTCCCTTGGCGTCGTCCCCCTCATCTGACCGCTGCGCGGTCTGTCTTCCCCCGCAAGGGGGGAAGATCGTAAGGGCCGTCGTCCGACCTGACGGGACAGACTCTAAGCCCACGGCGGGCGCGGGCGCGACCGCCCCCGTCCGCCTCGGCGTTTCGAAGGACGACGCGGCCGGATCAGCCCGTGATCCGGCGCAACGCCTTCACGGTAAGCCCGGCGAACTCGCCGAACTCCTGGTTTCCCTTCAGCGTCTCCCGCCAGGCCGGCTCCAGGTCGCCGTAGGGGATCTTGACCCCGAGTTTTCGCTCCAGGCGGAACACCAGGTCGAGGAAATCGGGACCGTCCCAGTGCATCCACCAGATTTCGGCCATGGCGTCGCCGGGATGGAGCGCCTCGGGAGGGACGCCGCAATACTCGCCCAGGCAAGAGCGGACGCCGAGCCAGAGCGGGGCGTCGGCCTCGTCGGCGGCGACGGCCCGCAGGAAGTCCGGGTCCGGAAGCGGAGGGCGTTCGTCCACCATCCGCGCGCGAAGGCGACGGTATCGCCGGCCGTTCCCGCTGACCTCCTCGAACAAGGAGATCAGCGGCATCAAGATCACATAGATGAGCCCGAACACGATCGCGAGGACAACCAGGAGCACCGAGAGAGAGGCGTTTCGTAGTCGGCTCGCCATCCTTCGCGACCTCCGGGGCGATCGGCCGGGTTCAGTCCAGGAGGAACCGCGGGGGTTCGGCGTCCTCGTGGCGGATCTCGTCGACGGGCTCCTTCTTGTCCCAGCCGGCGTAGAGGCGGTTGGGGGCGTTGAGGACCAGGCCGGGGATCTCGCCCACGTTACGGTAGGCGTGAACCACGCCGGGGGGGATCCAGACCGCCGCCGGGTTGGACTCGCCGACGATCACCACATGGCGATGGCCGTGGGTGGGGCTGTCCCGGCGGTCGTCCCAGAGGTAGAGCTTGAAGTCCGACGGGCCGACGAAGCCGAAGCCGTCGGTCTGGTCGACGTGCTCGTGCGGGCCGCGAGCGACGCCGGGGAGCGTGCAGGAGATATAGGTCATCACCGGCCAGCGGTCTTCCTCAAGGCCGTCGTGGCGGAAGACCTCGATCAGCCACCCGCGCTGGTCGCTGAACTTCTTGAGCCGGCGGATCTCGACGCCCTCGATGGGGCCGTCGACGAATTCCGTGATCTCTTCGGACAGCATGGTCTGTTCGGACATGCGGTTCACCGCGGCGATCGTCCCTGACCGCCCCTCCCTGGTAAGACCTAAATACTGCTCGGCAAGCGATTTGCTTATCGACGATCCGCGGCGAAAAACCCCTTCTCCCCTTGAGGGAGAAGGTGCCCCGAAGGGGCGGATGAGGGGTGAGCGTAACCGGAAGCCAATTGGTTTCCAACGCCCGCGAGCGCCGCGGTATCGGCGACTTCGCCGAAGCGCGACGCCGATCGACCCCTCATCCGGCCCTTCGGGCCACCTTCTCCCTCAAGGGGAGAAGGCGGGAACGGCCCGCTTGATCGCCTCATACGCCAGTCGCGCCGAAGAGTATTTGGGTAAGACCTCCCGCCGGGCGACCCGCCCCGCCGACGGATCCGCGCGCCCGGTTTCCCCATGTTTCTCCGATCCCGCCGCGGCGGTCAACACCGGCCGGCGACGGAATCCCGGAGTCGACTCACTCGTACCGAGCCGGCCGGACCCGAAGCGGCTTGGGACGGGTGTCGCGTTGGTAGTCGTGGCCGGCGTAGCCGCCGACGTACAACGGCTTGACGTCCAGGCGGTCCAGGGGAGGCCGGAACGCCGTCCGATCGCCGGGGGCGGGCGTGGCCGTGTAGTAGCGGTCGCGGGCGCAGCCGGAGAGGGCGCAGACTCCGGCCAGCCCGAAGGCGACCGCGGCGACGCGGAGCAAGCGGCGTGGGCGATGGTCCATGAACGCGGCCCTTCCCAATCCGAACACGGTCCTGACGAATTTCCCTCCCCCATTATCGGCATGCCCCGCCGGCCGGCTTGACTCCCGCGAATCCCACGCGACGAGGGCGAAAAGCTCAAGTCCGACGACCCGCCGCGAAAGCCGGGCGACCCACGCGATCGGCTCAAGCCGCGCGACCGACGGGGCCGATCGAAGAGCCTGTCGCGCCTCGGCCGAGCGGCCGTCGGGCCGCGGGAGACGTTCGGCAAGGTCCGATCGGGGAAGGGGTTGGGATGACGAAGCGATCCTGGCGTCGGAGCTTGCGGGCGACGGCCTGGGCGCTTTGGGCGCTGGGGTCGATCGCGACCGCCCCGAGGCCCGCGGTCGCCGACGCCCCGCCGTTCCATCGCCTGGGCGCCCCGGTCCCGATCGCCGTCCGCGACGGCGTCGCCGAGTTCGACGTCCCCGCCGACGCCCCCGCCGGCGACCTCCTGGTCGTCGCCTCGTCGCTGGCCCGCGCTCCGGGGCCCTTCCCGATGCGGCTCTCGACCCGAGTCGTCGAGCGGGCGACCTCCCCCGAACTCGCCGAGGAGACGCCCGCGCGTCCTCCCCGACTCCTCGCCCCCGCCGCCGCGGCCGACGCGCCGGCGGCCCTCCTCCCCCCCGAGTCCCGACGCGCCTTCCACGTCATGACCCGCGAGGGGGACGTCGGGGTCGCCGCCAATTACGAGAAGGTGGAGGGGACGCTCCGCGCCCTGGGCCGCCGGGTGCAGGTGTACGTCGCCGACGACGACTGGAACCTGGTCGACGACGCCACCGTCGCCGACGTGGTGGAGACCTTCGACGCCCACGTCCATCCGGTCGCCGCCAGGACGATCGGCCTGGCCGAGGACGCGGACGGCGACGGCCGGTTCACCGTCTTCTTCTCCAGCCGCCTGGCCCGGCTGGGAGGCGGCCGCAACGCCGTCGACGGCTACGTCCGCGTCACCGACCTCGACCCCGCCTTCCCGCCGCCGTTCGGCGACCGCGGCGACGTCATGCACCTGAGCGCCTCCCTCCGCGCCGGGCCGTTCCTCCGAACCGTCGTCGCCCACGAATACACGCACGCCGTCGTCTTCACTCGAAAATGCCTGCATCGGCCGATCGATTCCGGAACGGTCGTCGAGGAGGAGGGCTGGCTCGACGAGGCCCTGGCCCACCTCGTCGAGGACCTGCACGGCTTCGGCCGCTCCAACGTCGACTACCGCGCGAGCGCCTTCCTCTCGCGGCCGGAGCGCTACCGCCTGGTGGTGGACGACTACTACGCCGCCGACCTCTTCCGCGGCCACGGCGACCGCGGCTCCACCTACCTGTTCCTCCGCTGGTGCGCCGATCGATTCGGCCCGGACCTCTTGCCGACCCTGGTCGGCTCCGAGTTGACGGGGACCGCGAACCTGGAAGCGGCGACCGGCCGACGGTTCGACGACCTCTTCCGCGCCTGGACCTTCGAGCTGTTCGCCCGCGCCGACGGCGAGGCGTTCGCGGGCTACCGCGATTCGACCGTCGCGACCCCCTGGCCGGCGGCGGGGCCGAGGCCGTCGCGCGTTTCCGAGGGCGGCGCCGACGTCTGGGAGGCGGCCGGGACCAGCCCCCGTTACGTCCTGATCGACCGCGATCCGGGGAAGGCCGTCCGGGTCCGCGTCGAGGCCCCGATCGCGGCGGACCTTCAGGTGACGGCCGCCGTCCTGCCGGCGTCGCCCCGGCTGGAGTTGTCGGCGAGGGTCCATCCCGCGGCCGACGGCGGCCTGGTCCTCCGCGCGTCGGTTCGCGAGCGGGGGGGGATTCCGGCCCGGCTCGCGGCCCTGGCCTGGGAGCCGGCGACGCCCCCTCCCGATCCCCACCGCTCGCCGATCCAGCCCGGACGGCTCGACCCCGACCAGTTCCGCGCCGCCTTCGGCCCCGCCGCGGTCCCCGCCGATGGCGCTCTCGACTCCCGGCCGATCCGACTCCCCCTCGGCGCGCTGGCGGGCCCCGCGGTGGTGAAGCTCCTGGCCCTGGCCCCCGACGGCCGCCCCGTCACCGCCTGGGCGACCCTCGACGACGCCCCGCCCCCGACCCTCGCCGCCGACCCCGCCACGCCCCCCGACCGCCGCTGACGTCGCGTCGCGGTCGAACCCGAAAAAACGCGAGATTCACTGTACGTCGGTTGACACTGAACCGATATTCGGGTTGAATCCCAATCCCCGATGCGTCGTCTGTTCGCGTGAATAGTCGCCGGGGGGACGGATCCGGATGAAGGTGGTGGATGATGGCCGAGATGAATCGCGACGGGTTCCCGACGATCACGCCGCACCTGGTGGTCAAGAACGGGGCGGAGGCGATCGAGTTCTACAAGAAGGCGTTCGGGGCCCGGGAGCGGTATCGGATGCCGTGGCGGGACGCGAGCGGGGCGGAGAAGATCGGCCACGCGGAGTTGACGATCGGCGACGCGGTGGTGATGCTGGCCGACGAGGCGCCCCAGCATGGCGCGGTGGCGCCGTCCGGGGCGGGGGCGAGCGTGGTGATCCACTTCAAGTCGCCGGACGTGGACGCCACGATGGCGAGCGCGGCCGCGGCGGGGGCGACGATCACGATGCCGGCCATGAACGCCTTCTGGGGCGACCGCTACGGCAAGCTGGTCGACCCGTTCGGCCATCATTGGTCGGTGGCCACCAAGGTCGAGGACGTCTCGCCGGAGGAGATCAACAGGCGCGCCGCGGCGGCGTTCGCGGAGGGCTGCCGCGGCGAATGACGTCGCCTGGAGGTTTCACGGCGACGACGGGCGTACAATAATGGCTCTCGCTCGTCGCCGGTTCTCGGAGCCGCCACGACGCGAACGCTCTTCCCCCCTCGCGGGGGAAGACAGACCGCGCAGCGGTCAGATGAGGGGGACGACAATCGAACGCGCCGTGGGAGTTCGCGAAGACTCGTCCGACCGGCTCGGGACGTCAGCGGCTTTCCGGCGCGTCCTCCCCCTCATCCGGCCCTTCGGGCCACCTTCCCCCTCCAGGGGGGAAGGGCGTCGCGGCCGCGGCTTGAGAATCGCGACGATCGGATGAACGCGCCGCGGGCCGCTCCGTCGATCGGCCCGACGTTCCCGAGGGAATCGAGAGGAGGGCCGCCGATGATCGATCTCATCAAGAAGACCATGTTGACCGGCCTGGGGCTGGCGGTGATGACCAAGGACAAGGTCGAGGAGTTGGGCCGGGAGTTCGTCGACCAGACCAAGCTGGGCGAGACCGAGGGCCGCGAGTTCATCGACAACCTGATGAAGCAATCGGAAGCGGCCCGGACGGAGTTCCAGGCCCGCATCGACGCCGCCGTCAAGACGGCCGTCGAAAGCCTCAACCTCGTCCACAACGACGAGTTGCAAAAGCTCGTCGCCCGCGTCGACGCGCTGGCGGCCGAGTTGAAGAAGCACGAGGACGCCTCGGTCCATCACTCGCACTGACGCCGAAACGGAACATTCCCCCACGATCCGCCCCGGCCGCCCCTTGCGGCGCGGCCGGCGGCGCGTTCCAATCCACGACGTCGCGAAGGCGTGGATCCGGGAGCGGTTCGAGATGGACGACGACGCGGACGAGATCGTGGGCGAGGCCGCCTATCGCGTCACCGAGGCGGAATTCATCGCCGCGTATCGCGCCGCGCGGATCGCGCGGAACCGGCTTTACGATTCGTGGTTGGCGTGGCTCTGCCTCGTCGCCCTCGGGCATCTTCTCTTGATTCCGGGGGCGCTCTTATTTTTCTCGTTTCTGGTGCTCGCGGTCGGGAAAGGCGACGTCCGGTGGGGGGTGGGCTGGTTCGCGGTCGTCTCGGCGGCGGCGGGGTCGTGGCTCGTCGACGCCTGGCTGTACGGCTCCCGCCGGCGGTATCGAAAGCTCCTCCGCGCGCATCCCCTGGCCGGGCTCGACGTGGAGCGGACGTTCACGGCCGATCGGCTTCACACCCACGCCGAGAACATGGACGCCGCCACGGACTGGCCCCTCTTCGCGAGGATCGTGGAGTTGCGCGACGGGTTCCTGCTGGAGATCCAGCCGCTGAACACGGCCTGGGTCCCCTAGGCGCTCCTTGCAGCCGCCGCTCGACGCCGACGCGCTGGCGGCCTTCCTGCGCTCGAAGGCCAAGAAGTACACGGCGATCAACCGCCGCGCCCGGCTTCGCGGGGAGGATTGACCCGATGGCCGTCGCCGACGACTTCCCGTTTTTGGACGACCCGCGAAGCGTTCTCGGCCTCGCCTCCTACCGGCTCACGGCCGACGAGTTCCGGGCCGGCGCGCGGGCCGACCTGGCGCACCTGCCGTGGAACCGATCATGGCCTGCGTGGCTCGCGTTCTTCGGCTTCTGGCACGCGCTTTTGGCCGTGTCGGTCTGGATGGTGATCGCCGACGTCCGGGGCGCGGCGGGGCCGTTCGGCTTCATCGACAAAATCTGGATCCTCGCCGCCTTCCTCTGGGCGTACTTCGCGACGATCGCGCTCTGGGCGGGCCTTTACGGCATCCCGTCGCGCGTCCGTCGCTTGTATCGCAAGTCCCCCCTCGCCGGGGCCGAGGTCGCGTTCGCCTTCACGGCGGATCGCTGGATGTTCAACGCCCCGCTGGACGAGGTCAGTTTCGGCTGGGAGTTCATCCGGGACGCCCTCGAATTCGAGGACGGCTTCGGCTTTCGGTTCAAGACCGCGCCCGGGACCGTCTGGGTCCCCGACCACGCCCTCGCCGCCCCCTTCGATCACCACGCCGCCACCACGTTATTCCAGTCGAAGGTTCCGAAATACCGGGTCGTCAGTTACGCGGCGGGGCGGGGAGCGTGGGCGGAGGAGAGGGGAGCGGCGGCGGCGTGAGTCTCGACCCGGACAGGACGCATGGAGCCATCTCGCATCCAATCAATGCCAGGCCCGCCAGGGACAACGCGGCGAGCGGGCCGAAGCGTCGGAGGCGTGGGCGCAGGCCTTCGTCGCTCAGCGAGGGGTCGAGCGCCCTCCGCAGCGCGAAGCCGGCCGCGGCCCCGAGGATCACGCCGAACCTCCACGCCCAATCCAGGGCGCCCAGGTCGGAATAGCGCCGGATGTCGGGCCCCCGGACGGCGACCGCGTCGTAGGCGATCTCGAACGCCGACAGGAACGCCAGGTTCGCCAGCCCCACGATCGCGACGGCCGCCAACAGGGCCTTGACGCCGAGCCACGCGCGAGCCTTTCCGGTCGTCGCCAGCCCTCGCTCCCGGCGGGCCTTCGCGGCCGCGACGAACCACGCCGCGGCGACCGCCGCCGCGCAGATCGCCAGCACCGCCCAGGCCGTCGCGCCGGCGTCGTCGGGGTGGATCGCGACGATGGTCAAAAGCGTCAGCCCCAGGCTGATCAGAACCACCCGCGCGACGGAGTACACGCGATATCGGGCCATGTCGCCTCCCTCCCTTCCGATTGTACGACGAAGTGGAGACGGGCGGGACGCTCTCGTCGTTGCATTCGGCCTCGGCCGGCGCCTATACTTGGGCCTGGGGTGCTGAATTCGCGCGCAGCGGTGAACACGCGCGCCGACGGATGAATGAGGATGCCGCGGCTTGCGTGGGCTGGGTCTCGACCCAGCCTACGGGGAGCATGCGAATCGCTTAAAGATAAAGCGCGACGGGGAAGGGGGAGGGGACGTGGCGGGCAAGCCCTGGGGCGGACGGTTCGAGGGGGGGACGGATCGGCGGGTGGAGGCGTTCACGGAGTCGATCTCGTTCGACCGCCGCCTCTTCCGGCACGACGTCCGGGGCTCCCAGGCGCACGCGCGGATGCTGGCGAAGGTCGGCCTGCTGACCGAAGCGGAGCGCGACGCCATCGTCGCGGGGCTGTCGGAGATCGAGGCCCAGATCGAGGCCGGCGACTTCCCGTTCGTGTTGGAGCGGGAGGACGTCCACATGCACATCGAGGCCGCCCTCACCGAGAAGCTGGGCGACCTCGGCCGCAAGCTCCACACCGGGCGCAGCCGCAACGATCAGGTCGCCACCGACGTCAAGCTCTGGACCCGCGACGCCCTCGACCGCGTGGACCGAAACGTCCTGGAGCTGCAACGCGCCTTCGTCCGCGCCGCCGACCGTCATCAAGGCGTCATCCTCCCCGGCTACACGCACCTGCAACGCGCTCAGCCGATCCTGGCGCCGCATTACTTCCTGGCGTTCGTCGAGAAGTTGGAGCGCGACCGCGGCCGGCTGCTCGACGCCCGCAAGCGGTTGAACGTGTTGCCCCTGGGCGCCGCGGCGCTGGCCGGCACCAGCATCCCCATCGACCGCGAGTTCACCGCCCGCGAACTGGGCTTCGAGGGGATCGCCGCCAACAGTTTGGACGTCTCCAGCGATCGCGACTTCGCGATCGAGTCGGTCTTCGCCCTGACGCTGATCGCCGAGCATCTCTCGGGCTGGGCCGAGGAATGGGTCCTGTGGAGCACCCAGGAGTTCGGCTTCCTGGCGCTCCCCGACGCCATCTGCACCGGCTCCAGCATCATGCCCCAGAAGAAGAACCCGGACGTCCTGGAGTTGATCCGCGGCCGAACCGCCCGCGTGGTCGGCGCGCTGACGACGCTGCTGGTCCTCGTCAAGGGCCTGCCGCTGGCCTACAACCGCGACCTGCAAGAAGACAAGCTCCCCCTCTTCGACGCCTTCGACACGGTGGAATCGTGCGTCGACCTGGCCGCGGTGGTCGTCGACGGCGCCAACCTCCGGCCCGATCGGATCAACGAACGCCTGGACGAAGGCTATCTCGACGCCACGACGTTGATGGAACACCTGATCCTGCAAGGCGTCCCCCAGCGCGCCGCGCACGAGGTCATCGGCCGGCTGGTCGGCCTGTGCGAACGGAAGGGGTTGAAGCGCCTGGCGGATCTGTCCGACGCCGAGCTGTCCGAAGCCTCCCCCAAGCTGGGCCCCGACGCCCGGGGGATCCTCGGCGTGGAACGGGCCGTCCAGGCGTTCAAGTCCCACGGCTCCACCGCCCCGGGCGAGGTGGCGAAACAGTTGGAACGGTGGAAGCATAAGTTGGAGTTATGACGAAGAAGCGATGCGGGTGAAGTCCCCTCTCCCGGCGGGAGAGGGGACTTTCACGCCGTCCGGTCGATCCAATACCACCCCTTAGCGCGAGCCCCCCGTCCATGGAAGCCTTCGAGTACCGCGGCAACCGGCTTTATTGCGAGGACGTCCCCGTCGCCAAGCTGGCGGAGGAGCATGGGACGCCACTTTACGTCTACAGCGCGTCGGCGATCGTCGGGACGCTCAGGACGCTGCAAGAGGTTTACGCCGAGGTCGACCCGCTGGTCTGCTACTCGGTGAAGGCGAACTCGAACCTGGGGATCCTGCGGCTGCTGAACGCCGCGGGGAGCGGCTTCGACATCGTCTCCGGGGGCGAATTGTTCCGCGTCCAGAGGGCCGGCGGCGACCCCGGCAAGACCGTCTTCGCGGGCGTCGGCAAGAGCGACCCGGAGATCGCCCAGGCGCTTGAGGCCGGCGTTTTGATGTTCAACGTGGAGAGCGAGGCCGAGCTCGACGCGATCGCCCGCGTGGCGACGTCGATGGGGAAGGTCGCGCCGATCGCGCTCCGGGTCAATCCGGACGTCGACCCCAGGACGCATCGGTACATCGCGACGGGGAAGAAGCAGTCCAAGTTCGGCGTGGACATCGAGCGGGCGTTGCGGATCGCGGAGGGCGTGAAGGGGACGCCGAGTTTGTCGATGATCGGCCTGCACATGCACATCGGCTCGCAGATCACGACCGTGGAGCCTTACGTCGGGGCCGTCGCCAAGGGGGTGGAGCTGATCGGCAAGCTCCGCGCGATGGGCCATCCGATCGCCTGGTACAACATGGGAGGGGGCTACGGGATCGGCTACAAGGGGCCGGAGGCGCGGCCGATCTCGGAGTTCGCCGCGGCGATCTTGCCGGGGATCAAGGCGACGGGCTGTCGGCTGGCGATCGAGCCGGGGCGGGTGATCGCCGGGAACGCCGGCGTGCTGGTCAGTCGTGTGTTATATACCAAGCAGTCGGGAGACAAGCGGTTCGTGATCCAGGACGCCGCCATGAACGACCTGATCCGGCCGGCGCTTTACGAGTCGTTCCACCGGATCTGGCCGGTCGCGGTGCCGGACGGGCTGCCGGCGCCCCCGTCGGATTACGAGGCCGCGATCCCCGGGACCGAGCCCCGCGACGTGGTGGGTCCGGTCTGCGAGAGCGGCGACTTCCTCGCCAAGGACCGGCCGCTGCCCCCCCTGGACCGCGGCGACCTGCTGGCGACGTTCTCCGCGGGGGCCTACGGCATGGTCATGGCCTCCAACTACAACACCCGCCCCCGCGCCGCGGAGGTGCTCGTCGAGGGCGGCTCCGCCCGGCTGGTCCGCCGCCGCGAGACGCTTGAAGACCTGGTGGCCGCGGAGGAGGGGTTGTAACCCCGGCGGGGGCGGGCTCCCCGACCTTTCGAATCTCATCGCTCGCATCGGATCATCGTCATGCCTCAACATAGCGTTCGTTCGATCGGTCGATGCGGGTGGCTCGGGGGCGCTCGGCGGGGGATCGTCGCCGTCGCCGCGACGGCGAGCCTGGGGTGGGGCTGGACGGCCGTCGCGCCGACGGCGCGCGCGCAGGCGCCGGGGCCCGACCTGTTCGCCGTCGATCCCAAGTCGGCCGACGAACTCTGGGAGGCCGTCGACTACCTCACGCGCACCGGCCAGGGGCGGCAGGCCGTCCCCTACATCGAATCGTTCAACAAGCTGGACGTCGACGACGCCGAACTGCTCAAGCTCCGCGACCGGTTCGGCGCGGGTTCGTTCCTGCGACTCTCCGACGACCCGGCCACGAAGCCCTTCGCCAAGCCCATGATCGACCGCCTCGTCGCCGCCTCCCAGCGGCTTCAGGCCGATCCCGAGCGGATCAAGAAGTACGTCCCGGCGCTGTTGGCCTCCCCGGCGGAGCAGGACCACGCGGTGGACCGGCTCCGGGAGTCGGGCTCGTTCGCCGTGCCGGCGATCGCCGCGGAGATCGACAAGCACGACGCGACGTCGCCGAAGCGCGAGCGGCTGGTCTACAACGCCGGCAGGCTGGACACGTCGTCGGTCCCGGCCTGGATCGCCGTGCTGGACGCGCCCGACCCGGCGCTGGCCGGCGACGCCGCCCGGATCCTCGGCGACCTGGGCGACCGCCGCGCGATCCCGTTTTTGACCTATCCCGCCGCGGCGGCCGACTCCCCCCCCGCGCTGAAGGCCGCCGCGGCGTTCGCCATCGAGAAGCTCACCGGCAAGCCGTTCGCGCTTCAGCCGCGTTCGCCCGTCGAGACGCTCGACGACGCCGCGGAGGCCCTCGCCCGCCACCAGTACGAGATGCCCAGCGAACAGGTGCTCATCTGGCGATGGGACGCCGCCCGGAACGCTCCCGCGCCGTATCTCGCCAAACAGGTGGACGTCGAGGGGATCTTCGGCGGCAGATTGGCCGATCAGGCGCTGAAGCTGGACCCGAACAACCGCCGGGCGCGGGTCGTCCGCCTGGGCTTCCTTTTGGAGCGGGCCGTCGATCGGGTCGGCTACGAGAACTACCCGGAGAAGGCCCCGGAGGTTCAGGCCGAAGTCCTCGCCGCCGGCCCCGAGGTGCTGGGCGACCTGGTCCGAGGGGCGATCGCCACCGACCGCCCGACCCTGGCCGCCGCCGCGGTCGCGGCGTTGGGAAAGGTCGCCGATCCGGCGTTGGGCTCGCAAGGGGGACGGCCGCACCCGCTGGTGGAGGCCCTCTCCGCCCCCGGCCGTCGGTTGCAACTGGCCGCGGCCAGGGCGATCGTCGAGTTGGGGCCGTCGCGACCGTTCCCCGGATCGAGTCGGGTCGTGCCGACCCTCGCCCGGTTCCTGGCGAACAACGAGAAGCCCGTCGCGGTGGTCGTGGACGGCAACCCGACGCGCGGGGCCATGGTCGCCGGCTTCCTCCGCGGCATGGGCTACGAGACCGTCGTCGAGCCCACCGGCGAGGCCGGCTTCCGCGCCGCGACCCAATCGGCCGACGTCGAACTGGTCCTCGCCGCGGCCGACCAGGTCGCCGGCGCGTGGGACGTCCAGGACGTGCTGTCGGCCTTCCGCGGCGACGTCCGCGCGGCGCCCTTGCCGTTCTTCATCTACGGCCCCAAGAACCTGGAGTACAAGCGGCCGAACCTGGCCGCGAACTATCCGGGCGTCAAGTTCGTCATCCTCTCCGACGACCCCCGGGCGCTTGAGCGGCAGATCGGCAAACCGTCGGAGTTGAGCGACGAGGAGCGGGCCTCCCAGGCGAAGCAAGCGGCCGACGCCCTGGCGACCATCGCCGCGCGGCCGCGAAGCCTGTTCAAGGACGACCTGGCCGGCGTCGCCGAGAGCCTCTCCGTCGCGATCGGCCTGCGCGACGTCGAGGGGTCCGTCGCCGCCGCCCTGGCCGACGTCCCCGCGCCCCAGGCGCAACGCGCCCTGGCCGACGCGATCCTGGACGCCTCCCGCGACCCCGACCTGCGTCGCGACGGCGCCCGTCGTCTGGCCCGAAGCGTCCAGCGGTTCGGCCCGATGCTCGCCGCCGACCAGGAAGTCAAACTCGCCGACGCCTTCGACGCCGAACAAGACCCCGAATTGCGCACCGGCCTGGGCGCGGTCCTCGGCGCCCTGCGGCGCGCCTCCCACGGCTCCGGGCCCCCGACGCGCTGAGACCGATCGGGGAAATCCGGAAGGGAGTCACGGAGGACACGGAGAAGAGGGGAGGAGAAAAGGAAGAGGGAGAGGAAGAGACGAAGAAAAGGGCGCGGGCCACCTCAGGTTTCTCTTTTTCTGACCGTCACGGATTTTGGGGGCCTGAACGAATCTTCCCCCCTTGCGGGGGAAGACAGACCGCGAAGCGGTCAGATGAGGGGGAGGACGCGCGAGGCGACCGTCGCGATTCGCGAAAACCCGTCCGGGAGGCCCTGGACGTCGATGGCGTTTTGTCTCGCCCCCCCTCATCCGGCCCTTCGGGCCACCTTCCCCCGCGAGGGGGGAAGGCCGTTATGTCCACCACCCCCAAAATCCGTGACGCTCAGCTCTTTTTCTCTTCCTCTCTTCTCCGTGTCCTCCGTGACTCCGTGGTTAGTCCCTCGTCCGCCTTGACGAAGTCCTGGAAGCGCCCCGACCCATGCCCATCGATTCCCGGCCGAGCTACGGGCGACCGTTCAGGCCCTCGCCGCGAGGGCGGGGATCGGAGTCCGCCCGCGATCCCGACGCCCCCCTGCCGGAAGTGATCGGGGCGGCCTCGGCGATGCGCGAGGTCTTCAAGGCCGTCCGACGAGTCGCCCCCACCCGCGCCTGCGTCCTGATCGTGGGGGAGACCGGCACCGGCAAGGAGTTGATCGCCCGCGCCGTCCACGACCTCAGCCCGCGCTACTCCGGCCCCTACGTCCGCGTCAACTGCGGGGCCTTGACCGAGAGCCTGCTGGAGTCGGAGTTGTTCGGCCACGTCCGGGGCTCGTTCACCGGCGCGGTCGACAACCGCGCCGGCCGCTTCGAGGCCGCCCACGCCGGCACCATCTTCCTCGACGAGATCAACGGCACCACCCCCAAGCTGCAAGTGAAGCTCCTCCGCGTGCTGCAAGAAGGGGAGTTCGAGCGCGTCGGCGACAACAACACCAGGAAGGTCGACACCCGGATCGTCGCCGCCACCAACCGCGACCTTTTAGACGAGGTCGACGCCGGCCGCTTTCGGGAAGACCTCTACTACCGCCTCAACGTCGTCCCCATTCACCTGCCCGCCCTTCGCGAGCGCCGGGACGACGTGGAATTGCTGGTGGAAGCCTTCCTCAAGCGCTACGCCGAACAGAATCGCAAGGAGATCCGGACGACCCACCCCGACGCCATGCGGCTCTTGCGCGACCACGACTGGCCGGGGAACGTCCGCGAACTGCAAAACTACATCGAGCGCGCGGTGATCCTCGGCGACGGCCCCGAACTCTTGCCGGAACACCTGCCGCCCCAGCTTCGCGGCGAGGCGCCCCCCCGGCCGATCCGACGCGCCGCGGGCGACGTGGAGACCCTCGCCGCCGAGTTGGTCCGGCAGGGAATCCGCGCCGCCGGCCCGAACGCCGACGACCTGCACGACCGCGTCGTCGGCCGGGTCGAGCGCGAGTTGATCCTGCAAGTCCTGCAAGCCTGCGATCGGGTCCAGATCAAGGCGGCGGCGCGGCTGGGGATCAACCGCAACACCCTGCACAAGAAGCTTTCCGACTACCGCATCGACGACCACGCCCCGGCCGACGGCGACGCCCGCCGCGGCCACGACGAGTAAGCCAGCCATGAGAAAAACCGACCTCCCGCCCCCCGGCCCCGACGGAGCGGCGCCGACCCCGAGCGCGCCGAATTCCAGCCGATCGAACGACGGCCCGATCGAACTCGACCGTTTGTACGCGGGCGACTGCCTACGCCTGTTGCCCCGAATCCCCGAGGGCTCGATCGACCTGGTTTTCGCCGACCCCCCCTTCAACATCGGCTATGATTACGATGTCTACGACGACGCCCGCGACCCCGACGCCTTCCTGAACTGGACCAGGCAATGGGGCCGCGAAGTCGTTCGCGTGCTCAAGCCCGACGGGGCGTTCTGGCTCGCCATCGGCGACGAATACGCCGCCGAGATGAAGTGGATCCTCCACCGCGAGTTGGGATTGACCCTGCGGTCCTGGGTGGTTTGGTACTATACGTTCGGGGTCCACTGCACGCGCAAGTTCGCGCGCAGCCACGCCCACCTGCTTTACTTCTTGAAGGACCCCGAACGTTTCACCTTCAACGCCGACGACCCGCGCGTTCGGGTGCCGTCGGCCCGCCAACTCGTCTACAACGACGTCCGCGCCAACCCCAAGGGCCGTCTCCCCGACGACACCTGGATCCTCCGTCCCCAGGACATGGCCCAGGGGTTCGAGGCCCACGAGGACACCTGGTACTTCCCGCGGGTCTGCGGCACCTTCAAGGAGCGCGCGGGGTTCCACGGCTGCCAGATGCCCGAACAGATCCTCGGCCGGATCGTCCGCGTCAGCTCCAACCCCGGCGAGACCGTCCTCGACCCCTTCGCCGGCAGCGGCACCACGCTGACCGTCGCCAAAAAGCTCGATCGCCGTTACCTCGGCTTCGAACTCTCCCCCGACTACGTCGAAGCCGCGCGCAAGCGCCTCGACGCGGCCCAACCGGGCCAGGACCTTGAAGGCGGCCCCGACCCTCTCTCTGGAGGCCGCAAGACGCCGGAGCAGCCGTACAAGCGGCGGCGACGGGTGGGTAAGCAAGCGGAGGCGTGAACCCGTTCCGTCTCCTCCGCCGTCGGACATAGCCATGGCCGCAGCTTTTCGACTTGGAACTTAGGAAGGATGGGGAAGGGCCCGACGTCCCCTCTCCCGGTGGGCTGACGACCCGACACTTTTTCAGAAGTCGTCACGACGA
>CALCIB010000379.1 GCA_937907525.1 uncultured Planctomycetales bacterium | reverse complement strand
CGACGCCGGTCGACCCCTCATCCGGCCCTTCGGGCCACCTTCTCCCTCAAGGGGGAGAAGGGGTGCTTATCATTAAAGTTGTCTACGGGAACGGCCCGTCAGGCGCTCGGCCTGGGGCCGGGGCCGTAGACGGCGTCCTTGCCGAGTTCCTCCTCGATGCGGAGGAGTTGGTTGTACTTGGCGATCCGGTCGGAGCGACTGGCGGAGCCGGTCTTGATCTGGCCGGAGTTGACCGCCACGGCGATGTCGGCGATCGTCGCGTCCTCGGTCTCGCCGGAGCGGTGGCTGATGACCGTGGTGTAGCCGGCGCGATGGGCCATGTCGATGGCCGCCAGGGTCTCGCTCAAGGTGCCGATCTGGTTCACCTTGATGAGGATGCTGTTGGTCGCCTTCTCCTTGATCCCCCGGGCCAGCCGCTCGGTGTTGGTCACGAAGAAGTCGTCGCCGACGATCTGCACCTTGCGGCCCAGTTCCCTGGTGAACTCGGCGTAGCCGGCCCAGTCGTCCTGGTCGAGCGGATCCTCGATCGAGACGATCGGGTACTTCTCGATCCAGCCGGCGAACAGGTCGATGATCTGGCGGCTGGAGAAGAGCTTCTCCGGGTTGGACTTCCAGAACTTGTAGCCCTTCTTCTCCCCCTCATCGAACAGTTCGGAGCTGGCGCAGTCCAGCGCGATGGCGACGTCCTTGTCGCGGCCGGGCTCGTAACCGGCCTTGGAGACGGCGTCGAGGGCGAACTTGATCGCCTCCTCGTTGTCGAGGTTGGGGGCGAAGCCCCCCTCGTCGCCGACGTTGGTGTTGTGGCCGGCCTTCTTCAACACCGACTTGAGGGTGTGGAACACCTCGGCGACGACCCGGATCCCCTCGGAGAAGCTCTTGGCCCCCACCGGCACGATCATGAACTCCTGGAAGTCGATCTTGTTGTCGGCGTGCTTGCCGCCGTTAATGATGTTGGCCATCGGCACCGGCAGCGCGTGGGCGGCGGCCCCGCCGATGTAGCGGTACAACGGCAGGCCGTGCGCCGCGGCGGCGGCCTTGGCGGCGGCCAGGCTCACCCCCAAAATCGCGTTTGCCCCCAGCTTCCCCTTGTTGGGGGTGCCGTCGGCCTCGATCATCGCCCGGTCCAGCCCGAGTTGGTCCGACGGGTCGCGGCCGACGACCACCTTCGCCAGCGCTCCGTCGACGTTGGCGACGGCCTTGGCCACCCCCTTGCCGAGGTAGCGCTTCTTGTCGCCGTCGCGCAGCTCGACGGCCTCGTAGATGCCGGTGCTGGCGCCGGAGGGGACGGCGGCGCGGCCGAGCGTGCCGTCGGCCAAAACCACGTCCACCTCGACGGTGGGGTTGCCGCGGCTGTCCAGAATTTCGCGGCCCTTGACCCGGGCGATCGCCGCGATCGACTTGCTCATTGAGTTTCCTTCGGGATTTCCGATGAATCGGACGACCCGTTCCGCCTCGCCCCGGCTCGGACGCTTCCGCGCCGGCGGGCGGTCGGTCGGTCCTCGTTTTCGACGATCCACCTTAACCGACGACCGCGGTGGACGGTCAAGGCTTCGGCGGCGGGCCGCGGCGTTCGGCCGTTCAACCTTCGGCCGGCGGCTCGACCCGCAGCAGGGGGACGACGTACCGGGCCAGAAAGCCCGGCGTGTCCGGTCCCAGGTGGCCGCCGAGGTGTCCCGACCATACCATCCCCGGCGTCCAACTTCTCTGACGGAGCTTGCGGTACGCCGCGATCCGCGCCGGGTCGTCCGTCGGTTTGGGCGTTCGGAACCCGACCATCCCCGCGCCCCAGCCCCAGACGCGATCCGACGTGCCGAAGACGGTCGTCCCCAGCCCCAGGAAGAAGACGTCCAGGGGGGACCGGAAGACGACGACGTCCGAGCGGACGCTCCCCAGCGCCCGCGTCAGGTCGTAGCCCGGCGAGAGCGCCGGCGACAGGAGGACGGCCCGCTCGACCTCGGGCGTCTCCAGCAGTTCCAACGCCTTGACCATCACGGCGCAGCCGCCGGACTTGCCGACCAGGAAGACGGGCGCGTCGGGTCGCTGGCGGCGGTAGAGCCGGACGGTCTCGGCGACGTCGCGGGCGCGGGCGTGGCAGTCGGCGGCCCTGGTCAGGTCGGCGAACCATCGGCCGGGGCCGTGGCTCCAGCGGACGATCCAGGTGACGTAGGGGAGCCCGGCGGCCTTCGCCCTCCGCGCCAGGGCGCGGCCGCACAGGTCGAACCCGCCGATGCCGTCGGCCACCAGGACCAGGCCCCCCTCGGGGAGCCCCGGCGCGGTGACCGCCGCCAGCGCCGCGGCCGGCGACGTGCGGACGCCCCGGCCCGCTCGAAGCCGGGTCATCAAGTTCCACGCCTTGCGACCGCCGCCGCGGTCGGGTTCGTTCGTGGAAGCGGCGGCCCTTGGTTGTTTGTCGTAAGTCGTTTTCGACATTTGATTTATATTCCGTTTTCAAGTGGGTTCGCTCGTCGTTTTCGAATGCTCTCGGCGACGTCCGCCCTGGCGGCGGGCGGGGTGCGCGCCACGGGTCGAGAACGCTCGCGGGACGGATATCGTCCGCGCGTCGCGTGGGTCTTGTTCGATCCTCTCCAGGTTATCAAAGAGCGGTGGGAATGCTTCACCCCGGATGATCGCCGGGGATCGACGGGGGATTTCATGATTCTCGGAAAAAAATCCGGCGGACGACGTGGAATCGCGGGGACGGCGGCGCGCGAAGTCCCCTCTCCCGCCGGGCTGACGACCCGACACTTTTTCGCAAGCCGTCGCCA
>CALCIB010000378.1 GCA_937907525.1 uncultured Planctomycetales bacterium | reverse complement strand
TGCTCATGGACGATCTCCAGGGACGGCGCGAACGGAATGGTCCTCGCCTTCTCCCTCAAGGGGAGAAGGACGCTTGAAACCGGCTCGTTCCGAGGCCGCGCGCTCGAATCGACGAACGCCGCGCCGTCGGCGGCCGCGGCGGCCCTCGCCAGCCAGTGACGGGCGGCCCGATGGACGCGCTCGGGGGTCAGGCCCGTCATGCAGGGGTGGCCGGGCAACGGACACTCCTTCTGATGGCAGGGCCGGCAGAGGGCCCGGTGGCGGACCACCAGCGACCGTGACGACCACGGCCGCCACTGGTTCGGCTCGTTGGTCCCGCTGAAGAGGACCACCGAAAGCGCCCCGGCCGAAGCCGCCAGATGCGCGGGGCCCGAATCGGCGCCTATGAACAGATCGGCGCGTTCTAATAGCGCGGTCGTCTGGCGGACGCTCAGTCGGCCCGACCAATCGACCAACCGCTCGTGCGGGCGAAGACTTCGCGACAGCGGCGGATCTTCCGGCCCCCCCACGACCACGATCCGCCAGCCGTCGTCCAGGAACCGCTCCAGGAGCGTCTTCCAGTGCTTTTGCGGCCACCGTTTCGCCGCGGTCCCGGCGCTCAGGTGGACGACCAGCAGCGGCGGCCGGGGGCGGAATTGCTCGGCGTGCAGGACGGCCTCGCCGACGCGGGCGCCCTTGCCCTTGCGACGCGCGGCGCCTCCCGGCCAGGCGTCGAGCAAAAGCGTGGCGACCCCGACGCGGTCCTCGTCGCGGACGTGGACCAGGGCCTTGCCGGCGTAATCGGGCTCGATCCCCAGCGGCTTGAGCAGTTCCAGCCGGGAGCAGACCTCGTGTCGGCCGCGGACCCACTTCGCCACGTCGGTCAGCAGGAACGCTCCGCCCCCCATCGCGAAACCGACCCGACGCGCCACCCCGCCGATCGCCAGCACCAGGATCGACAGGACGTCGCCGCGGACGTCGATCCCCAGGTCGTAGCGCGCATCGCGGAGCGAGCGGCCCAGCCGCCAGACCTCGGCGATCATCCCCCGCCGCGACGGATCGCGCTCGAACCAGGTCCGCGCGGCGATCCGCACCCGCGCGACGTTGGGGTCGGCCTCGAAGACCTCGTGGTTGCTCGGCGAGGCCAAAACGTCGATCTCGGCCTTCGGGTACGCCGCGGCGAGTTGCGCGATCAACGGCGCCGAAAGGACCGCGTCGCCCAGGTGGTCGAGCTGGACCACCAGGATCCGCCTGGGCGCGAGGTCCCGCGGCGGCGGTCGGAGCCGCCGCCAGAGCGGCGCGACCAGCCCGCCGGCCGCGTCGAAGGCGCGCACCAGGATTCGCCATCGCCACTTGCTGTAGCGATAGCGCCCGGTCCTGACAGGCTTGAGGTCAGTCGGCGACGCGGTCATATACCTCCGCCGTGAGCTTGGCCACGCGGTCCCAAAGGTAGTTGGAAGCGACGTGGGCCGCAAGTCCAGGTCGCGGCCCCTCCCGCCACGCCCTCGAAACCGCGGCGCCGATCTCGTCGTCGCGGCCGGGTCGGGCGTAGATCGCGCGGTCGCCGAAGTACGACCGCGTCGACCCTCGCGGCGTGATCACCACCGCGGCCCCCGCCAAGGCCGCCTCAAGCGCCGCCAGCCCCGGCGTCTCGAACCACGAACAGAGCGCGAAAACCCGCGCCGCCGCGTAGGTGGAGACCAAGAGCGGATCGTGATGGTCCAGTCGCTCCAGCCAGACGACGCGGTCGCCCCCCTCGCGACGGCATTCGCGCTCGTAGTGTTCGTGCCGCGGCGGCGCCTGGCCCACCACGACCATCGGCAGACCCAGCCGACGCGCCGCGCGGATCACGCTCAGCGGGTCCTTGCGCGGCTCGATCCGGCCGACGAACAGCACGAACTCGAAGTCGCCGACGCGCTCGCGGAACAGGGCGGGGGAGCCCCAGCCGAATTCCGGCAGCACCCCGTTGGGCACCACCGCGACCCGCGCCCGATCGACGCCGAACAGTCCGACGAGTTGCGCCGCCTCCTCCTCCGAGTTGGGCAGGACGGCGTCCGCGGTCAGGAGCAGTTCGCGACGCCAGCCCGGCAGTCGTCGCGACGCCCGACGCGCCGTCCAGGCGCCCAACGCCGCGAGCTTCCTCCACGCGGTCGGCTCCAGCGCCCAGAGGGCGCGGGGGTCGAACCAGCAGATCGGCGAAAGGACCACCGGCGTCCTCCTGGCCTTCGCGGCGCGGGCGAGCTCCAGGCCCTCGCGCGACATCCCGAAGAGATGCAGCGCGCGGGCGCGGTCGAGGCGGTCGACCCAGGGTTGGAACAGACGGATCGGGACGTCCGTCGCTTCCAGATGCCGGCCCGTCTGGATCAATTGGTTCTCGCCGCCTCCCGGCGCCTGGAAGGCCGACGACGGCGCGTGCAGGAAGACCGACCCGGGGACGCAAGGCCCCCGCGAGCGCGCGGCCAGCCAGCGCGCGGCGCTCGGCTGAAGGTCGGAAGTCCCGGTCGATCGCTCGCCCATCAAATAGCCTCGGCCTTTTGACGTTTCCAGCGCCTCAGCCCCTTTTTCACGCGGTCGGCGAGGGTGGCGTCGGGGATCTCGTCGATCGGCGTGACCGTCTCCCAGTCGATCGCGCGACGGACCAACTGCCGCCAGGAGTCCGGCCGACGGTCGGGCGCGGGGGGGCGCGCCGCGCGCCGCGCCGGCACGGGGACGCGCTCGAAGGCCAACGAATCCAGGTCGACGACCGTCCGCGGGCCCGACAGCGGCAGCAAGGCGCGGAAGGCGCCCCGGAACACTTCAAGCGCCAACGGATGCTCGCCGCTCCATTCGTCGAACTGGACCTCGACGCGGCCGGGTCCCCGGACGATCGCCAGCCACTTCCGCGAGGCCCGAAAGCGCCACCAGCGGGCCATGTCCGTGAGCGTCGTCCTCCAGACCAGCGGCCTGCGCTCGAGCGTCGCGGTCAGCGCGGAGAGGACCTCCGGCATTCGGCCGAGCCGACGCTCGGGATGGCCGTAGACGAAGGCGGGCTCGCCCGCGTCGGCCTTCTCCGCGACCGCCGCCGCCAGGTGTTCCGCGACGGGGCGGCCGTCGACCGCGCCGGCGTCCAGGAACAGGCCCTCGCAGATCGGATGCACGGGGACTTGCAGGACCGTCGAGGACCGATCGCCCCGCCACGGAAAGAACGGCAGGTCGTCGTAGCCGATCTGGAAGTCCGACGAGTACGAATATCCAAGCGCCTCCAGCGCGTCGTCGAGCGCGGCGTTCCAGCGGCCGTGCGGCGCGGCGAACCCCTCGACCCGGAAGCCGCGGGAGCGGAGGATCAGGTCGGCCCGCTCCAGGTTGCGGAGGTTGGCCTCGCCGTCGCGGTAGACGTGGTGGTGGTGCCCGTGCGACTGGGCGTCGAGCCCCGCCAGGTCGGCGAGCACCGCCCGTTCGGCCTGATAAGCGGCGGTGGAGACGAAATGGGTGGTGCATTCGTTCAACGGGCGTCGGGCGTTCGCGAAGCGGAAGTAGTCTTCCGCCAGGGGTTCGTCCAGGTCCACCCGCAGGTTGAACGCCGATCGGAACGGGTGCGGGAACGGCGCGAGCCGGATCCAAACGCCGTCTCGCGCCAGGACGTCCTCACGAAGTCGCCCGATGATCCGTTCCCGGATCAGCGCCTTCGGCCGCCGCGCCACCCGCTCGCGGAGCGTGAAGCCGCCCACGTTCCACTCCCCCCGCATCGGCCGGTCGTCGACCAGGGCGTCGAACGGGTCGACGGGTTCGCCCTTGCGGTGGGAGTCGACGTCGATCGCGACGTGGCCGGCGGTCAGCAGCGCCCGGACGGCGGTCGGCGACTCGCGGCGGCCGTCGAAGAGGACGAACCGGCCGCTCCGGAACGCGAACGGGCGCGGGTCGCGGACGACCTCGAACGCCACCCCCTCCTGGGCCAGGATCAGCTCCAGGCCGGGGGGCGTCTTCCAGAGAAGCAACGGCAGCGCGTCGAGACGGGCCGCGAGGACTTCAGACATCCGCCCCTCCGTCGCCTCGGGCGATCCAAAGCGCCATCAACCGCGCGGCCGGCACCCGTCGGAACAGGGCCGATCCGCGCTCGGCCGGGGAGAGCAGACGCGCGACCCGGACGTCGCCAAACGATTTGAGCAATTCCTTGCGCAACCCGCCCGCCCGGAACCAGCGCTCGCGGACGGGGCCGTTCGCGGGATACATCCACAACCCCCGGCGCTCGTCGATCGTCTTCACCAGGGCGCTGGGCAGCCAGGGTCTGCGAGCGTCGAGCGCGGCGACGTTCTTGTCGACGACCGCGAGGACGCCGCGCGGGGTCAGCACGCGACGGGCCTCGGCGATCGCGTCGGCCCTGGTCGCCGGTTCGAGGTGCTCGAAGACCTCCACGGCGATCGCGGCGTCGAAGCTCCCCGAGGCGAACGGCAGACGTCGGGCGCTGCCGCGGACCCTGGCGAGCCCCTCGGCCTCCGCGAGCATCGCGGCCGACAGGTCGATCCCCGTCACCTCCGCCCCTCGCTCCTGGAGGGCCCTCGCGAACCTCCCCTTGCCGCAGCCCAGGTCCAGGACCCGCAGGCCGTCGACCGGGCCGATCGCGTCCAGGATTCCGAGCAATCGGTAGTCTTCGGACCCGAGCGAGCCCTTGAACCGCCAGTGCAGGGCGTCGAATCGGAACGCGACCTCGGTTTCGTGATCGGAGATCATCCCGCCGCCTCCATGCGTTCCAGCTCCCGCAACTTCCACGCGCGGACCGCCGCCGAGACCCCGGACATCGCGCAGAACATCAGCCCTTCCAGGCCGTCGCGATATCCTTGCTTGTATAGATATAATTTCAAAAACAGCCACGTCGGCCGGAGCGTCAGGTCGCGCGCCCGGAACCGCGCGCCGGCTCGGCGGAGGTCGCGGGCCTCCAGCGTCGTGTATTGCTCGATCTTGCGGAGGAAGACGCGGACGTCCGGGATCGTGCGATGCTCCAGGAAGCCTCGCGTCCGGCCCGCGGTCCCGTCCAGCCGCACCGTCTCGTGGACGCGGCCGGCCCATTCGCCCTTGTCGCGACGGAACAAACGCAACGGCAAGTCTTGTCGCGTTCCCGAGTGCTCGAACGGCCGGCCGAGGATCTCGCTGCGGATCGGCAGGCGGAAGCCGGCGCGGGGGTTGGAGGGGTCGGCCAGGATCGCGCGAATCTCCGCGGCCAATTCGGGCGTCACGCGCTCGTCGGCGTCGATGGAGAGGACCCAGTCGCCGGAGGCCGCGACCTTCCCCGCGTTGCGCTGGGAGGCGAAGTCGTCGAACTCGCGGACGATCACGACGTCGGCCAGGCGCTCGGCGACGCCCCTGGTGTCGTCCACGCTCGACGGGTCGACGACCACGACTCGCTCGTCGGCGAACGCGACCGAGGCCAGGCAACCGGGCAGGTTCGCCTCCTCGTTTTTGGCGACGATCAGGGCGGAGATTCGCGGTTCAGGCACGCGCCGCCCCCTTCCTGGCGATCCCAAGCGCCGCTCGGAGGGGGAAGTAGACCGCGTAGGCCGCCAGCGCGACGTCCAGCCGGCCGACGGCCGCCAGGACGATCCACAGATGCCAGCGCAAATCCGCGTGCCCCATCAATCCGATCAGCGATCTCAAGGGCGCGAGTCGTCCGCGCCGATCGCCGTCCGCGGCGGTCTTCGCGGCTTCCTTCTCCATCTCCTCGCCGGCGAGCGATTGAATCAGGAACAAGTATTTGCCCGATGCGAACGCGATCCCCAGCAGCAGCCACTCCGGGCGCGCCGTCGCGGCGAAGGCGGCCCAGGCGACGGCCGCGTGAAGCGCCATGTCGGCCGCCTCGTCGAGCACCTGATCGAGCCAGCGGCCGAAGGCCGAGCACGAGCCCTGAAGCCGCGCCAGCCGGCCGTCGGCCGTGTCCAGCACCAGGGCCGCGGCCATCGCGGACGCGACCACGCCGCGGGCGACCCGGCCGAGATCGCCGCATGCGACGAGCGCCGCCGATATGAACATCAGCGCGCCGGCCGCGAGCGTCAGGGCGTTGGGCGTGACCTTCGAGTCCCTAAGCGCGGCGGCCAGGCGGTCGGCGATCGGGAACGCCCAGTGGCGGCCGAGGGGTTGGTAGTTCAGCCGGCGGTTCAATTCCTGCTCGGCGCCGGCGAGGCCCTCGGGGCGGTCGAGCCGCCAGATCGCGGCGGATTCCGGGTCGCGGCCCCGACGCGCGGCGCGCTTGAGGCGACGACCGTCGTACAGGCGGTCGGTTCGGACGATCGTCGCCGAGGCGGGCTCGCGGTCGATCAAGGCGACGCGGTCGGTTTCGGCGAGCGATGGGAGCGCGTCGCGATCGCCCAGGACGCCGACGCCTCCGCCGGGCCCGACCGCCGCCAGCGCCTGTTCGACCAATCGGTCGAGCACGGTTCGGCCCAGGACGACCTCCGCGGCCAGAGGGCCGCGCGGTCCCAGCGGCCGGGCGTCGATCACCAGGTTTCGGAATCCCGCCGTCATGACTCGCCTCCGTGCGAATCGCCTCGCCGCATGCTCACCATTCGAACCGTCGGAAGAACGCCTCCTGGCGTTCGACCCAGCCGGCGTCGCCGGCGTGCAGCGCCCGCCGCGCCCGCGCCACCTCCGGCAGTCGCGCGGCGGCCTCGACGAACGCCCGGCGGAAGCCGCTCCCGCCTCGGGCCATCCGGACGGCCAGCCAGGCCAGGTGGGTCGCCAGGCGTCGGCCCTTCAGGTTCTTCCACGCGAATATCAACGTATTTCGGATCGCCAGCCCGTCGCAACGTTCCGCGCCGAGTTCCGGCGCGAACGTGGCGAAGCCCTTGTGATGGGCGACCGATTCCGGGACGTAGTACCCGCGCAGGCCGGCCATCCAGCCCCGGAACCCAAGGTCCAGGTCCTCGATCCGACCGGGAAAGTAGATCGGGTCGTAGCCGCCCAGCTTCAGGAACCGCGCCCGATCCACCGCGAGGACCGGTCCCGCCGCGGCGGTGAGGTCGGCGTCGCGGACGACCGACTCGTGCCCCGGAACGCGACTCATCCCCTGGACGAGGCCGTAGCGGGTTCGGACCCGAGTCCGCATCCCTTCATAAGTCGATCCGTCGAACGTCCAGCACATCGGCGCGGAGAAGAGGGCGTCGGGACGTTCCGCGAACGGGCGGAGCAGGGGGGCGACCGAGTCGGGCGCGAGCTTCACGTCGTTGTTCAGCAGCAGGACGACGGGCTCGTCGATTTCGGCGAGGACGTCGTTGAACGACGCCAGGCCGCGGTTGGGCCGTCGGATCGCGGGGACGTCGGGATGGTTCGCGGCCAGCCAGGGGAGCGAGTCGTCGGCCGAGTCGTTGTCGACCACGGCGACGCCGCAGGGGATCGGCGAGCGTCGGGCGGCCTCGACGACCGACGGCAGGCACTCCTCCAGGAGCGCCCGACCGTTGTAATTGAGCACCAGGATCTTGGCGCGGTCGAGCGACACGGGTTCCATCCCTGCTTCGCCGTCGTTGAGGTTCGGAGCGGGCCTCGCGGCGTCCGGCCGCGATCCACCCATTCCGGCGGGTACCATACGAAACGGCGACGCCGCGGTCAAGATCGGCACCCGCGCCTCGGTGCCTCCGCCGCGGGGCCGATCACAGGTCCATATCGAGAATTCGCGAGTCCCGCCCGCAAGCGGTACACCGACCGTCGACCATGAGGTTCATGAAGTAATCCTCCACGGCGAGTTCGGGCTCGTCCTCGACGAGATCCTGGCAAGCCCCGCCATGGTCGAGCTGGACGCGGACTTGGAAGAGATCCCCGCCGCGGCCGGGGCGGACGAAGGGTTCGGGAGAGCCTTCACCGCGGAGTTTGGCCGGACATTCCATCTCGCCGTGGTAGCCGTGGACGTCGCTGTCGAAAAACGGCGTCGCACTCGCGGCGTCCGGCCACGACAGCGAGAGGGGCGAGATGAACTCGTTCCCGTCGTAACGGAGGTTGTAGCGGCTTCCGCGATGGCCGAGCACCCAGGCCGCCGCCGAGCCGGCAGGCGAGGAGAGCTGGAACGCGACGGAATCCATGTCGCGATCCTCGACGAGGTCGGTCGCCGCCGCGCGTACGTCGGCGAGGCATCGCGGGGGGTGGGCAAGGACATGGGCGCGCAACTCCATCTCGTGAAGCTCCGTGGTCGTCGCCGGCCGATCACGCCGTGACGGGAGCGGTTACCGGCCAGCCACCATTAAGCGCGTGGGTTTCCCGTAGTAGACCGTCGCACTTAATCAGGTGGGTCGCTTCCTTGAAAACCCCGACGAGGAGCGATTGCGATCATCCCTTCTCCCCTTGTGGGAGAAGGTGGCCGAAGGCCGGATGAGGGGGGCGTATCCAGAGGCTTCCGGTCGCGTCCACCCCTCATCCGCCCCTTCGGGGCACCTTCTCCCACAAGGGGAGAAGGGATTAAGCATGCTTCCTCGGGGTGGTTCTCAATAACAAGGGCCCGCCTTCTTAAGTGCGACGGTCTAGTATGCTGGGTCTGGACCCAGCCCACGCGAGCCGAGGCTTCTCCAAGCTGGGTCATGACCCAGCCTACAAAACGACTCATATGATCAAGGGCGACGGTCCACGACGCCTACCCGGCGTATTCGGAGCCGCGGAGCTTCTCCAGGAGCTTCTTGGTGGCGCGGATGCCGTCGGGCTCGGGGAGGCGGCTTCCCTCGTACTCGATGCCGACGAAGCCCTTGTAGCCGGCGTCGGTGACGATCTTCATGATCCGGGCGAAGTCGAGGTTGGTCTCGTTCCCCTCGTCGTCGAAGTCGTGGCTCTTGGCGGAGACCCCCTTGGCGAAGGGCATCATGCGGGCGATGGCCTCGTAGACGTCGATGGCGTACTTGCCGTCCTTCCTGGGGAAGTTGCCGAAGTCGGGCAGGGTGCCGAAGTTGTCCGAGTCCACGGCCTTGACGAGCGCGAGCATCGCGTCGGGGTTGCTGGAGGGGCCGCCGTGGTTCTCGCAGATGACGTGGATCTCGTGGGTCTCGCCGTAGGCGGCGAGCAGCCCGCAGGTCTCGGCGACGGCGGTCACGTCGTCGGGGCCGTAGTGCTCGCCGGTGTTGATCCGGATCGCGTGGCAGCCCAGCTCGACGGCCGCGTCGACCCATTTCATGTGGTTGAAGGCGGCCTTTTCGCGCTCGGCCTTGTCGGGGGAGGAGAGGTCCCCCTCGCCGTCGATCATGATCAGGACGTTGGTCAGGCCGTGGTCGGCGACGCGCTTGTTGAGTTCCTTGAGGTACTTCGAGTCGTGGGCCTTGTCCTTGAAGAACTGGTTGACGTATTCCAGGCCGTCGACGTCGTAATCCTCGCGGGCGACCCTGGGGAAGTCCAGGTTGTCGAGCTTGCCGGAGAAGAGGGCCTTGTGCAGCGACCACTCCGCCAGCGAGATCTTGAAGTCGCCGATCTTGCCCGGCCCGGGCTTGCCGGCGGCGTCGGCGGCCAGGGCGATCGGCGCGCGCGGGCCAAGGCCCAGAAGGGCGCCGCCGGCGGCGGCCCCGAGGAGGAACGAACGACGGTCGAGCGAGCGGCTGTGCATCGGGGGCTTGCTCCCGGGGTCAGGCGAAGGAGATGGATTGGTCGTTCAAGACCCGCTTCAGGGCGTCGGCCGCGTCGGCGAATCGCTCCGGGCCGGTGAAGCCGAAGGATTGCTCGGCGACGACCAGGTGCGGCTCCAGGACCGCGAAGCCGTCGTAGCCGCTCGCCGCGGCGTCGGCCAGGAGCCTGGGGAAGAGGCCGTCCCCCTCGCCGGCCGGGACGCACCGCCGCTCCCTGGCGCTGTAGTCCTTGACGTGGAGGTGGGCGACGAACGGCTTGAGCAAGGTCCACGCCTCCTCGATCGGCTGGCCGACCTCGACGTAGTTCGCCGGGTCGAAGGCGTGCCTGAGCGCCGGCGAGGCGACGGTCGCCAGGACGTCGTGGACGTGGTCGGCGCTCTCGCCGTAGATGCCCTTTTCGTTTTCGAGCATGAGGGTCGTCCCGCGCGCCAGGGCGCGGCGGGCGAGTTCGGCCATGCGGGTCATGACTTCGTCGCGACTGGCGTCGCGGGGCTTCTCGGGCGGCAGGTAGAAGCTGAAGACGCGGATGCGCGGGCAGTCGTAGAACTCGGCCAGGTCGAGCGCCCGGGCGAAGCGGTCCAGGTGGGGCTCGAACGGCTCGTCGATCTTGATCTTGCCGATCGGCGAGCCGATGGCGCTGAGGCCGAAGCCGGCGTCGCGGAGCATGTCGCGGAAGGCTTCGTGCCGGGCGTCGGCAAGGTCCAGGACGTTCGTCCCGTGGATGGCGCGGAACTCGATATTCCTGATCCCGTGGCGGGTCAAGACGTCGATCTGTTCGCGGGGATCCTGGGAGATCTCGTCGGCGAAGGCGCTGAGGCGGATCATCGGGGCGTCGCTTTCGGGCGTGGCGATGGGCTTCGGGTCGTCTTTGGGCCGATGATAGGCGGTTCGGCGCGAAACCTCCATAGGCCGGTGGCGGCCCGGGGATCTTCCGAGTACGATGCAAGCGGCCGATCGCCGACGGCCCCGAGTCGACCGCCCGAACGCCCGAGGCCCCTCGCCATGTGGACGCTCTTCTTCACGTTCGTTCTGTACTGGGCCGTGGCCTTCGCCGGCTGCCTGACGGTCGTGGAGATCGCCCAGGACGCGCTCTACGACGAGGCCACGCCGCGCTCGGGCTTGAAGTCGGCGCTGGCGGCGCTGGTGTTGGGGTTGATGATGACCTACTACCACCCCTCGTTCGACACCATGTTCACGGCGAACTTCGGCGCGACGGTGCTTCAGGGGATCGTCTGGTTCCTGGTCTTCATGTTCGTGTTGCAGTTCCACCCCTGGCACGCCTTGGGAATCGGCGTCCTGGTCATGTGTCTGGTGGCGCCGCTGGCGACGATGGGCGTCGACAGCATGCTCAGGCCCGACGAACAAACGCGGCGGATTCGAAGCGGCTCGGCGGCCATGACGAAGGCCGTGCGCGGGTCGCTCTCCTCGGGCGCCGCGCCCGCGCCGGCTTCCGGGGCGACGCCCGCGGCGGCCCCGAAGGCGAAGTGATCGCGATTCAGGGGAGGTTGCGGAGCAAGACCTGGAGGGCGTCGGCGAGGCGGTCGGCGGCTTGCTGGGCGTGGGCGTGGAGCGACCAGAAGTCCATCAGGACCGACGGCCGGCCGGCCAGGGCGCGCAGGGCCGCGCCGACGCGGTAGGCGCCGCTGGCGTTGAGCATTCGGCCGATCTCAGGCGGCAGTTCGGTGGCGGCGTCGTCGCTGACGACGCGGAGGGCGTGGAAGGGGACGCCGCGAGCGCGGGCGGCGTCGGCGGCGGCGAAGGTCTCCATGTCGATCGCGTCGGCCGCGCGTTCGTCGCGCAGACGCGCCTTCTCGGCGACGCTCCCGACGATCCGATCGACCAAAAGCAGGCGGCCGACGACCTTGACGGTGGGGACCGCCGCGGCGGCCGCGGCGTCCAGCGCGATCGCGCCGCCGCGGCCGTCGACGACCTCGCGCGGCGCGATCAGGTCGTTGCGGCTCAGATTCGGATCGAGCGCCCCGGCGAAACCCGCGGAGACGATCGCGCGGGGACGGTGGCCGTCCATGAGCCGCTCGACGCCGCGGCGAACCGCGTCGACTCCCGCGCCGGCGGCGGCGACGACCACGAGCCGGTCCTCCAACTCCCCCTCGATCACGGTCAGCCCGCGCGCCTCGTAGCGGCGGACCCCGGCCAGGCGGTCGACCAGATGGCCGATCTCGATGCCCAAGGCCGCGACCACCCCGACGTCGGCCGGCGCGGGGGGCGGTTCCAGGGAGGGATTGGGGTGGCTTTCCAACGGGGCCTCGCCTTGCCGGGGGGAGCGATCGCTTGAAGTCCCCTCTCCCCCCGGGAGAGGGTGGCCCGAAGGGCCGGGTGAGGGTCGCGGCGCTTCGGAGCGAGCGTCGGCGCGCGTCCGGCGCGGCCGACGGCGCCCGCGAAGCGCCGCGACCCTCACCCGCCGCTGGCGCGGCCGCCCTCTCCTGGGGGGAGAGGGGACGGGCGTGCCCATTACCTCGACGGTATTTTATAGAAACTGCCAGCGCACCATCTTGAGCGTGTCGCCGAGGCGGCTGTTGACGCCCAGGGCGGCGGAGGTCTCGAAGCCGGAGTGCATCATGCAGTTTTCGCAGCGGGGGTCGCGGCCGGGGCCGTACTTCTCCCAGTCGGTGTGCTCGATCAGGTCGTCGTAGCTGGCGTGGTGGGCGTCGGTGATGAGGTAGCAGGGGCCTTTCCAGCCCTTGATGTTGCGGGTGGGGTTGGCCCAGGCGGTGCAGCTGAGCTCGCGCTTGCCCAGGAGGAACTCCAGGTAGATCGGCGAGGTGTAGAAGCGGTACTTGCGGAAGAGGGCCTCGGCGGCGCGGAACTTGGCGCGGATGTCGGCGCGGGTGAGGAACATGTCCTTGTCGGCGACCGCGTCGTAGCTGTAGCCGGGGGAGATCAGGAAGCCGTCGACCCCCAGCCCGGCGAGGAAGCCGAACAGCTCGTCGAGTTCGCCCATGTCGGTCTCTTTGTAGACCGTGGTGTTGGTGCAGACGAGGAAGCCGGCCTCCTTGGCCGCCTTCACGCCGTCGACGGCGATGTCGAAGACCCCCTCGCGCTCCACGGCCAGGTCGTGGCTTTTGCGGGTGCCGTCGAAGTGGACGTTGAAGAAGAAGCGGTTGTTGGGCTTGAAGTCGGCGATCCGCTTGCGGATGAACATGCCGTTGGTGCAGAGGTAGACGACCTTCTTCCGCTCCAGGATCTTGGCCGTCAACTCGCCGATGCCGGGGTAGATCGTCGGCTCGCCGCCGCAGATCGAGACCACCGGCGCGCCGGCCTCGTCGACGGCCGCCAGGCACTCGTCGATGGTGAGCTTCTGCTTGATCGTCTTCGAGTATTCCCGAATGCGACCGCAGCCGGTGCAGGTCAGGTTGCAGGCGTGCAGCGGCTCCAGCATCAGGACCATCGGGAACTTCTTGGCCCTGGCGAGCTTCTTTTTCGCGACGTAGCCGGCGATCCGGCTGGTCGCCTCGAAGGGGAAACGCATGCGACGATCACTCCCTTGTTGTGCGTGCGTGGATCAGGATCGGTTGTGAAGAGGCGGTTCAGGCGGTCGGCCGGGGGTCGGCCGGGATTCGGCTGGCGAGCGCCCCCGGCTTCACGCGGGCGACGGCTCTGGCGTATCGCGCCAGCGCCATCGTCGGGAACGTGTCGCGATACAGGTGGTAACGGAGGTAGAAGACCCTGGGGAAGCCGGTGCCGGTGAACTCGGCCTCGTCCCACGAGCCGTCCTCGTTCTGGGCGTCGACCAGGTACTGAATTCCTCGGGCGACGGCCGGGCCGTCCGCGCGGCCCGCGGCGATCAGCCCCAGCACGGCCCAGGCGGTTTGCGAGGGGGTCGGATTCCCGGTCCCCTTCAGCGACGGGTCGTCGTAGGTCCGGCAGGTCTCGCCCCAGCCGCCGCATCCTTGCTGGACCGACTCCAGCCAGTCGGCCGCCCGAACCAGCGCGGGGTGGTCCATCGGCTGGCCGATCGCCTTGAGCCCCTGAAGGACCTGCCAGGTTCCGTAGATGTAATTCACGCCCCAGCGGCCGTACCAGCAGCCCTCCGGTTCCTGGGTCCGCCAGAGGTAGTCCAGGCCCTTGCGGACGGCCGGGTGGTCGGTCGCGAAGCCGAGGTCGCCGAGGGCCTCGATCACCCTGGCGGTGATGTCGGCGCAGCTCGGATCGAGCATGGCGTTGTGGTCGGCGAACGGGACTTTCGTGAGGACTTCGTTGTCGATGTCGACGTCGAACGCGGCCCAGCCGCCGTCCTTGTTCCGCATCGCCAACAGCCAGGTCGTGGCCCGCTGGACGGCCGCGGCGTACCGGGGCTCGTCGGCCTTGCCGCCGCGGAGCAGGGCCATCAGGACCATCGCGGTGTCGTCGATGTCCGGGTAGAAGCCGTTGGCGTACTGGAAGTGCCAGCCGGTCGGCTCGATCCCCGGCCGTCTCACCCGCCAGTCGCCGCCGCGGCGGATCTCCTTGGACAGCAGCCACTCCGCGGCCCGCTCCACCGCCGGCTCGTCGGCCGGCTCGTCGGCGTCGGCTAGCGCGATGGCCGCGATCGCCGTGTCCCACACCGGCGAGACGCACGGCTGGAACCGGGTCGTACCGTCCTCGTCGATCCGAAGGTCCTCAAGCTGCCGCCAGGCCCACGCGACCTCCTGGGAGTCGCGATCGTACCCCAGGCAGTGCAGGGCCAGGATCGTGTACACCATCGGCGGGTAGATCGCGCCGACGCCGTCGGAATCCTCGAAATGCTCGATCATCCAGCGGTGCGCCGCCCGGACGCCCGGACGCCTGAGCGCCGCGGGGGCGATCCGGTCGAGCCACTTCAACCCGCGGTCGGCCGCCAGGAAGAACCGGCTCCACGATAAGAGCGGATACCGCGGCCGGGTCCAGCGCTTCGCGCCGGCGACGAACAACTCGTCGATGTCGACCGGCGTCTTGCGAACCGGCTTGAAGTGGGAGACGATCGACAGCGGCACGACGATGGTCCGGGTCCACGACGACATCGCGTAGAGGCTGAAGCCCCAGCGCCTGGGGATGAGCGTCAACTCGGGCGGGACCGTGGGGCATTCGTCGTAGGGGATCTGGCCCAGAAGGGCGAGGTAGAAGCGGGTGAAGCTGTTGCAGGCCCCCGCGCCTCCCATGCGCAGGATCGCCTCGCGGGCCTTGACCATCTCGGGGTGGTCGACGGCCGCGCCGGTCAGCTTGAGGGCGAAGTACCCTTTCACCGACGTGCTGACGCAGGCCGGGCCGCCGGGGTAGTTGGGCCAGCCCCCCTCGGGGAGTTGGCGTTCCAGGAGGTAACGCGCGGTCTTGAGGCAGACGTCCTCGCGCTCGCGGCCGAAGAAGGCCAGCAGGAGGATGGTCTCGGATTCGAGGATCGTGTCCCCCTCCAGTTCGCCGACCCAGTGGCCGTCGTCTTTTTGGAGGCCGCGGAGCCATCCCCGCGCCCGGTCGAGCGCGGCCTCGAAGCCCTCGGCGTGGAACGGCCGATGGGTCGGTTTCGATGGGGATGGGATGGGGGTCTGGCGAGGAGCGCCTCCGTCCTTGTTGGCGATCATGCGTCGTCGATCCTCGTGCGGCTCGCGGGGCGCTCCACCGCGGAGGGATCGCCGATGATCCCCGGCGCGCCATGGAGCGGTCTCCCTCCCTGGAATGGGAGGACATCCTAAGCGCGCCGGGGAGATCCGATCAAGATCAAACCGCCTCCCGATTTGCGTTCGGCGGTTTCGACGCGCGCGTCGGGACCGGACAGACCGCCCATCCTTTCCAGCATCGCGCCGCAACGGCTCAAGGACGGAAGTAGCCGTAGCCTTCCTGTTGTTTGCGGATGACCTCGACGGCGCCGGAGGGGACGGTCCCCACGCCTGGGATCAGGTCGTCGCTTGAGAGCGACTTGTCCCGCAGCGAGTTCTCGCAGGCGACGAACCGGGCGCCCTCCTTGACGAGCGCGGCGACCTCGTCGGGGTACTCGCTTTTGTCCTTGATCAGCAGCTCCAGCCCGCCGCTATGACAGACGACCTCGAGATCGGCGTTCGGTTCCGCCTTGAGGATCCGTCGGACGTTCTTCAGCCCCTGCTTCTGACGCGCGGCGTCGGCGAAGTTGACGTGGACGACGCCCTTGAGCGTGGCGCGCGGCTCGGCGAACGCCTTGGCGCGGCTCGCGGTCGCCATCGTCAGTCCCAGTCCGACGGCCAGGCCGACCGCCGCCAGCGTCAGGGGGATGACGCGCGTTGTTATATTCATGGATGTTCTTCCGTTGCGTGGGTGGGCGTTGACGGACTCCGATCGTCGGTCGCGAATCCGCGTCATTGCTAGGTTGTGGGGCAGACGACCCGGCGCTTCTTTCAGAAGCCGTCGCGACAAGGGCGGGCCGCGACGATCCTCGCCTTCTCCCCTTGAGGGAGAAGGTGGCCCGAAGGGCCGGATGAGGG
>CALCIB010000377.1 GCA_937907525.1 uncultured Planctomycetales bacterium | reverse complement strand
CCGCGGCGACCGGCGCGGCCATCATGGTCGGCGCGGCGACCGCCGCGGCCATCATGGTCGGCGCGGCGACCGGCGCGGCCATCATGGTCGGCGCGGCGACCGGCGCGGCCGGGGCGGCGGACGGCACCGGAAGGAGCATGTTGCCGGCGACCGGGGCGGCGGCGGCCGTGGGCGCCGCCGCCATCGCCATCATGGGCGTCGCGGTCGGCTGTTGCGGGACGTAGACCGTGGGGGAGGGCGCCGGGGCCATGAAGATCTGAGGCGCGGCCTGCTGGATCAGCAGGTTCTGACTGGGCACCTGGACCACGTTGGCCGTCGTCGTCGTGACCGTGGGCGCGGCGGTCGGGAACGCCAACATCGGCGCCTGGGGAGTCGCGGGGATCTGTGGGGGCGCTGGAGCTTGAGGCGTCGCGGGTATCTGCGGCGTCGCGGGCGTCTGGACCTGGGGCCAGGCCTGCGGGCTGGCGTAGCTTTGGGCCGACGCCTGGGCCCCGCCGTGACCCGACGCCTGGGAGACCGCGGGGTCGTCCTTGCCCGGCGGTTGCAGTCCGACCTGAAGACCGACCAGCCGCGCCGCCAGGGCGTCCGGCGACGGGCAGTCGTCGATGGCCGCCAGCAGCGAGACGCCCTTGGGGGTCTTGCCGTAGATCTTGACGACCGGGACCTTGACGATCCCCATCGTCCGCGCCACCGCGGGCTCGTCCTCGATCGCCACGGCCACGACCTGGACCAGGCCGCGGTTGTACCGGGCCCAGGGGCCGCGGTCGAACTCGTCGTGGAACCGCTGGGATTTCGGGTCGGCGCGGGAGGTGAAGACCGCCACGGTGGCCGCGCCGGTCGATCGGGTCACGGCCAGGGCCGCTCGCAGCCCGGAAGGGGCCTTCTCCTGGGCCCGCGCCGGGGGCGACGGGAGGAGGATCGAGCCCGTCGCGAGCAGGGCGAGGACCGATCCGCGGGGAAGGAGACGCGACATGGGGGTTCCCCTCCTGGGGTCTGGGCCGGCGCGATTCCTTCGACGCCGGGTGGAGCCGGTGGGCTTCGGGTTGGTCAGCGAGGTCGCGAGCCGGCGCGGAACGCCCGCGCCAGCTCCTGGAAATGCTCGCCGAGCAACTCCTGTTGCGCGGGCGAGAGGGGACGATCGAGGTCTTCGCGGCGGCGGACGTCCAGCCCGGCGGCGAGGAGTTTTTGGGCCGTCATCAGGGTGAGCGGGGAGAAGACCGCGTCGTTCCACGCCGAGCGCGCGACCGGATCGGCGGGGACCACGACCTCCAGCCGCTTGAGCAACTCCCCCTGGAGCGCCGCGAACGACTCGTAGAGCGACGTCCGCTGTGAGACCGCCTCCATCACGTCGGCGATCGAGGCGCCGAGGCGACCGCCGTCGGCCAGCCGCGGCAGCGCGGCGGCCACGATCCGGGCGGGCGTCGGCGGGGTGGGGGGGGACGCGACGGCCTGGGCGGCTTGCGTCGGCGTCGGCGTCGCCGCGGCCGCGGCCGCGACGGGTCCGGGGGACGTCGGCGGCGTCCCCACCTCGACCGTCACCTCGTCGGGTTCGGAGACCTCGCCATCGGCGGCGACCATCAACAGGAATTTGTAGCTTCCGGGCCGGGGCGGCACGAACGAGAAGTAGGGACCGTCCTGGCTTGGCTCCAGCACGGGGGCGCCGGCCGTTTGGAGCCAGCGCGCGCCCTTGCCGTCGCCGGGGCGGCTCTGGGATCCGTTGAGGGTGACGCGACGACCGGCCAGGCCGATCTGGTCGTCGCCGGCGTCGGCCTTCGCCGCGCCGGTCGGTCTGGTCCCCCACGACGACCGGGCGGCCTCGCCGCTGATCGGGACCTTCACCCGGACCACCCGGACGGCGTCGGGCGCGGCGGCCACCAGGAGGAATTCCAGGCGGTCGGCGCCGTCGGGGATCGTCACCTCGATGGAGCCCTTGGTCGGATCTTCAAGGTCGACGCGCGGCCCCTCGGTTTGGATCCAGCGGAAGCGCGTCCCCTCCGGGGCGCCGCGGCCCACCTCCAGGAGCAGTCGGGCGCCGGCGACGGTCGGCTCGGCCGTGTGGATCTCGGTGTCCAGGACCTCGATCTCGGGGATCGACGTCTCCTGGGAGTCGCCTCCGGCCCGCGGCTCCTCCTCGTCGACGCGCGCCGGTCGCACGGCGTCGATCTTGATCGGCGAAAGCGACGGCAGCGGTCGGGGCCCGTCGTCGGCCGACGCGCCGGTCACGCGCGACCAGGACGCCACGACCGCCGCGGCGACGAGCCAGCCGCGCCGCGATCGTCTCCGCCTGGCTGTGTTCTCGCCATCCATGTCGTCGATCCTCCCGCCGCGTTTTCGGACCCGACTCTTCTATTGTCGGTTCGTCCGCTCGATTTCCTAAATCGGAGGTCCGGCCTCGGCCGGAACAAGAAATCGTCCGGGTCTCATCGGAAAAGCGCGGCGGATCTTTGGGAGCGGCCTCGAAAAGAACGTCTCGGCGACCCGGAGGCTCGCCGTATTAAGCCGGCCGTCGCGAGCCCGTGGAAGTCCGCCCGCCGACGTTCGCCCGTTCGAGGAGCATGGTCGCGCGTTCGGCCGGAGCAAGCCGGCCCCGGGAGCGTTTACTCGAAGTGGCGAGCCTGGAGAGAGTCTCCGGCCGTTCGAGAATTCGAATCGCGGGGGGCGCGCGGGCGAGGCAAACGCGGCCAGGGGGGGGCCGTCTTCGCCCGAGGATTTGTCGCCGGTCGACCGCGCCCCTCGGGTTGCGAGGGTATCGCCGGCAGTGGAGCGGAAGGGGATCGAACCCTCAACCTCAGCATTGCGAACGCTGCGCTCTCCCAATTGAGCTACCGCCCCAAGTTCCCGCCGGCCGCGAGTTCCGAATCATGGACGTCCGAGCCTGGAATGAGGTTCGGGGATTCCATTGGGATTCGACTGCGGAGGCGTTCCTTGGACAAGGGTGGACTTTAGCAGATCGCGCGGGCTTTGGGAAGTTCCGGCGGACGAATTTTCCGGGACTCCGCCGTCGTGATCGGGGGGGGTGGCCGCTTGCGGCGGTCGGGCGCGAGGGGCATCATGGTCGCCGTCGCCCGGTCGCGGATCGGGCGGAGTCGAGACGTCTGGGAGACCGGCCATGCTGAAGGCGTTCGGAATCGCGTCGTTGCTGTTGATCGGGGCGGTCGTCGCCGCTCCCGCGTCGGCGTCCGCCAGGGACGAGGACGAGGGGCCGCCCCTGGCGCACATGGTGTTCTTCACGCTCAAGGACCACTCGAAGTCGGCCGTCGACGCCTTCGTCAAGGACTGCGAGAAATACCTGACCAAGCACGAGGGGGCCGTCTCGTTCTCGATCGGCAAGCGGGCCGAGGACGTGGAGGAGCCGCCCAGCGTCAAGGACTTCGACGTCGCCCTGCACGTCGTCTTCGCCGATCGCAAGTATCGCGACCAGTACCTCGCCAGTCGGCGGCACAACGAGTTCGTCGCCGCCATCAAGGACCGGATGGAGAAGGCGCGCGTCTTCGACTCGTACCTGGTCAAGCCCTGAGCGGGCGATCTCCGGGGGGGGCGGCTCGACGTCGAGGCGACGACCGCTCCCCCCGTCATTCATTTAGCCCCGGACGGCTCGACCGCGACGGGCGCCGAGGAGGCCGATCCCGACGGCGGCGAGCGAGAGCGCCCACGACGACGGCTCGGGGATCGCGACCCCGGGCGCGGCGATCACGCCCTCGATCAACGCGGGAGGTATCGAATCGCCCACCAGGAAATAATCCATGGCGCTCGGCCCCGACCGACTCAGGAAGGCGAACGAGGCCGACGAACCCGGCGCGATCAGAGCGTCGGCGTCGTCGGTGAAGAACGAGATCGAGCCCCCCCCGGCGTCGTAGTCGAACGACCAGCCGGTCGGCGTCTCGACCGTTTGGAGGTCGGCGTCGTCGGCGACCGCGAGGTCGAACTGGACGGCCGGCAGGGTGCTCGTCGAGTCGACCGCGACGGTGTACTCGTACCGCGTCAAGCCGCCGGCCTCGGGCGAGACCGCGACGGCGAGGGTCGCGACGAACTCGCCGCGGGCCGTCGAGGCCCCCCAGCCGACGGACAGGGCGAGCAAGACGGCGACGGCGCGGGCTGGGATCGTCATGATTCCGCGACTCCTAGAACTAGTGGCGAAGGTCATCGGGTCAGGGTCAAGGCGTAAATCGCGCCGGGTTGGTTCGATCCGGTGGAGTAGTCCGCCACGAGCAGCCGCCGGGCCCCGTCCCAGAGGACGGCGAGGGGGTTGTGAAACCCGACGGCCACGCGCTTCACGGCCCCGGTCGTCACGTCCACGGCGACCACGTCGGCGTAGTGGATGGTCCGGCCCGACGTGTCGGCGACCGAGGGGTTGTAGCGCGCGACGAACAGGTTGCCGGCCAGGTCGGGGGGGAGCGTCGGCGCGTAAAAGAAGGCGCAGCCGTTGGACGACGAGCTGGGCCCCAGGCCGTCGGGTCGCGCCGGGTCGTGCGCCGCGTGGGGGCCTGGGTTCGCCAGGTTGTCGAAGGTGATCGACGTGACGCGGTTCGAGCCCGAGGCGCCGAGCGGGAGCAGGGGCGTCCGTCCCCGCCAGACGTCGTCGGCGTAGCCGTAATCGGCCCCCTCGCGCGCCAGGAAAAGCTGGTCGTGGACCGACGAGCGGAGGTCCGAGCCGACGGCGTCGCGAGGGTGGTCGATCACGTTCGCGCCGTCGCCGAGGGTGGTGGCGCGATTGTAGTTGTTGGTGAAGAAGAGCCGGCCGAGGGCGTCGACGCAGAGGCCGAACGGGTTGCGCGTCCCCGCGGAATGGACCGTCAACTTGCCGGGGGCGGACGAGTAGGGCCCCGCGTCCCGTTGGATCAGCGCCTGGGTCGGCGGCGACGCCGGCGTCGTGAAGGCGTTGGCCGAGTCGTCGGCGTCGACCACCCGGGTCAGGTCGCGGATCCAGCCGATCGCGCCGTTGTAGGCCGAGTCCCCCCAGGTCCTTCCCTGGCCGCCGTGGAAGAATCCCTTGCCGCCGAAGTCGTCGATCACGCCCCCGGACAACTCGCCGGCGCGACCGTTGATCGTCCGTCGGCCGATCCCCACGTAGAGGGTGTCGCCCACGATCTGGATCTGGTCGACGGCGTGGTCGCCGACGGGAATGCCGCGGACGATCTCGATCCGCCGCTCCCCCAGTTCGACCTCGCCGTAGACGCCGTTGCCGTTCTCGTCGGTCGCCTTGACCAACCCGCCGTCCAGGGTGGTGTAATAGAGGTCCGTCCCGTGGAAGCCCAGGCCGATCCCCCGCGCCGACGGCTCCGCCCGGATCGGCGAGGAGAGCTTGCCGCTGATCCAGTTGTATCGGTAGCTCACGACGCCCGCGTCGGCGCTCATGACGTAGAGCCGGCCGAGCGGCCCCCAGCACATCTGCGTCGGCGAGCCCGGGGCCGTCGCCAACGGCGTCTCGACCTTCAGCCAGCTTCGATACGGGACGTCGACCGCCGGCTGCGCCCAGGTCGGCGGGGCGATCCCCGCCAACGCCGCCGCCGCGACGCCGATCATGAATCCACGCGCGCCATTCATCCTCTTGGCCTCGCTCGACCCGAACAATCGGTCACGCCACCCTAGTTGGTGAACGATCGTGATCGAGTGCGCGCGCGAAGTCAAGCGGCGAGCGGTTTCGTCGTTGCCGAACCGTGACGGCGCAGCGGTCTCGGAATCAATAAGCCTGTTTAGTTAAGCAGCGCGTCGTGACCGACCTTCCGCCGCGGCGTAACGGCCACCGGGCCGCGCGGCGGCGGCCGCGGGCCGGAAACGAACCGGCCGGCGAGAGCGGCGATTCTCTCGGCTAGATCGTCCAATCGGCGACGTAGGAGGCGGCCGCCTCGCGGTTTTCCTGGATGAGGTCGGCGATGGTCGTCTCGTCGACGACGTCGGCGATCGCCTGGCGGACCCGGCCCCAGAAGCCGTAAAAGGGGCACTGGCCGGGATAATCGCACTGCTTCGGCCGCGACTGGCTGACGCAGTCGACCGGCGCGACGGGGCCGTCGATGAACCGGATGACCTGGCCGACGGTCAATTCCTCGGGATCCTTGGCCAGCAGATAGCCGCCGTCGGCGCCGCGACGGCTGTGGACGAACCCGCCCCCCTTGAGCTGGCTGAGGATCGCCTCCAGGAACTTGATCGGGATGTACTGCCGCTCGGCGATCTCGTTGGCCTTCATCGGCCTGGGCCCGCCATGCTCCGCCAGGGCGTACAACGCCCGCAACGCATAGTAACACTTCGCCGATATCGTCATCCCAGCCCTCTTCCGCTTGCTCGATACCGCCGCCCCCGGCCGGGTCTCGCCTCGACCGTCCCTTCCTCGAAAGATTTTACCGCGCGGTCGCCGCGGGGAGAACCCGCAAAGTTCATAGGGATCGTCGAGATAGTAGGGAATCGGGGGATTCGCAACCGTGGGGTTTCGATGACGGCGACGCTCTTGATCGTTGATTTACCGTCGCGGTCGGCCGACCATGGAGGCTGGCGTCGCTAGGCGTGGGGATCGGGCGCGCGCCCCCTTTTGGAAACGAATCATGAAGAGGTCCCTCATGCGATTCGTCCTATCGATCCTCGCGGTTTCGCTCCTGACGGTCGCTCCGTCGCGGGCCCAGGTGGTCGTCGCGGCCGACGGACGGGGGGTGGCGTCGGTCTCGGTGGGCGGGACGAGCTACCTGACGGACCTGGGCGTGAGCGTGGTCAAGCCGGGCTGGAGCGGGGAACTGGCCGACCAGCGGCGGGCGGATCCCGACGAGGTCTCGATCCAGAAGGACGGCGCGACGACCGTCTACGTCGTCCCCCTTCGCGGCGGGATGCCCGGCGTGCTGGTCGAGCGGATCGTCCGCGAGGCCGACGAGGTCCGGCTCGAATTCGACGTCATGCCCGATGACGACGCCGAGATGGAGGCCGTCGTCCTCGCCGGTTCCCTGGCCGCGCGCGAGCACGCCGGCAAGACGGCCTTCGTCGTCGCCGGCGACGGCGGCCGCGGGACGCTCCCCGCCGAGCTCGACGCCGACCGTTACGTCCAGTGGGGAGGCGCTCCCGACTGGCTCGGCCTGGAACGCCCGGGCGCGAAGGGCCTGAAGGTCGATCCCAACGACGACCGGCTCCAGCTTCAGGACGAGCGCAAGTGGGGCGGAGACCGGTTCCGGCTGATGCTCCTGGCCGGCGGCGGCGAGGTCCTGGCCCGCAAGCCGATCCACTTCGCCATGACCCTTCGCGCCGCGCCTCCGGGGGCCCTCGCCAAACGGGCCGACGGCGCCGACGCCGCGGCCGACGACCGCCCCCTGGCGATCGAACACGCCCGGCTCGACCGTGACCGGGTCGACGTCTTCGGGACGCTGACCCTGGACGCCGACGTCCACGCCCGCCACGACAACCCCTTCGACCCCGGCCAGATCGCCGTCGACGCCGAGGTGACGACGCCCGACGGCCGCAAGATCGACGTCCCCGGATTCTTTCAAGCCCCGTTCCGATTGGAGCGCGGCGACTCCGGCGAATCGCTCAAGCCCGACGGCGCGCCGGGCTTCCGCGTCCGCTACGCGCCGACGGTCGCCGGCAAGCACGTGATCGTCTTGCGAGCGAAGGACGCGACCGGCGTCGTCCGCTCCCGGCCGCTGACGTTCGAGGCGGTCGCGTCGAAGTCGCCGGGGTTCGTCCGGGTCGCCGAGAAGGCCCCGGCGTACTTCCGGTTCGACGACGGCTCATCCTACTTCGCGGTGGGCGAGAACGTCTGCTGGTCGGGCTGGAGGACGCCGATCGCCGACTACGAGGCGTGGCTCGGCAAGCTCGGCGCCGCCGGCGGCAACTGGGCGCGGCTCTGGCTCGCCTTCAACGAGAAGGGCCAGGAGTGGATGCCGAAGCCGACCCCCAAGGCGGGCGCGGGCGCGTATCAGGGCCTTGGCCGCTACGCCCTGGACAACGCCTGGCGGCTCGACCAGGTGTTGCGGATCGCCGAGGAAAACGGCGTCCGACTGATGTTCTGCATCGGCACCTACGGCGAGTTCAAGGACGGCGGCTTCTTCAACGAGGGGAGCTGGATCAGCAACCCCTACAACGCCAAGAACGGCGGCCCCTGCGCCAAGCCCGAGGACTTCTGGACCGACCCGACCGCGCGCGAACTCTACAAGCGACGCTTGCGCTACCTGGTGGCGCGGTGGGGGCATTCGCCGTTCGTCTTCGCCTGGGAGTTCTGGAACGAGGTCGAGCCGACGCCCGCCGTCGCCGCCTGGACGAGCGAGATGGCCGCGTATTTGAAGACGATCGACCCCAACCGCCGGCTCGTCAGCACCACCTACGGCAACCCGGCGGTCTGGAACGACCCGAGCATCGATTTCACGATGACTCATATGTACGGGACCGCCGGCAACGTCCCGAACTTCACCGACCGCATCCAGCGCGACGCCGCGGTCGGCCTGAAGTTCGGCAAGCCGTACCTCCTGGCCGAGTTCGGCATCGACTGGCAAGCCAGCGACCTGAAATGGGACCCCAAGGGGATCGGTCTGAACATGCACAACGGCGCGTGGGCCGCGCTCGCCTCCGGCGCGGCGGGCACGGCGATGCTCTGGTGGTGGGACTCCTACGTCCACCCCAGGGACGTCTACCACGTCCTGACCCCCGTCCGCGAGTTCGCCGACACGATCGACTGGGCGCGAACGCCGATGAAGCCCATCGCCGCGATCACCGTCGCCGCTCCCGCCGACGCGACCGAGACCTTCGCCGATCTGACCATCCCCGCCTCGGCCGACTGGGGCAAGACCCCCTCCAACCGCTACGAGGCGCTTCAAGACGGCGCGACGCGGGGAGGGCCGATCGCGATGACCCTGGGAAGCCCCAACCGCGGCCGGGACGAACTGTACTCGGAGATTGTCTGGACGCTCGACATGCCCAGGGCCGGCAAGGTCAAGTTCCGCATCGGCGAGGTCTCCAGCGCCGCGAGGCTGCAAATCTCGGTGGACGGGAAACGGGTCGTCGATCGCAAGCTGGCCGCCGGCGCGCCGGGCGAGGGGCCGTGGAAGTCGTCGCGGTTCGTCGAGCCGTACAAGATCTGGCAATCCGTTTATGACGAGGACGTCGCCGTGGACGTCCCCGCCGGCCGCCACGAGGTGACCGTCGCCAACGCCGACGGCGACTGGCTGCGCGTCCAGTCGATCACCATCCCCGACTACCACTCCAGCCGGTTCCCCGACGTCGAGGCCCTGGGCCTGGCCGGCGACGACGCCATGGTCCTCTGGGTCCACGACCGCAAAAGCACCTGGCGCGACCCCTACGACGGCCCGACTCCCCCGCGCCGCGAGGGCCTTTCCCTGACCTTCCGCGCCCCCGGCGGCGCTTCCGACGCCTGGCGCGTCCAGTGGTGGGACACCTTCCAGGGGACCGTCGTCCGAACCGACGAGGTCCGCCCCGAGGCCGGGACGCTGCGCCTTTCCCCTCCCGCATTCGACCGCGACCTGGCCGCCCGGCTGACGCGCGTCCGGTGACGGCCGCGGGCTCGGCCAGACCTTGGCATGTCAATCCTCCTGAATAAGCGAGAGGCAAACGGGATGACGGTGCTCTGTCGAAAACCACCTGAAGTAAGCATGCGCCCCCCTTCTCCCCCTCGTGGGAGAAGGCGCCCCGAAGGGGCGGATGAGGGGGGCGCGACCGAAGGCCGTGAACTTCAAGGCCATGGCCGGACGCGGAACGCGACGCCGGTCGACCCCTCATCCGGCCTTCGGCCACCTACTCCCACGAGGGGAGAAGGGATGATTATCATCAACCAGTATTTAGGTTTTCGACAGATCTGGATGACGGCATTAAGACGATGGACGGCGGTCGCGGCGGCGGTCCTGGCGGCTTCGACGGCGGTCGCGGGGCCGCCGGCGGGGACGGTCGACGACCCGATCGTCGACAGCGCAATGACCGAGGCCGAAGCGTTCGACGGCCTCCGCCCCGGCTGCCCGGCCGAGATTCGCGACGCCCAGCGCCTCCTCGACGTCCTCTATTTCGGCTTCGACGGCAAGGTCCACAAGGGGCAAATCGTCGTCCACGAGGAGCTAGTCGACGACGTCCGGCACGTCTTCTCGGTCGCGCTGCGCGAGAAGTTCCCGATCCGATCGGTCATCCCCGTCTCCCACCCCGGGTTCCGCAAGGACGGGTTCTGGGACGACGACCTGGCGATGGCGGCGGACGACTCGTCCGGCTTCAACTACCGTCCGATCACCGGCGGCGGCCGGATCTCCCAGCACGGATACGGCCGCGCGGTGGATATCAACACCTTCGAGAACCCGTATGTGAAAGGTTCGAAGGTCCTCCCCCCCGGCGCCAAGTACGACCCGGCCGCGCCGGGAACGCTGACGCGCGATCATCCCGTCGTCCGCGCGTTCCTGGAGCGCGGCTGGTCCTGGGGAGGCGACTGGAAGGCCCCCGGCCCCATCGACTACCAGCACTTCGAGAAGCGCGCGCCCAACTGACCGCGGCGCGCCTCGATCGGTTCGAATCGTCCCCGCGGCGCATCTCCGCTTGACGGATCGGCGGGATCGCGCTAACGTCTCCGCGCGCTCGACTCCGGCCGCGGACCCGCTCGGACGTTGGATCGATCGAAAGGAGCCCGCCTTGTCTCCGCGATGGACCGCCTGGAAACTGGCGATTTCGGCGTTCGTGACGTTCCACTGCTGCGCGACGATCGCGTGGGTGATCCCCGATTCGGCGCTCAAGCATCAAGTAGCCCCCTGGTTTCGGACTTACATGCTGCCGTTGGGGCTTTGGCAGAGCTGGTCGATGTTCGCCCCCAATCCGGTGGCGACGGCGTACTCGCTGGAGGCCGAGGTCGCCGATTCCAGGGGGATGACCCGGATTCACGAATTCGTCAAGACCGCCGACCTTCCCTGGCTGGAGAAGTCGATCCAGTTCCGCCATTCCAAGTTCCCGGCGAACCTGGCCAACGACGAGTACCAACCCCAGCGGGTGATGGTGGCGCGGCACGCCGCGCGGGTGCTCGAGGTGCCCCCGGACGCCTTCCCGATTTACGTCCGGCTCTACTACCAGGTGTCCCAGCCGCCGCCGTTCGGCTCGTCGGCCTCGGACCCGATGGAGCCCAGGAGCGTCACGAACCTGGCCGAGTTCCAGTTCGACTCGTGGAACGAGGTGCATCGCCGATGAACCCGCTCAAAGCCTGGAACCGCTTCTGGTTCGCCCCGATCTCGGCTCGGCCGCTGGGCGTCTTCCGCGTCCTCTTCGGCCTGTTCGTCCTGAGCCACCTGGCCCTGATCTCATACGACCTGGACTTCTGGTACACCGACCGCGGCCTGATGGTCGGCGACGAAGCGGCGGTCACCGCCGGCCCGCTCAGACCGAGCGTCCTGAATTACTACCAGGATCCGGTTTCGGTTCGCGTCGCGCTGGGGGCGGTCGCGGCCGCGGCCGTCGCGCTGACGCTTGGGTGGCGCTGCCGGATCTCAAGCGCGCTGGTCTACCTGGGGTTGATGACGTTCTACAACCGCAACCTCCTGACCAATTGCGGCCCCGACCAGGTGATGATGATCACCGCGTTCTACATGATGCTCGCCCCCTGCGGCGCGGCGTTCTCGCTGGACGCGCGCCGCGAGGCGCGTCGTCGCGGGACGGTCGCCGAGCCCTTGATCGTTCCCTGGGCCCAGCGGTTGATGCAGCTTCAGCTCTGCTTGATCTACTTCACCACCGCCTTCCTGAAGTGCGGCGGCAAGACGTGGATCGACGGCACGGCCATCCACTACGTCCTGTTCAATCACGAGGTCGGCCGGCTCAATATGGAGTGGCTGGGGGGCTATCCGGTCGTGCTGAACCTGATGGCGTACTCGGCGCTCGCGGTTGAGTTCGCCTTGCCGTTTCTGCTCTGGTTCCGCCCCACGCGGCGGTGGGTCGCGCTTTTGGGGGTGGCGTTGCACGTCGGGATCACCCCGATGGTGAACGTCGCGCTCTTCGGCGAGCAGATGACGGCGTTGTACCTCCTGTTCCTCGCCCCCGACGAGTTGACGGCGCTGGGACGGTTCCTGGCCGCGCCGGCCCGCTGGTTCGCCCGGAGCGACGCGGCGCGCCAGACGTCGCCGCGCGATTGGCGACAGCTAGAGTTGGCGTTCGCGGGGGCCCCGGCGAAGCCGTGAACCCGTGGCGGCGGCCTTAGGCGGGTCAGACGCGAGTCAACCGCGCGATCGTCTCGGCCGCGGCCGGGCAGAGGGCGACGAGGTCGGCGCGGCGGCCTCGTTCGTAGTCGTCGTAGTCGAAGCCGGGGGCCATCGTGGCGCCGAGGAGGATGAACTCGACGCCGGGCTCCAGCGTCGTCCCTTGCCAGACCCCGGCGGGGACGACGATTTGCGGCGACTGGCCGGCGAGGACGTCGGCGCCCAGGACGATCTCGCGATGAGTGCCGTCGGGGTCGATCTGAAGCATCCGGGCCGGGCCGCCCTGGTAGACGTGGAAGACCTCCTCCGTCGGTAGGCGGTGCATCTCGGAGAACGTCTCGGCCGTCAACAGGTAGTAGATGGCCGTCCCCAGCGACCGTGGCCCCCGACCGTGATAGCCCGCGGGGAGGCGATCGGCCGGGACCGTTCCCGACGCGCGATGGGTCTCGCGGAAGAAGCCCCCCTCGATCGGATGGGGCTGGAGATTCAGGGCCTCGATGATCGCGCGGGCCTTGGACATGGGGCGTGCTCCCGGGTTGAGGCGTCGGTTATGGCGGTTCGCCCAGCTTACCCGAACCCCGCCGCTTCCGAAAAACGCAACCCGCGCCCGGTCGTGGGCCGATGCCATTAAGGATCGACGGCGAGGGTCCGTGACGTTTTCCCCTAGAAGTCGGGGCGGGCATGAGAGGAACCAAGGTCGTCGCGACCCTGGGGGCGATCGTCCTGGGGACGCGCTTCATCGACGCTCAGGAGCCGCCGGCGCTGGAGCCGCCGCTGGAGGCGACGACCGACGCTCCCTCGGGAACGCCGCCGGAGCCGCCGCCGGTGGAGCGTCCGCGGCCGTCGGCGCCGCCGCCGAGCCGCCCGTTCCTGGTCATTCCCGGCGTGACGGTCCCGTCGTCGCGCCCGTCGGAGCGAAAGCCGCCCGCCGACGCTCCCGACGTCGCGCCGGCGCTGGACGCGCCCATCGTCGCGCCCGACATTCATCTGCGACTCGAACCGATCCCGGACGCTCCGACGTCCAGAAGCGGCGAACGCGCCGCGGAGCCTCGCCAGGCTCCCGACCGCGGCGCGACTCCTGGGCCGAGCTCGGCCGAGGCGACGACGCGCGGACCCGCCGCGGCCTTCGAGCGGCGTCCCGCCGCGGCGGAAGGCCCTGGGGAGTCCATCGACGACCCGGCGGTCGAGGCCGCCGTGAAGCGCCGGGTGGAAAAGCAAGCGGCCGAGGCGCTTGACGGCCGGCTCGCGGATCTGAAGGTGCGCGTCTACGGCCGAACGATCCAGATCCACGCCCTGATGACGCGCTTTTGGTATCGCTGGGGGGCTCGGCGAACCCTGGAAGCCCTGCCGATGCCCGCGGGCTATCGCGCGCGGGTGATCGTCGATTGACGGCGTCCGACGTCGTGAGCGCGAAGGCCCGCCGACGCGCTAGGCGTCGGCGGGCCGGCCGAGCCGACTTCGCGGCGACGCTCACCTAGGCTGGGCGCCCGAGCCGAGTCCGCGACGGGCGCGGAGGCTGTTGGAAGCCGCAGGGGCCGCGGCCGGAGCGTTGCTCGCCGCGGATGCCGGGGCCGCCGCGGCCGGAGCGTTGGCCGCCGCGGGCGCCGGGGCCGCCGCGGCCGGAGCGTTGCCCGCCGCGGGCGCCGGGGCGCCGGGACCTCCAGGGCCGCCAGGTCCGCCGGCACCGCCGAGCATCCGACCCATGAAGCCGCGGGCCAGGGCGGTGGTGTCGTACTTCTCGCCGAGCATGTTGCGGTACTTGCTGGCCTGGCCGCGGTCGAGGACCTTCAGGACCTTGGAGAAGCCGGCGTCGCGCTGGGCGAGCTGGTCGTCGTGCATTTGTTTGACGGTCGCCTGGCTGTCCGGCTGCTCCATGAACTTCTGGAACGCTTCGCGGTCGAAGTTGGCGAAGCCTCCCCGCCCGCCGCGGCCTTGCTGCTGGCCGCCGGCGGCGTTCTGGCCCTGGGCCTGGTCCTGAGGCTGGGTGGCGCGGAACTTCTCCATCAAGCCGCGCATCGCCTGAAACGGGTTGGCGCCGGACTGGGATTCCTTCTGCTGGATCTCTCGGATCCGATCCATCTGCTCCGGGTTGACGCTCAGCTTCCGCGCCAGTTCCTGGTTGCGGAGGATGGCGTAGGGGCCCTCAAGCTGAAGCGCGATCTCGCGGAGCCGCTTCATCTGCTTGGCGTCGAGGATCTTCGCCAGGGCGGCCTCCTCGTCCTTGCGGAGCTTGTCGGTCGCCTGGCGCATCTGCTGGAAGCCCTGCATGCGCTGCTGGTTCTGCATCATGCGCTGCTGGTTCTGCATCAAACGCTGCTGGTTCTGGATCATCTGCTGCTGGACGGCCGGGTCGACGGGCTGCTGCTGGACGAAGGGGTTGTTGGAGAAGCCGCCGACGCCGAAGCCCTGCTGGGGCTGGTACGAGGCGCGAAGGATCACGCCGGAGGACGCCGGTCCCGGCGTCGGGGTGATCGCCCCTTGACGACCGCCGCGGCCGGTGTTGCCGCCGCGGCCGCCGTTGGGGTCGTTGCGGCGCATCTGGTCGCGCATCTGCTGCATGACCTTGTCGCGGCGGGCGCGGGCCTGGGCGTGGCGGGACGCAGCGCAGGCGGCTTGGGTGCGGGCGATTGGGGCGCGGCGGGCTTGGGCGCGGGGGTCGAGGCGCCTTGCGCGCGGGGCTGGGCCGGCGCGGCGCCGGTCGCTTGCGGGGCGGCGGTCACGCCGACCACGGCCGCAGGCGCGGCCGGCGGGGGCGGCGTCATCTTCCGAAGCT
>CALCIB010000376.1 GCA_937907525.1 uncultured Planctomycetales bacterium | reverse complement strand
CACGGGCTTCATCACCGTGTACTTGCGCTCTTGATTGACGGTCTGATACACCGGCTTGGAGACGGTGTACTTGCGCTGGACGTAAGACGTCTCGGTCACCGGCCGCATGACCGTGTAGTTCTCGGTCCTGTAGGCGGTACGGTAGCGCGTCTCCGTGTAGGTGACGGGCTCGGTTTCGTAGACGGTCTCATAGACGGTCTGGTAGACGGTCTCGACTTGCGGCGCCAGGGCGACGACGCCGGTGGCGACGACCGGCGCGGGGGCGCACGACATGCACGCGCCGCCGCCGTAGGTGGCCCACGCCGACGGCGCGGCCCCGCCGAGCAGCAGGGCGACGGCCGACGCCGCGGCCAGGCTCATGGGTCTTATCGACGTGGACATTGCCGAACTCCCTCAAGGACCCTCGAAGCTCACGCCGACCCGAAGGCCGACGGTCCCGAGGTCGCGCGGTCTCGTCCCTGAGAAAGCCCTCGCGAAAAAACTCGATCGCCCCCCGGAAATCCCTCAAGGGGCCAGCCGATTCATGCCGATGCCAATACGTTCGGCCCTCCGAGGGGCCTCCCATCCTCACTATATCACCGCCGCCCCGCCCGACTTGAGCCGAATCCGGCGATTCCCGACGCCCCGGTTCGTCCTCTGACGATTAAATCGACCGCGTCGTCGGCGAGGAATCCGATCGTCAAGCGGATGGGACGACCCGCGCGACCGCCGACCCGTCCGGCTCGACGGCCCCGCCACGCTCATGATACGCAAAACCCGCGCGCGACGTTCGGTTTTCCGCGAGAAAAAGTAAAGTGCGCGAGGTTTTGTAAATATTACAAGTCGAACGACGGGTCGCGGGCCCGGCTGGCGGGCCGACCGGGATCTTGCTAGACTCGACATGCACGCTTGAATCCGACGCGACGCTCGGGAGGAACGCCCGTGAGCACCGCCGACCAGCCGGTTCGGAAGGTCGCCGCTCCGTCGTGGTGGCTGAACCTGGACCCCTACGACCCTCGGTTCCCCACCAGCGACGGCAAGCCGATGGCCGACAGTACCAGTCAGTACCGTTGGATGGTCACGATCCAGGAGGGTCTGGACCTCCTGTTCCACGACCGCGACGTCCTGGTCGCCTGCAACATCCTTTGGTACTTCGACAGTGAGGATCCCAAGAAGCGGCTGGCGCCCGACGTCCTGGTGGCCTTCGACCGGCCGCGAGGGGATCGCGGCTCGTACAAGCAGTGGTTCGAGGGGACGCCCCCCCACGTCGTCTTCGAGATCCACTCGAAGGGGAACCGCAAGGACGAGTATCTCCGCAAGCTCCACCTCTACGACCCGTTGGGCGTGGAGGAGTATTACTACTACAACCCGATCGGCGCTTGGCTCCGCGGCTGGCTTCGCGAGGGAGGCGAGCTACGGCCGATCGCGGCCATCGAGGGCTGGACCAGCCCCCGCCTGGGAATTACGTTCACCCACACCGGCGTCAAGGAGGGGATGGTGATTCTCGGCTCGGACGGCGAGCCGTTCCAGCACGCCCAGGAGGTCTACCAGGATCGCCGGGTCGCGCGGCGACTCGCCCGCGACGAGCTACGCCGACGCCTCCAGGCCGAGCGCCGCGCCGACGCCGAGCGTCAGCGCGCCGACGCCGAACGCCGACAGGCCGACGCCGAGCGTCAGCGCGCCGACGCCGAACGCCGACAGGCCGACGCCGAACGGCAGCGCGCCGAGGCCGAGCACGAACGGGCCGAGGCCGAGCGGGCGCGCGCCGAACGCTTGGAGGCTCGGCTGCGGGAGTTGGAGGGAAGGATGGATTGAGGCGGCGGATCGGTGGGATCGAGCGGGGGGCTTCGGCTTCAGATCGCCCGCACCGGCTCGTCCAACTCCAGCGCCCCGTCTTCTTGAAGGCGTCGCGCCATCGCCTCCAGCTTGCGACGGACGGCGGCGAGGTCGGCGGGGAGGTCGGAGGCGGGAAGGGATTCCAGCGTCCGCAGGCCGGCGACGGGACGGTCGAGGCGGCGGATCAACACGTCGGCGAGCCTCAAATGAATCCTCGGGGACGGCAGCCGCGACTCGTCGAGGTACGCCCGCATCACGCCGGCGGCGTCCTCCCACCAGCCCGCGGCCAGAAGCGCCTTGACCAGCTCCAGCCGTTCGGGGTCGGGCGGACGCCAGGAGGGGCGCTTGCGGCGGACGTCGCGATAGAAGCCGATCGCCGCCTCGGTCTCCTCGGCGTCGAGATGCCCCCGAAGCGTCCGCAAGGCGACGACGTCGGGATCCTCGCCCGAACGGCGCGGCTTTTTGGCCTTCTTCCGGGCGCGTTTCTCCGGCGGGCGCCCCGGACGCTTCTTCTCGGCCCGGCCGAGCCGCATCCGCGAGATCAGGTCCCAGCCCTCGCAGTCGACGAGATTCAGCTTCAGGAGCGAAAGCCCCAGAATCACCCCGCCGAGCGCCCCGGTCGCGTGCGCCAGCGCCGACGAGGCCGACAGCTTCCAGAGGCTCGCGAGCATCACCTCCCAGCCGATGTAGAACGCCGAGAACCAGAGGATCGGGATCTCCGGCTGGAAGACCAGCAACCGCATGAACCCCGAGAGGATCACCAGGCAGTACAGGACGTTCCGCGGCGCCCAGATCATGCAAAGGGCCATCAAGCCGTAGATCGCCCCCGACGCCCCCATCGCGTACCGCGCCCCGCCGGGATCGGCGAACGTCTGCATCAGGCCGCTCTGGAACGCCCCCATCGCCACGAACGCCGCGAGGAAGCCGAACGCCCCCAGCTTCCCCTCCACCACGATCCCGAACGTCCAGAGAAACAGCAGGTTCCCCAGCAGATGCACGACGTTTCCGTGCAGGAATATGTTCGTCACCCACTGGATCGGATGGACGCCGTCGCCGAGCGCCAGCAGGTATTCCGTGTGTTCGTGCCCCGGATCGGCCGCGAACGCCAGGACGCAGCCGACCATCACGCCGATCGTGGCGATCGGCCGATGGTACAGCGGCGCGTCGGTCCCCCAGGGGATGATCACCTCGGACCTCCGATTCCGGTCGTTTCGAACACCTCGGACGGATCGCGCGACGGCCTTCCCCCCTCGCGGGGGAAGGTGGCCCGAAGGGCCGGATGAGGGGGAGGACGAGTAAGACGGCCGTTGGAATTCGCGAAAGCCCGACCGGCGGTGTTTCGAACTTCAACGGCCCCGATGCGCGTCGTCCCCCTCATCTGACCGCTTCGCGGTCCGTCTTCCCCCGCGAGGGGGGAAGACGTCTCATGGATCTCACCAGAACTTCCACTCCCCCGTCGCGATCACGTAGATCCCAAGCGCCAGGTTGGCGACGACGTGGCTGACCGCGCAGGTCGCGACCGACTTGGTTTGCCACAACAGCCACGCCCAGAGCAGCCCCGTCAACAGCGCCGGGAGCCATTCCGGATGCGCCAGCGCGAACAACGCGGAGACCACCGCGGCCGAGAACCACGTCACCCGGCCGATCGGGACTTTCCAAAAGTCCTGATCGATCACGAACCGGATCAGGAACGACCGCCAGAACAACTCCTCGAAGACCGGCACCAGCACCACCAGGCCGATCATCCGAACCGCGATGAACGCCCACTTGCCTCCCGTTCCCAGCACGCTGGGGTCGAACGCCTGACGCGCCCCTCCCATGAACGGTAGGTCGGGATACAGGCCGTCGAGTCCGACCCAAAGCGCGATCACGACCAACCCCGTCACGACGGCAAGGAGCAGGTCCAAAATCTTCGGTCGGGGCCGGAAGTCTTGCCAGGTCCCGCGGTAACGCCACATGAGCGCCGCGACGACCGCCGCCTTGACGGCGTAGGCCGCCGGATACCAACTCGGCGAGGGAAGATAGCCCTCCAGGCTCGATAGCGCGACGTAGGCGAACATCGGCGCGATGTACGGGAGGAAGTCGCGCGCGACGGTCGGCAAGGCGTCGGAGGTCCCGGGGGCGGACGCGAGGGGGGACGACATCGACGGGCTCCGGTTCGGGTCGCCTGGCCGAAAACGATCTTCCCGCCTCGCGGGGGAAGACGGACCGCGCGGCGGCCGGATCAGGGGGACGACGCGCGAGCAGGCCGTTGACATTCGCAAGGGCCCATCCGAGCGGTTTGGAATTCCCAACGGCCTTTCGGCTCGCCCACCCCTCATCCGGCCCTTCGGGCCACCTTCGCCCTCAAGGGGAGAAGGCCGTCGTCGTCGGCTCCACTTGAATGACGTTCGAGTTTCGATCAAAGCCCCAACCGCGCCAGAAGCGCGGGGGCGTCCAGGCGGGGGACGATCAGGTCGGCCGACGCCAGGCCGGCGGCCAGGCTGTGCGCGTGCGGGACGGCGACGGCGAAGGCCCCGGCGGCCTTCGCGGCGGCGACGCCCGCGGGACTGTCCTCAAGCACCATAAGACGTTCGGCGGCCACGCCCAAACCTTCGGCCGCCTTGCGATAGATTTCCGGGTCCGGCTTGCCGCGCCGGACGTCCTCGGAACCGAGGACGAACGCGAACCGATCGCGGACCCCGTGCCCTCCCAGAAGCCGCTCGGCGTGCGCGCGTCGCGACGAGGTGGCGACGGCCTTGGGGATCCCTCGAAGCTCAAGCGCGTCCAGGAGCGCCGACAGCCCCGGCGTGGGGGCGGCCTCGTCGTCGAGGACGGCGAGGTAATTCTCGCGGACGTCGGCCAGAAGCTCGGCCGGGTCGGCGTCGATCCCGCTCATGGTTTGCAGGACGTGCCCGGCCTCGACGGCCCGGCGGCCGATCATGGCGGCCATCATCTCGACCGTGAACCGACCGCCGCGGGCTTGAAGCGTCTCCCCGGCCACGCGGAAGAACAGGGCCTCGGTGTCGAACATCAGGCCGTCCAGGTCGAACGCCGCGGCCTCGATCGTCGCATCCATCGTCGCGGAAGTCCCTCGGGTCGTCGTCGTCGATTACCGACGAGAGCGAGCGTTCATAATCCCTTCTCCCCTCGTGGGAGAAGGTGGCCGAAGGCCGGATGAGGGGGCGACCGCCGCCGCAACCCAAACCAGCCCATGGCGTTGAAGTCCTCGGCGTTCAGGCGCGCTCCCCTCGTCCGCCCCATCGGGGCGCCTTCTCCCACGAGGGGAGAAGGGAGGAGAGCACCCATTCGGATGCTCTGGACGCCGTTGGAGTTTACCCGTTGTCGCCCGACTCATCCATCGCGACGGCCGCCGCTTCGTTTAGAGCCTGGGCCCGTAAACCTCGGCGAGGGCGTCGGCGATCTCCCGCCAGTGGTCGCGACGGGCCGCGGGGCCTTGCTCGATCTGGATTCCCCCGCCGCGGCAGTAGCGATTGACGACGTTCCGCGGCGACTTGCCGCCGATGCGGCTCTCCGGCCCGGCGATCCGGATCGGCGTCCCGGTCCCGTCCAGCTTGCGCTCCAGCGCGGCCTTGACCTCCTCCTTGAGCGCCGACGGCGCCGCGCCGCCGATCAGGACGCCCGCGCCGCTCATGCCGTGGAACGAGACCGCGTGGGCGAAGTCGCGGCCGGCGACCTCGGCCAGCAAGGGATAGCTCGCCTCGGAAAGATCGGTCGCGGTGACGTGCCAGCGGACGGAGGCGGACGGCCCCCCCGGCCGCCCGTAGCCCTTAATCGTCCAGCGGACGACGGGCTTGCCCCGAAGCGCCTCGTACAGCCGCTCGGCCTGCTCGGCGGTGCGCTTCTCGATGTCGCCGCCGTGGGGGGCCAGGATCAACAGACCGGCGGCGTCGGCGTCGTCGCGGAGTCGCTCGACCACCTCGCCCAGGCGCTCGGCCTCGGCGTCGGACAGGTCCGAGCGGGGCGCGAACGGCAGGACGCGAGCCTGGAACGGGTCGGACGTCCCCAGCCGCTCGCGCCCCTTGCGGCCGATCCGGACGACCGACTCGGGCGTCTCGTCGCGCGCCTCGCCCACGGTGTACACGGCGAAGTCGTCGGGACCGCGGACGACCCGGACCTGTCGGCCGGCGGCCAGGCCGAGCCCTTCCAGCAGATCGGGGTCGGCCGAAAGCCGCTCGCGAGCGTTCAGGATCGCCGCCTGTCCCTTAAGCGCCCGACGGACCTGGACCTCGACGCCGATCGGCGACGGCGCCTGCCACGCCAGGCCGATCCGAGGCGTGGACAACCCGCCGAACATCGCCATGAGCAGCGACGAACACCAGACCGACGCTTCCCTTCGCATGATTCCGCCCTCGCCAGCCGTCGATGAATTCCCCGCGAGCATCGCACGATCCGGGGCCCGTCGGAAGGGCCGACGCCCTCGGCGGCCACGGCGGGTTTACGCCCCTCCTACAATCAAGGCGACAAGACCCCGGCTCGGGCCGATCCGGGCGCGGGGCGCGTCTCCATCCAGGGAGCTTCAAAGACGATGCAAAAACGACAACTCGGCCGGTCGGACCTGAAGGTGGCCCCGTTGTGCCTGGGGGGCAACGTGTTCGGATGGTCGATCGACGAGGCGGCCTCGTTCCGCGTCCTCGACGCCTTCGCCGACGCCGGACTCAACTTCATCGACACCGCCGACGTCTACTCCCGCTGGGCCCCCGGCAACCGGGGGGGCGAGTCCGAGACGATCATCGGCAAGTGGTTCCAGCGTTCCGGCAAGCGCGACTCGATCGTCCTGACGACCAAGGTCGGCATGGACATGGGCGACGGCAAGGTCGGGCTGAGCAAGCCCTACGTCCTCCGCGCCGTCGAGGACTCGCTCAAACGACTCCAGACCGACCGCATCGACCTTTACCTCACCCACAAGGATGAAGATCCCAACACGCCGCAAGAGGAGACGCTCTCGGCCTACGACGAACTCGTCAGGCAAGGGAAGGTCCGGGTCGTCGGCGCGTCCAACTTCACCGCCGACCGGCTCGTCGAGGCCCTCAAGATCAGCGCCGAGAAGGGCTACGCCCGCTACCAGTGCCTCCAACCCGAGTACAACCTGATCGAGCGCGGCTACGAGAGGGAACTGGCGCCGCTCTGCGTCCAGGAGCAAATCGGAGTCACGCCGTACTACTCGCTGGCCAGCGGCTTTTTGACCGGCAAGTACCACTCCGAGGCCGACCTGTCCAAGAGCGCCGCCCGAAGCGGCAACGTCAAGAAGTATCTCGACGCGAGGGGGATGAACGTCCTGTTGGCGCTTGAGGAGGTCGCCGCGAAGCTGGGGGCGAAGCCGGCCAGCGTCGCCCTCGCCTGGCTGATGACCCGTCCCGGCGTCGTCGCCCCGATCGCGAGCGCCACCAGCGTCGAACAACTCGGCGACCTGATCAAGGCCGTGACGCTCAGGCTCGACGACGACTCCCTCAAGCGACTGGACCGGGCGGACGCCTGATCGAGCCGGCCGGGGACGGGGCCGCCCACTCGCCCCGGCCGCCGCTCACAGCTTGAAGAAGACGCCGTCCTTCTCCAGCCGCCGGATCAATGCCCAGACGATCAAGAAGTCGAACGACGTCAGCAGCGCCGCGTACCAGAACGGCGCGTCGCCGGGGAGGTAGGGCTTCACGGCCCCGGCCACCATCGAATGCAGGACGTAAGCCGCGAGCGCGTTGGTGCCGAAGGTCCGGAAGACCCCGACCGACAAGCCCGCCACGTCCGAGACGACCACGAACAGGGCGTAGACCAGAAGCGAGAACCCCGCGGCGAACGTCTGGTACGAGGCGCTTCCGGAGCGCTGGCTCATCGTCCAGAGGTCGACGGCCGACCCCTCCGCCGGCGGCGTGAACGGCGGCGGGGCCCAGCCGCCGACCGACGCCAGCGCGTAACCGGCCGCCATCAAGACCGCCGACCACGCCAAAAACGTCGGCACGGCCGAGCCCCGCGAACGATCGGCGGCGTCGCGCGCGGCGATCGCGTCATAGGCCATCGTGCCGACCAGCATCGGGATCGCCCAGGTCAAGATCCCCAGCCAACCGCCGTCGATCACCGGGACTTCCCAGGCGAAGTCCAGCCAGAACCACCACGACAAGGCCAGGTGCAAGCCCGCGCCGACGGCCATGTACGCGACCCGGGCCCCCGCGGAGGCCGCCACCACCGGCAAAATCCAGACCGACGTCAGCCCGATCTGCACCAGCGTCTGACACAGGTCGCGCCGGAAGGCCGTCGCCAGGAAGCCGCCCGGGCCCAGCTCGCGAAGCTCCTCCCAGGAGCGGACCTCGCCGTCGAGGTGGTAAACCACGAAGCCGATGACGATCAGCCCCAGGGCCCGCCGGACCACCGCGGCCGACGCCCCCCGCCGGCCGATCGCCGCCACCCGCCGCAGGTACGTCAGGCGATACGCGAAGCCCACCGCGAAGAAGAAGTGGGGCATGATCGTGTCGGCATAACTGCAATACGTCCGGTGATGCTTGAAGATCGCCGGGAAGACCGCGATCCCCCCGATGAAGTTCACGAACACCATGGCCGCGACCGTGTAGCCCCGGAACTGGTCCAGGGAGACGATCCGGCCTCGAAGCCCAGGCGACCCGTCGGCCATCGGCGTCCTCGACTCGGTCAGGCGCGCCGGGACGACCGCCGACCCCCCGGCCGACGGCTCCCCGACACGACCAGCCTAGAAGACGAAGCCGTCGGCGACAAGCGGTCACGATCGAACCGACTCGCGAATCCGAGCCCCCCCGCGTCGCCTCAAGAAGACATGAATCGATTCATATGGCGACATGCGCGGGACCGCCCGCCGTCTAGTATGGCGAACGATTCGACCGAGGCCGGACCCGCGGCCGCGTCGCGGCCAGGCGGGACGCGGGGGCGCCGCGACGGCGGTCGCCGCGACGGCCGACGCGACTCCGGGGCCGTCGACCGCCGTCGCGAGCGACCCCCGAAAAAATCGGGGCGTGGCTTGACTCGCACGCGGATTGGTCGTATTTTGACGATCGTCCGCGACGTGACGGCGACCCAGAAGTCGATGTTAAGTCGCACCGCCGTTCGAGTTGATATTCATTACGATCCTCTCGCGCTCCGCGCCGTCGGCGTTTTCGACGACATGGCCTCCCCCTGAAATTCAAGGTCCGATTTCCCGGCGGCACGGATGCGCGCGTCGGGTACGGCCTTTCCCGGGATGGTTCCGCCCGGCCCAGCCGGGCGGCGCCCTCCACGTCGGGCTCCACGGCCCGGACCCCGACCCCGCACGGACGCGGGACTCGATCCGGGTCGCCGTGGACCCACGATTACGCCATTGTTGGCGTCAATGTTTCGGCTTACTTCGGCCCGACGGCCCCCGCGATCAGGGGACGACGCGGTCGTTGTAAAGCGCGTCGGCCTGGTCGCGGAGCATTACCGAATCGGGCACGGCGTCGCGCGAGAAGTACGGGTTGCGGCCCGGCGTGCTGGGAGGCTCCTCCGGGATCGGCTCCGGCGGGCTGCTCCCCAGCCGGACGGCGACCCGGTCGAGCACCGCGCGCGAAAGCGCCCGGTCGCCGAACCAGCCGACCCGCACCGTCGCGGTGGCGGAACCGGGGCTGCTTCGGATGGTCACCGCGCAGGCGCGGTCGTCCTTGGAGACCGCCTCGTAGCGCAGGACGGTCCCGTCGCGCCGCGGCCGGACGTCGCGCATGCCGAGGTCGGCGAGGGCGTCGGCCGTCGCCTGGGCCACCGCGGAGACGGGGACCGGGAAGGTTTGCGAGCCCTGGCCGACGGAGTATTCGAACTCCCGGCTGATCGGAACCGCGGCGGGCCTGGGCAGCGCGCAGCCGGTCGCGAGTCCCATCAGGGCCGCCAGGGCCGCCCGTCGATTCGCTCGTCGTCGTCGCATGGCGTCCGGCCCTCCATGACCGTCCCGCGACCCTCCGCGGCCGCCGGCCGGGGCACGCTATCCCGACCGCCTTGGCCGGTCAAGGCCGCGTTCGGGACGGCGGAGGCCAAGTCCGGTTGCCGCGGGGTCGCGTCCTCTGATATGATTCGTCATGGTGCATCCGTCCCGCGCGGGGCGGGGCGGTTTTCGTTTTTCGGCTTTCGTCGAGCGTCGCGAGCGGGACCGTCGGCCCAGGGGGTCGTCGGGGCGTCGCGGGTCGACGAGTCCGCGCCGGCCGTCGGAACGGCTCGGGGCGGAAGACCCTTCACGAATCGGGATTTATGGTAGATCGCAACCTCCTTCGCGAATTCGACGTCAACGAGGACGAACTGGCCGCGGTGGTCGCCGCCGGCGAGGACTCCAAGGACTTCGACGACTTCCTCGGCGAAAGCCAGAGCTTCGAGATCGGCGGCATCGTCTCGGGCAAGGTGGTCGAGTTGGTCGGCGACCAGGTGGTCGTCGACGTCGGCTACAAGTCCGAGGGCCTCGTCGCCCTCAACGAGTGGGAGAACGAACCTCCGCCCCAGCCCGGCGACGAGGTCGAGGTCCTGCTCGAGGGAATGCAGGACGAGACCGGCGAGATCATCATCTCCCGCCGCAAGGCCCATCGCAAGCGGGCCTGGGAGCAGGTGATCTCCAAGCACCACGAAAACGACGTGGTCACCGGCAAGGTCACCCGCAAGATCAAGGGGGGCCTCTTGGTCGACATCGGCGTCAACGTCTTCCTGCCGGCCAGCCAGGTCGACATCCGCCGGCCGTCGGACATCGCCGACTTCATCGACCAGGACATCGACTGCATCATCCTGAAGATCGACGAGGCCCGCCACAACATCGTCGTCAGTCGCCGCAAACTGATCGAGATCACCCGCGAGAAGCAGAAAAAGGCGCTCATGGAGGAGATCGCCGAGCGCCAGATCCGCAAGGGGACCGTCAAGAACATCGCCGACTTCGGCGCGTTCGTGGACCTTGGCGGCATCGACGGCCTCTTGCACATCACCGACATGAGCTGGGGACGGATCAACCACCCCAGCGACATGCTCAAGATCGACGACCAGATCGAGGTGATGGTCCTGCACATCGACAAGGAGCGCGAGAAGATCGCGCTGGGGCTGAAGCAGAAGTCCCCCAGTCCGTGGGAGAACGTGGCCGACAAGTACCCGGTCGGCTCGCGGATCGGCGGCGAGGTCGTCAACGTGATGTCCTACGGCGCCTTCGTCAAGCTGGAGGAGGGGATCGAGGGTCTGGTCCACATCTCCGAGATGTCCTGGACCAAGCGGATCAACCACCCCAGCGAGCTGGTCAACACCGGCGACAAGATCGACGTCGTCGTCCTGGGCATCAACAAGGAGAAGCAGGAGATCTCCCTGGGGATGAAGCAGACCCAGGCCAACCCCTGGGACCAGGTCGCCGGCAAGTACCCGCCGGGCACCATGGTCGACGGCACCGTCCGCAACCTGACCAACTACGGCGCCTTCATCGAGATCGAGGAGGGCATCGACGGCCTCCTGCACATCTCCGACATGAGTTGGACCCGCAAGATCGGCCACCCCAACGAGGTGCTCGAAAAGGGCCAGCAGATCAGTTGCCAGGTGCTCAACGTCGACCAGGACCGCAAGCGGATCGCCCTTGGGCTCAAGCAGCTCAAGGAAGACCCGTGGGAGACCGACATCCCCGGCCGCTACGGCCCCAACGACGTCGTCAACGGCAAGGTCACCAAGCTCACCAACTTCGGCGTCTTCGTCGAGCTTGAGCCGGGGCTTGAGGGTCTTCTGCACATCTCCGAGTTGGCCGACCACAAGGTCGACAGCCCCGAGGAGGTGGTCAAGGTCGGCGACGAGATCGAGGTGAAGATCCTCCGCGTCGACCGCGGCGAGCGCAAGATCGGCCTCTCCCGCAAGAAGGCCCACTGGTCCCCCGAGGACGAGGCCGAGGGAGGCGAGGAGGCCGCGGGCGGCGAGGTCGCGGCGACCGCCCCCAGGGAGACCAAGGAGCAGAAGGAACTCAAGGGCGGCCTCGGCGGCGGCGGCCCCCTCTTCAGCATGGGCGGCGCCCCCGCCGAAGAAGGCGAGTGAGCCGAGCCCTTCGCCTTCTGAAGACGTGTTGATGAACGCCGCTTCCGGAAATGTCCGGAAGCGGCGTTTTTTCCTGACCGTCGCGGATTTTGGGGGGCGCCTGATGAAGACGATCCTCCCCGCGCGGTCGCGGAGCATCTTCCCTCGGGACCCCGCCACCAGCCAGGGCCCTTCCCAGGTCCACGAGACCACCATCCCCTCCCGGAGTCGCCACTCCGCCGCTGGGCCAGGACGCCCGAGTGCTGATCGACCCGCCGTGCGGTTCGGGGAACACCGCTTTCCGGCCGACCAGCGTCCTCCACGCGACCTGGGGCCTCTCGGCGCCCATCGACCCATTCGTCAGCTTCCCCAACTCCACGCGACCTGGGGCCTCCCGGCGCCCGTCGACCCATTCGTCAACTTCCCCAACCCGATCCCTCCCGGCCCCGTGGCCCCGCTCACGCCGGACATTCCTCTATCGACCGATGTCGAGTATGATCCAAGTGCCGCGCCGGGCGACCCTTCGCTCGGCTGACCCCGAGGCGCGAGGTGAGTCATGAACCGACCGATGCGGATCGCGGCGGCTTGCCTGATCGGGGCGCTAGTCCCGCTGCTGGGCTGGCAACCGTGGCGGACTCGCGACGGGACCGGGGGCCGGGAGCCGATGCCGATGCGAACGCCCGCACAGGCCCAAACCGTCCCGCTCGACGACCTTGGGGAACCGCCGGCCGACTGGGCCCGCTTGCGGATCGGCACTCGGCGGCTCCGCGACCGGACCTTCGGCCTGAGGTGGTTGGACTCCGGCGAAGCGATCGCCTCGGTCGGCTGGGCGTTCCACCGCTGGTCCGCCGACGGCGGCGAGGAGTTGAGCTACTGGGCGGATCCCAGGTTCGGAGCCGTCAATTGCGTCTCGCCCGACGGCCGCTGGCTGGCGTCGACGGCTCGCGCGGCCCGCGACCCCGCATCCCCGGCCGGGCCCGGTGAGTCGGACATCGTGATCTACGACGTCGTGTCCCGGCGGGTCGTCGCGCGGCTGCGGGGCCATGCGATGCCGGCCTCGGCCCTGACCTTCTCCGATGACGGCCGGCGGCTCGCCTCGGGGGCGGTCGACGGGACCGTCCGGCTCTGGGACGTCGCCGCCGGGACGCAGATCGCGCAGGCCCGTTGGCGGGAGGGCCTGGCCCCCGGGTCCCGCACCGAAGCCTGCGCGTTCGTACGATTTTCCCGGAATGGCCGGCGGCTCGCCTCGGGCGGGATCGACCCCACGCCGCGGCGGGAGCCCCACGCCGCCGGGATCCTCTACGGCGTCAAGGTCTGGGAGTGCCCGGACCTGGCCCTGAAGGGGACGCTCGTCGCGGAGGCTGCGGCCGCGTACGCCGGGGCGTTCGCCGACGCGGTCTTCTCAGCCGACGACACCGAACTGCTCGCGGCCGGCCTCAACGGCGGTCTCTGGAGCTGGCGGGTCGACACGGGCCAGCGGGCCCGGCCGCTCAGGCCGACGCCCCACGGCCTCCTGACGATCGACGCCAGCCGCGACGGCCGCTGGGTCGCCGCCGGCGACACCGACGGGGCGATTTGCCTGTGGAGCACCGACGGCGACGCGCCGCCCAGGCTCCTGAAGTCCCACCCTCAGCGGGTGGCCCATCTCGCGTTCAGCCCTGGGGGCGACCGTCTCGTCGCGGCGAGCGGGCAGGCCCTGACGATCTGGGACGTCGCCGAGGGCCACCCGCTGGGCCGCGACGAGGCGGTCCACGACGACGCAATCCTGGCCCTGGCGGCCTCCCCCGCCAGCGACCTACTAGCCACCGCAGGCGTGGGCGGGACGATCCGCCTCTGGGACGCCGCCACGGGGCGACTGCGGCGGGTCCTGGCCGGCCACGAGGGATTCGTCGTCTCGCTGGCCTTCGCGCCCGACGGTCGGTCGCTGGCCTCCGGCGGTACCGACGGACTGGCGAAGACCTGGGATCTGGCCACCGGTCAGCCCCGGCGGACCTTCTCGGGGCACGCCGACGCCGTCATCCCGGTCCTGTTCGCCCCCGACGGCCGCCGGCTCGTGACCGGCGGCAAGGATTCCTCCGTCCGCGTCTGGGACGCCGCCACGGGTGCCGAGCTCTGGCGGCTCGGAACGCCTGGAGGGCCCGCCGGCCTCTCCCCCGACAGCTCGACCCTGGCCGTCGTGGGCCACCTGGATCCGGCGACGCGCCGGGTGGACCCGTCGATCCGACGCCTCGACGTCGGCACCGGCCGGGATCTCGGCCTCTACCGGGGCGGTCGCGACTTCCCCCTGGCCCTCCCATCGGTCGCCCGCGACGGCTCGGCCTGGGGCGAGGGAACCCACGGCCCGATCGTCCAGCTCTGGCGCGAAGGACCAGCCGGGCCGGAGCTCTTCGACCCACGCCTCGCCCCGTCCGCCATCTCCCCCGGTTCGCAGTATTTTTCCGTCGCGGCGTTCTCGCCCGACGGCCGGTATCTCGCCCTGGCAACCAACGCCACCATCACCCTCCTCGACCGCCCATCGGGGGCGATCCTCCGCCAGTGGGTCGGCCATCGCGACGGAATCACGGGCCTGCTCTTCGACGCCGCCGGCCGGGAACTGATCTCCGCCAGCCAGGACACCACCATCGTGATCTGGGACCTCTGCCGCGTCCTCGCCCCGAAGCCTTGAGGAGCCCAAGGAGCAGCAGGAACTCAAGGGCGGCCTCGGCGGCGGCCCCCTCTTCAGCATGGGCGGCGCCCCCGCCGAAGAGGGCGAGTGAGCCGACGCCCTTCGTCTTCTGAAGACGTGTTGATGAACGCCGCCCCGGATTTCTTCCGGGGCGGCGTTTTTTTCAGAGCCCGGCCGGACGACGACTCCGTCCCCTCTCCCGTCGGGCCGGCGACCCGACACTTATCGGATCCCGCATGCGGTACCCGCGCAAACCGTAGCGAAACGGCCTTCTCCCCTTGAGGGAGAAGGTGGCCGAAGGCCGGATGAGGGGTGGGCGGGACCGAAAGCCATCGGAATAGAAGTCGTCTCCAAGCCATGGCTTGCGTCGAACCGCGACGCCGGTCGACCCCTCATCCGGCCCTTCGGGCCACCTTCTCCCTCAAGG
>CALCIB010000375.1 GCA_937907525.1 uncultured Planctomycetales bacterium | reverse complement strand
AACGCCGACGACGTCCAAGGCTTCCCGGACGGGCCTTCGCGATTCCCAACGGTCGCCTCGCGCGTCGTCCCCCTCATCTGACGCCTTCGGCGTCTGTCTTCCCCCGCGAGGGGGGAAGACCCGTTCAGGCCCCCAAAATCCGTGACGGTCAGCTTTAATCGTCTTCCGCGACTCCCCTTCCCTCTCGCCGTCCGCGCTCGCTCATCGCCGAGGGCCGTCGGGGGGGCGACGGCGACCCGGGCCGTCGGGAGGGGCGGGGCGATCGGCCATCCCCTTGAGTTCCTTCTTCTGGTCGTCGGTCAGAATCTCGGCGAGGGCGGCGTCGACGTTCGCCTGGAGTTCGTCCACCCTCTTCTTTTGCTCTTCGGTCAACCTCAGGGCCCGGCGCAGGGGGGCGGGCAGGATCTCGCCGGGACGGCCCGGCGGGGGGCCGGGGAATCCGCCGAAGCCGGGAGGGGGACCGCCGGGGCCGCCGGGGCCGCGATCGAAATCGGGCGTGTCCGAGTGCTCCGCCTCGCCGATGGCGACCAGCTCGGCCCTGGTCACCCGGCCGTCGCCGTCGGCGTCGGCGTGATCGAACTGGCCCAGAAGGCGGGCGTCGGCGATCTCGGCCCTGGACAGCGTGCCGTCGGCGTCCTTGTCGAACGCCATCATGCGCTCCACCAGGTCCGCGACGTCGGCCGACTTCGTGAGCGTCGCCCCGCCGCCGGGGCCCTGGGCCATCGCGGCCAGGACGATCATCGTCGGAATCATGCTTGCTCCTTGGACTGGTACGGTCGGCGGGGTCTCAAGCGTTTCGCGCCCGGGGCGTCGCGAAGCGCGTGGAGGACGTGGTCGTCGGGAGTGCGGCCGAGGATCACGTCGAACGCCGCGGCCCACTCGCCGGTCCTGGAGTCGGGGACCGGCTTGAACTCGGCCATCAGCAACTCGCGGTCGAAGACGCTGATGCCACCCTGGACGACCATGTCGAGCTTGTTGCCGGGGTGTCCCGCGACGTTGATCTGCGAGGTCAACAATTCGCGGTCGCCCCGCTTGATCTTGAAGTGGACGTGAGGGGCCGGCCGGCCGGGGTAGGGGACGGGCTTGATGGTTCGGAAGCGGTACTCGCCGCTGGCGCCGGTGGTGAACCGGCCGAAGCCCTGGAAGTTCGGGTCCCGCTTCGAGGCGTTCCGACCGGCGTCCGCCGAGTGCAGGTACACCTGGTTGGCGTCGCACTGCCAGATCTCCATCGTCAGCCCCTTCAGCGGCGCTCCGGAGACGTCGAGGATCCGGCCGTGAAGGTGCGTGATCTCCCCCACCGCGGGCGTGAGCGAGTCGCCCAGGACGATCAGGTCGTTGTCCTGGTCGAGCGGCAGCTTGTCGGGGTAGAACGGCCCCTCGGTGCGCGACGGCGTGCGGGCCAGTTCCTCGGCGAACAGGCCGCGGGTGGCGAAGAACGCCCCGCCGGTCGCGACGGCCCCGAGGAACGCGCGACGACCGCTCGCCCGAATTATGGATGAACCCATGAGTTGCTCCCGTGAATCTCGGTGACTGGGACGGGCCCGGCCCCGCGTCCGGTCGCGACTTCGCCGTCGTCCCGCAAGAATGAAGAAGCGTCGAATCCAGGGGACGCGCCCGCGCGCCCTCCTCGTCGGTCCATTTTCCCCAAATCCGTTACGGTCGGGGAAAAGACGCGCTACGCCCGCGATCCGGCCTGATCCAGTTGATCCAGGAGAAGGTCGTGAAAGTCGACGGTCTCTAGCTCGACACCAGGCTCGGGGCCGTCACCGACCAGCAGGGGACGGTCGAGCGGGTCGGCGGCGGGGAGGCCGTGACCGCCTCGGACGAGGTTCGGGTCCAGCGGCACGACGTCGAAGAGCGTCCGAAACCCCAACTTCTTCTGGATCAGCCTACGAATCGCGCGGCCCTTGGGCCAGAGCAGGGCGGGGTCGAAGAACATTTCGCAGGGGTCGAACCCCGGCTTGCGGTGGATGTCGATCGTTCGGGCGAAGTCCGGCGCGCGGGCGTCGTCGAGCCAGTACGGGTAGGCGAACCAGGCGTCGGGATCCGAGAGCGCGACGACCTCGCCGGATCGTTCGTGGTCCAGGCCGATCTCCGCGCGCTCCTCGCCGATCAACGCTCCCGCGACGCCCGGAAGCCCGGCGATCAGGTCGCGAACCCTCGGGACGTCGTCGGGGTTCGGCGCGTAAACGTGGGCGATCTGGTGGTCGCAAACGGCCAGCGCGCGACTGTCGAACGTGTCGATCGTCTCGCCGAAGGGACCGTCGCGGACGTCGAGGAGGCCGGCCTTGCGGAGCGCTCGGTTGAGGAGGACGGGGCGGGAGACGTCGCGGTGACCGTACTCGCTGACGATCCAGACCCGAGCGCCGGCGGTTTTGGCGGCGTCCAGCAATGGGGCGGCGGCGTCGTCGAGTTCGCGGACGAGTTTCGGCATGTCGCAGCCGGCGGGGCCCTTGCGCTGGGGTTCGTAGTCGAGGTGGGGCAGGTAGACGAACGACAGATCCGGCCGGTCGTCCTTGAGGACGTCGGCGGCGGCCCTGGCGATCCAGGAGGAGCAGGGGAGGCCGGCGGAGGGCCCCCAGAAGGTGTGGAACGGGAACTTGCCCAGTCGTGATTCGAGGCGTTCGCAAAGGCCGTCCGGCGCGCCGGCGATGCCGAAGACCTTGTTGCCGTCGGCGCCGTAGTAGGGCTTGGGGGTGACGCTCAGGTCGACGTCGGCCCCCTGGTTGAACCACCAGAACAGCTTGGCGACCTTGAACGCCCGCCCGCGCTCGCGGCCGATCCGCCGCAACGTCGTCTCGATCGTCTCGGCCCGCACCAGCGCGCTCGACTGTTGCCAGAAACGGACCTCGCGCGTATCTCGAAACAGCCACCCGTTGGCGACGATCCCATGCTCGCGCGGGAGCTTCCCCGTCAAAAGGCTCGCCTGCGCCGTACAGGTGACGGCCGGCTGCACCTCCCTGAGCGACCGCGCCCACCCGGCCTCGCCCAGCGCCCGCAACCGCGGCGCGTGCTCCAAAAGCCGAGGGGTCATCCCCACGGCGTTAATCACGACCACGGGCTGCGACGACATCGCGCTGACGACTCCGAAACCAAGGCGGGACCGCGACGACCCACCGAGGATACCAGCCGCGGGCGTCGGCGTCTTCCACCCAGGGAAATCAATGCGTCGTCAGTTCACGACATGAACTGACGACGATTGTTCGCGGGACTGATCGGGGGAGTCGGGATGAGTGGGTCGGCGGTCGACCGCCCCGGCTGGTCAGATGGCCGTCGTCTTGCGGCGTCGCTGGAGCACCGTCGCGCCGGCGAGCCCAAGGCCGAGGAGGACCAGCGATCCGGGCTCCGGGACGCTCTTCATATCGCCGTACAGCCGGAATGATTCCGACGGAATCGAACTTCCCGGGCCAGCCGTCCCCTCGAAACGCATCGCCGCTTCGGAGGGTCCGTCGACCATGTTCCAGTACACGGCCGAACGGACGTCATACGCGTTCGTGAGCGTGAGCCAGTAGGTGACGTCGGCGGCGACCGTTCCGTCGATCGTGAACGTGGCTTTGTAGAGGGGTTCGTCGTAGTCGTTCTGAAATCGTTCGACGTTCAAGATCGCCTCCCCGGAGGCCACCTCGTCGCCGTACATCGACGTCCCGATCCGCCAGGACAAAGACTGCGGGGTGTCTTCGTGCCCGCCCCATAAAAGGACCTCCGCCGAGGTCAAGGTGGTCGGACCCTGGACGGTAAACGAGTTGGTGGTCTCTCATGTGACCACGTTGTAGTTGCCATACACGTCTGGATCATACCAGCCGTTATCGTAGATCAGGTCGGCGCGGGTCGAATCCAGGGATCCGAGAAAGAGGAGGGCGACGGCGGGGAGGATGACTTTCTTCAGGCTCATCCGGCTGAAGCGCGCGCGGCAGGCGTGACGGACGGTTGCGTGAATGCTCGTTGGGGAGGAAAGAGAGCAACAACAGC
>CALCIB010000374.1 GCA_937907525.1 uncultured Planctomycetales bacterium | reverse complement strand
TGGCCCGAAGGGCCGGATGAGGGGGAAGACAAGCAGGAGTGCCGCTGGCGTCCAAAGCTTACCGGGCGGGCTTACGCGAATTCCAACGGTCTTTCGCGCGTCGTCCCCCTCATCTGACCGCTTCGCGGTCTGTCTTCCCCCGCGAGGGGGGAAGACGTCGGAATAACGTCCTTCCCCCCTCGCGGGGGAAGGTGGCCCGAAGGGCCGGATGAGGGGGAAGACAAGCAGGAGTGCCGCTGGCGTCCAAGGCTTGTCAGACTGGCTTTCGCAAGGTCCAACGGTCGTCTGGCGCGTCGTCCCCCTCATCCGGCCGCTTCGCGGTCTGTCTTCCCCGCAGGAGGGGGAAGACCGTTTTTGACCGACGCTTGTCAATCAAGCTACATCATTACGTCTATCACGCCAGGATCGGCTCGACGACCTTGCCTTGCACGTCGGTGAGGCGGAAGTCGCGGCCGGCGTAGCGGAAGGTCAGCTTCTCGTGGTCGAAGCCCAGCAGGTGGAGGATCGTGGCGTGGAGGTCGTGGACGTTCACCGGGTCGACGGCGGCCTGGAAGCCCAACTCGTCGGTGGCGCCGTGGGCGACTCCTCCCTTGATTCCGCCGCCGGCGAGCCAGACGGAGAAGCCGTAATGGTTGTGGTCGCGGCCCAGGGCCGCCTTGCCGGAGCCGTCCAGTTCCACCGTCGGCGTGCGGCCGAACTCGCCGCCGCAAATGACCAGGGTGTCCTCGAAGAGTCCCAGCCGCTTGAGGTCGGTCAGAAGCGCGGCGATGGGCTGGTCGATCTCCGCGGCCAGGACGCGGTGGTGGGCGGTCAGGTTGGCGTGGTCGTCCCAGGGCTGGCCGGCGCCGTGCCAAAGCTGGACGTAGCGGACCCCGCGCTCCAGCAGGCGGCGGGCGATGAGCGTCTGGCGGCCGTGGACGCTCTCGCCGTACAGGGCGCGGACGGCCTCCGGCTCGCGGGTCACGTCGAAGGCGTCGGCCGCCTCCGTCTGCATGCGGAACGCCGTCTCGAACGACTGGATCCGGGCGTCGAGCCGCGCGTCGGGTCGGCCGGCGTGATGGGCCGCCGCCATCCTTCGCAGGAGGTCGAGTTGCCGGCGCTGCATCGCCGGCGTGGCGTGGGGGCTGCGGACGTTCTCGATGAGCTTGTCGACGTCGGCGTACTGGGGGTCGACATAGGTCCCCTGGTAGGCGCCGGGAAGGAACGCGGAGTTCCAGTTGTCGGCGTCCTTGATCGGGTAGCCGCCGGGGCACATGGCGATGAAGCCGGGGAGGTTCTGGTTCTCCGTCCCCAGGCCGTAAAGCACCCACGAGCCGACGCTCGGCCGCGTCAGGACCGAGTCGCCGCAGTTCATCAGCATCAACGACGGCTCGTGGTTGGGGACCTGGGCCACCATCGAGCGGACCACGGCGATGTCGTCGGCGTGCTCGGCGACGCGCTCGAAGAGCTCGGAGATCTCCAGGCCGCTCTCGCCGCGGGGCTTGAACTTGAACGGCGAGCCGAACGCCGCGCCGGTCTTGCGCTCGGTGGCCAGCATGTTGGGGACGCTTCGGCCGTCGAACCGCGACAGGACGGGCTTGGGGTCGAAGGTGTCGACGTGGCTGGGGCCGCCGTTGAGGAAGAAGTGGACCACCCGCTTGGCCCTGGCCGGGAAGTGCGGCGCCCGAGGCGCGAGGCTCCCCGATTCCCCCGGCGAGGCGGCCAGAGCCCCTTCGGCGCTTAGGATCTCGGCGAGCCCCAGCGCCCCCAGGCCCATCGCCGAGCGCCTGAGCATCTCGCGGCGGCCGAGCGTGATCGGATCGAGCGTCATGGCGGTCCCTCCGTCCGGGTCGTCCGAATCAATCGACGAACATGAATTCGTTGGAGATCAAAAGCGTCTGCGCGAGCAGCTCGCGCGGCGAGAGCGGCCGCGGCATGGGGCCCAGGAAGTCGCGGCGGGCGTCCCACAGGCCGGTCGCGGGAGCCGCGCCGGACTCGACGCGGACGACGCGGACCTTGGGCGCCCAGAGGAATTGGTCGCTGTTCAGTCCGCCGCCGACGTCGACCGTGAAGTCGATCGCGTCGCCCGGCTCGACCTCGATCGCCTCGGCGTCGAAGTCGGCCTTGCCGGCGTGGACCGCCGCTTGCTTGAGGATCCCGCCGCGGCTGGTGGAGAGCCAGCCCCGCACGCCGTCGCCGACGGCGGGGTCGTGCTGGAGCGTCGATTCGACGGCGACCGTCCCCTTGATCGGCGAGGTCCAGCGGCGGACCACGGCGCGGCCCAGGTCGTCGCCCGGATGGCCCCCCTCGGCGGTGAGCCGCGCCCAGCCGAGCGTCGGGTCGGGCCAGGTCGGGCCGCCCCCCCAGCCCTTGCCGTCGAAGAACGGCAACGGCCGCCGTTCGGTCGCGGGCCCCTTCTCCGGATCCACGGTCGTCGTCGCGTAGCTCCACGCCAGCGACTCGGTCGGCGGCGCCGGCTCGGGATCGGTCCCGGCCGCGGCCAGGAACTCCCGAGACCACGACGCCTCCTCGGCGGTCGGCTCGCGCTGAAGCGCCGCGCGGTACAGCGCGGCGACGGCCTGCTCGTCCCCCGCCGGCAGGCTGGCGGCGAGGACGCGGGCCCTCGCGGCGGGGAACGGGTGGTTCAACTCGAAGAGCGCCTGCTGCGGGACGGTCGTCTCGCTCCGGGTCGGGATGTGCAGATCCGGGTTGGCGAAGTCGAACGTCCGGTAGACGCCCGGCAGGAACTGGCGATCGACCAGCCCGTAGAGCGTGCGGCGACGGTTCGAGCCGCCGCCGAACAGCGCCTCGGCCCGGCCTCCCGCGCGGCGGTCGAGTTCGCCGGCGACGGCCAGGAGCGAGTCGCGCGTCTCCTCGAAGGTCAGGCGATGCGGGTTGGTCCTCCAGAGCAGGCGATTCTCCGGATCCTTGAGTCGCGCCTCGGCGTCGGTTGACCCGCCGCCGGCGGAGCTTTGGCGGTAGGTCGACGACAGGAGGATCAGCCGATGGATCGCCTTGGTGCTCCAACCCTCGTCCATTAGTCGGCGGGCGAGCCAGTCGAGAAGCTCGGGATGGCTGGGCTCCTCGGAACGGACGCCGAAGTCGCTGGGGTTGCGGACCAGGCCGAAGCCGAAGTGCGCCGCCCAGATCCGGTTGACCCAGACGCGAGGGGTCAGCGGGTTGTCGGGGTCGACGATCGCCCTGGCCAGTTCCAGCCGACCGCTCCCCTGGTCGAACGGCCGGGCGTCGTCGCCGGCGATCACCTTGAGGAACCGCCTGGGCACGACGTCGCCGGGGTTGGCGGCGTTGCCGCGCTTGAGGATCCGGGGCTCGCGGATCTCCGCCTTGTCCACCAGGGCCGATGCGTAAGGAGGCGCCGACGGCGATTGGATCAGCCAGCGGTCGACCTCCCCCTGAAGGTTCCAGAGCTTGACGTCCTGGTTGTTGTCCGTGTACGCCTCGATGGTGACGATCGGCTCGTCCGGAATGATGCAAGGCGAGTCCTCGGCGCGAAGGACGCGCCTTAGCGCCAGGGCGGCGGCGTCGGGGTTCCACGAGTCCGACGGGTCGCGGTCGACCGCGGCGAAGACCGCGGCGTAGCGCTCGGCGGCCTCGCGGATGGTGGCCGGCGGCGTCGCGAACGCCTCGGCGACGCGCGGGTTGACCGGCTCGGCGCCAGGGGCGTCCGGCTCGGCCAGCGCGGCCGACGCCCTCGCCGCGAACTCGGCCGCGGGGAGCGCGGCCAGCCGCCGCCAGGGGCGGAAGATCGGGTCGTCGGCCTTCTCCGCGCGAGCCAGGTACGCTTGCCAGCGCCGGGCCGAGGCGGGGACGAGGTCGTCGGCGGCGATGATGGTGTCGAAGCCGTCCGGCGGCAGCTTGCCCAGGTCGAGCTGGATCTCCAGGTAGTCGGCGATCCGCGCGCGGATCCGATCCGCCGCCTCGGCGCGGGCGTCGGCCAAACCTTTCTCCAGGGCGTCGACCCGCTTCTTCAGTTCGGCCTCGAACGCCGCGCGCTCGGCGTCGGTCCCCGAGGGCTCGCCGATGCGGGTCAGCCGCTCGGTACAGTTCATGAAGACGCCGTAGAGCGAGTAGTAATCGGCGGTGGGGATCGGGTCGAACTTGTGGTCGTGGCAGCGGGCGCAGGCGACGGTCAGGCCCATCGTCCCGCGGGTCACCACGTCGATCCGGTCGTCGATCACGTCGTGGGTCACGCCCAGGAACCGCCGGCCCAGGGTCACGAACCCCAGGGCCGCCAGCGCCCCGGGGTCGTCCGGCTCGGCCTGGTCGGCGGCGATCTGGTCGACGAGGAAGCGGTCGTAGGGCATGTCGCCGTTGAACGCCCGGACGACCCAGTCGCGATAGGCCGGCGCGTGGACGAAGAAGCGCTCCTCGCGGGCGTAGACGTATCCCTTGGTGTCGGCGTAGCGGGCGACGTCCAGCCAGTGGCGGGCCCAGTGCTCGCCGTAGGCTTCCGAGCCCAGCAGGCGGTCGACGAGCTTCTCATAGGCGTCCGGGTCGGGGTCGGCGACGAAGGCGTCGACCTCCTCGGGCGTCGGCGGCAGGCCGGTCAGGTCGTAGGAGACGCGGCGGATCAACGTCCGGCGATCCGCCTCCGGCGACGGGGACAGCCCGGCGGCGTCGAGCCTGGCGGCGACGAAGGCGTCGACCGGCGAGCGGACCCACGACGGATCGCGCGAGGCCGGCGGCTGGGGGCGGCCGATCGACTGGAACGCCCAGTGCGAGTCCCAGGCTTCCTTTCGAGTGGCGACGGCCGGGGCGCCGTCGTCGGGCCAGACGGCGCCGGCGGCGACCCAGCGCTCGATCGCGGCGACCTGTTCGGGCGGCAGCGGGTGCTTGGGCGGCATCTCCAGGCCGTCCTCCCGCCTCACGGCCTGGACCAGGAGGCTCTCGTCGAGATCGCCGGGGACCACCGCGGGACCGGAGTCGCCTCCCTCCAGAAGCGTCGCCAGCGAGTCGACCCGCAGCCCCCCCTTCCGCTTCTCCGGGCCGTGGCAGGACCGGCACGTCTCCATGAGGACCGGCCGGACCTCGCGCTCGAACGCCTCGACCTTGGCGTCCGCGTCCGACTCCCCTCGCGCCGTCGCCGACGCGAGGCCGACGGCCAGGACCGCGGCGGCTGGAATCGCGACCATCAGACGACCGTGGAGCATGGGCCTTCTCCCCTCGCGTCGAGCCCGATCCGCCGGGCCCCTCCCCGGCGCGTCCGAAGTGGATTGTAGACAATCATCCCGGCCTTGTCCAAGGAATCGACCCCGGAACCGGAAAAAAATTGTAGACAATCGGCCGTCGATCGCCTACATTTCAACGATCGCGGGGCCGAGGGCGGCCCGCACGTCGATCCGTCCCGGCCGGTCTCCTCCCGCCGGCCCCATTCCTTGAGTCCACCGAGCATGGCGGTCCAAGCCGACGACGAATCCGAACTCTCCGTCAGCCGCGCGCTGCGCCGGGACATCCTCACCGGCCGGCTGGAGGCGGGCTCCCGGCTCACCGAGGCGGCGCTTTCCAGTCGCTTCGGCGTCGGCCGCGGCCTGGTCCGCGAGGCCGTGCAGCGGCTCTCCACCCAGGGGCTTCTGATCAGCCGCCCCAACCGCGGCGTCGTCGTCGCGCCGGAGGCCCCGCGGGAGATCCGCAACCTCATCATCCCCATCAGGCGCACCGTCGAGGTCTACGCGCTTCGGCTGATCTTCGACGACCTGGACGCGGCCGACCTCGCCGCCTGGGACGCGATCCTGGATCGAATGCGCGACGCCTGCGCCCGCCTCGACTTCCACGACGTCGCCGAGGCCGACATCGCCTTCCACCACCAGATCCTGGATCGCGCCGGCCAGCCCGACCTGCTGGTCATCTGGGAGACCCTGGTCGGCCGGATCCGCTCGCACTTCCGACGGACCCAGAAGCTTCAGGCCGACGCCATGGAGATTTACGAGGAGCACCGCGCCATCGCCGATTCGTTCCGCGGCCGCGACCTCGCCGCCGCCGTCCGGCTGCTCAAGGAGAACATCACCTGACGGCGCGAGCCCGACGCGCCGCGGGGCGCGTCGGCTCGACTGAATTCACGGCGCCGCCGCGTCAGTACATCCCGAACCGCGAGCCGCCGATCACCGGCAAGCCCTGGGGGCTGGGCGCCGCCCGGGGCGAGGGCGCCGCCTGGGGGCTGGCGGTCACGGCGTGGCGGCAGGCCTCGCAGCGCCCGCCCTTGAGAGCGGCCTTGAAATCCCTGAGATGCCGGCAGATATGCTCGTCTTTCCAGGCTTTCACCTGGGAGACGCGAGTCTTGAGCCGCTCGAGCAGCCAACACGGGGCCTTGCCGGCGGTCGTTCCGAATTGGGGCGACGCGAACACCGGCGCCGCTTGCGGGCTGGGGACCAGGGGCCTGGCCCAGACCGACTCGTAAGACGTCGGGAAGGTCGCCGGCGGCAACGTCGCGGGCGCCTGGGGCGAGGCCGTGACGACATGCCCGCCCCCGCCCGACTTCCAGTTCCACCGCCACCAGCGACGCGGCTTGGCGACCGGGGCCGGCGCGGCGAACGACGTGGCGACCGGGGCCGAGTAGATTCGCGTCTGGCCCGTCGGCGCCGGCTCCCACGCCGGCCACCGAGGAGCGAGCGAAGCCTTCTCGAACAATCCCCGCGCGCCGGGCTCGGGAACGGACGGTTCCGGCTCGGCGACCGGAGCGGGCGGCGGGGTCGGCTCCGCCTTCGGAGTCTCGACGGGCTTGAGGGCCTCCTCGGCCTTCGGCGTTTCCTCGGCCTTCGGCACCTCGACGGCCTTCGGGGCCTCTTCGAGCTTCGGCGCTTCGACGGGCTTGGGGGCCTCGGCCGGCTCCAACGCCGGCGCTTCGACGGGCTTGGGGGTCTCGATCGGCTCGGCGGGCGCCGCGGGCTTCGGCGCGTCCTTGGGCGCGGGGGCCTCCAAGGGGGCCTGGGCGCCGGGCTCGGGACGGATCGGAGGGGGCGGCGGGAGTTGGGAGGATCGGACGATGGCGTCGTCGTGGATCTCGCGCGACGCCGCCTCCAACCCGGGGCTGGTCACGGCCGGTCGCTCGACGGACTCGCCGACCGCGATCGCGACCTTCGGATCGGCGTCGGCCGGCTCGGCGACGTCCGGCGCCGGCTCGGCGGGCTCCTCGACGGGCTTGACGCCCAGCAGCGCCGCGGCGGCGGCGGGGACCGACGGCCTCGGCTCGGCGGCCTCGGGGTCGACAGGCTCGTCGTCCAGGGGGGCGTCGGCGAGCGCGTCGGGAAGTCGAACCGGGCCGGTCGCCGCCGGGTCCTCGCGGTCGTCGACGTTGCTGACCGGCAGGACTCGGTCGTCGGCTCGACGATCGGCGGTCATTCGCGCGATGGCCCTATTGATCTCCGCCGGCGTGGGCGCCGGCTGGGTCGGGGCCGCGCCGAGGATCGCCGCGCGCTGGGGCTGGCGCGTGATCCAGGGGGGTCGCGAGAATCGGAAGACGCTTCCCCAGCCGCCGCCGGCGTCGACCGGGAACGGACTCGCCGGGGGAACGGCCTCCGCCTCCGAGTAGGCCGTCGTCGAATACCTGGCGGCCACCCGTCGCGACCACCAGCCCCGAAGACCACCCGGCTCCGCGGCGGCGGACGCGACCGACGCGGGCGCCCCGTCGGGGGCCGCGACCGGCCCGCGCCGCTGGACGCCGGCGCAGCCGGAGATCCCAAGTAGCAAGCCCACCGCCCAGACCGACACGCGCGACGACCTCATGGCGTCTCCTCCCGCCTGACGCGGCGCGATCCACGCGGCCGCGGCCCTGGGCATCCCTTCCCCGACGGAGCGGCGCTCGATCCGCTCGTCAAATGGGATCGGCGTTCGGTCGCGGCCGTCTCGGGCCATTCCCGCCGCCGAGGGAGTTCGGCGAAGGCGCGACCCTCCAGGCGGTCAAACTCGCCGGGACCGCCAAACTCGCCCACGCCCGTCCGCGCCGCGCGCTCAAGGGATTTGAAGATCCGCCGCCGTCGCGATACCCTGGACCCTTCTGGAGACGCGCCATCGCCAGAATCCGCCCCGCCGGTCGCGGTCCCTCCCGAGAACGGACGATGATCAACCCCGACGCCGCCGAACGGTTCATGTCCGCCCCCTGGCTCGAATCGACCGATGTCGAGACCAAGCGGGAGATCCTGCTCGCCCTGGCCGAGGAGCGGGCCGCCCGCGGGACCACCCTGCTGGCCCAGGGCCAACCCAACGACCATCTTTCCTTTTTGATCGAGGGGACCGCGGACATCCTCCGCCGGGGCGAGAACGGTCGCGCCGACCTGGTCACCACCCTGACCGCGCCGGCCGTCTTCGGCACGACCTCGTTCTTCCGTCCCGACCCGCCGGCGGTCACCGTCCAGGCGACGTCCGACGTGAGGCTGTTGACCCTGCACCACCCGGCCTACGACTCCCTCCGCCGCGACCGTCCCCGCGCCGCGGAAGCCCTGGCCCTGGCCGTGCTTAGGGCCGTCTCCGAACGCTTCGACCTGATCGACCGACTGTTCGCCGATCGAATCCGGGAGCACCCCCGAACCGGACCCGGCGACGCCTCGGAATGGTCGCGGTTCCGCTCCCGGCTCTTCGAGGAACCCTCGATCTGACCCCGCCGGTTGACGGCGCCGAGGCCGGATCGCACAATGGGATGGAATCAGGCCCGCCGCGCGGTCCCAACTCCCCCCTCCGTGACGAGACGCGCGCCGGGCGCGCCCGGCCTCCCCCCCTCCACAAGACGTAGACATGAACGACTCACCCCCGTCGACGTGGCGATCGGAATTCGACGGCTTGATCCAGGCCGCCGGCGGGCTGGAGGCGCACGGGCACCTGGTCGACGTCCGCGAACCGTTGCGCAACGCGCTGGGACCGAACCGACCCCTGGTGATGCTCTGCCCCCACGCCGACGACGGGGCCATCACCGCCGCCTGCCTGATCCACGAATACGCCGTCCGCCGCGGCCTGCCGGTCATCGAGGTCCTGGTCTTCGCCGGCGAGCGCAACGTCGCCGCCCCCTGGCTCAACGACCAGAAGAAGATCACGATGCGCGAGGCCGAATTCCGCCTCGAATGCAACGTCCTGGGCGCCGAGGCCGTCTGCTGGAACCTGGAGGGCTACCGCCAACCCGGCTACCGCCCCACCGAGGCCGACGTCGCCAAGGTCGTCGACTGGTTCGCCAAGCGCCGCCCCGGCGCGATCATCGTCCCGCCGGCCAACGACGCCCACGCCGCCCACCGCGTCACCCGCGCCCTCGCCGCCATCGGCCTGCTCGGCGCCGGCCTGCGCGACGCCCTGGTCATGACCGGCTGGACCCCCTGGGGGCCCCTCCCCCGCCCCAACGCCTACCTCACCTACGACGGCGAGGCCGAACGCACCAAGGAGTGGGCCATCCACTGCCACGCCTCGCAAATCCTCCTGACCGACTACACCCAGTATTGCTCCCATCTGGGCCGCGCCTACGCCGCGCTCGCCCGCGAGTGGGCCGAGGGCCACAGCCTCGCCGGTCGCGCCCACCGCACCGAGGATCGCTTCGTCGGCGTCGAGCTGTTCGAGCTGGAGTCCCACGACCCCGGCCGATTCGCCGCCGCCGACCCGATCCACCGCGCGCTCGACCTCTTGCGCGCGCGCTCCGAAGATCTCGACCCGGCCGCCGCGACGGCCGCCGAACCCTCCAAGGCCGCCGCCTCGACCTGATCCGCCTTTTCACCCAAGAGTCCCCGCGATGCCCGTCGAACGCTCCTTGCGCGTCGCCGACGCCGCCGTGATCGTCCATCCCGACGCCGACGCCGCCAGCAGGGACGTCGCCGACCGCGTCATTCGGATCGTCGCCGACGCCGTCGCCGCCCGCGGCAAGGCGGTCCTCGGCCTGGCCACCGGCGCGACCCCGGAGAAGGTCTACGACCTCCTCGCCGACCGGGTCGCCCGGGGCGCGTTCTCGTTCCGCGACGTCACCACCTACAACCTTGACGAATACTATCCGATCCAGCCTCTCGACCCCCTGAGCTACCGCCACTACATGCACTCGCGGCTCTTCGGCAGGGTCGACCTCGCCCCCAACCGCGCCCACGTCCTGGACGGCACCGTTCCCGAGTTCGCCGCCGCCGAGCACGCCGCCTGGTTCGACCGCTGGATCGAGGCCGACGGCGGGCTGGACCTGCAACTCCTGGGGATCGGCCGCACCGGTCACGTCGGCTTCAACGAGCCCTCCGACCTCCCCCCGGCCGAGTTCGCCGACCTCCCCACCCGCCTGGTCGACCTCCACCCCACCACCAGGGCCGACGCCGTCCGCGAGTTCGGCTCGCCGGAGGCCGTCATCCCCCGCGCCCTGACGATGGGCGTCCGCCAAATCCTCGCCGCCCGCGCGATCGTCATGCTGGCGACCGGCGCCAAGAAGGCCCCGATCGTCGCCCAGGCCCTCAAGGGCCCGATCACCGCCGCCGTCCCCGCCTCCCTCCTGCGAACCGTCGCCGACAAGGTCGTCTGGGTCCTCGACGAAGCCGCCGCCGCCGAACTCGGCTGAACCCCCGCCGCCTCGCGCCGCCTCAGCGCTCGAACCGCATGAACGGCGCGGGGACCAGGAAGGCGTGCTGCTCGAAGAGGCTCCAGGCCCCTCCCCACGAGGTGTACTGGGACAGGAACACCACCAGCACGTACACCGCCGCGACCGGCACGATCGCCAGTCGCCCCAACACCCGGAAGAACCAGTGCCGCCTGCGCTCGCGTCGCAGCGACCGCGCGTAGGCCCATCCCACCAGCAGCCGCGCCGGCGCGAGGAACACGACGTACACCAATCCCGGCAGCCACGCGGCCTCGCGCGGGACCATCTCGATTTTCAAGAGATAGAGCGGGATCGACGCCGCCAGCAGGACGAACAGCGCGAACGCGAACGCCCAGGGGGCGTGGCGGAACCGCTCGCGAACCGTCCGGACGCGGAACAGGGCCGACGCCCTCCCCTCCACCGCGCGGGCCGTCTGCGCGAACGGCACGATCGGCGCGACGCACGCCAGGACGATCATCCCCAACGGCGCCAGGAGCGGAAACCGAGGCGTCGCCGCGATCATCGCCGACGGCGGCCCGATCCACGCCATCGTCCCCAGGAACGTCGTAAGCCCCAATCGAAAGTAATACCCCGGTCGGAACCGCCCGACGAACTCCCAGAACCCGTCGCGCGCCTCCGCGTACAAGCCCCCCTCGCGCAGCCGACGTCGAAGCCACCCCGGCCCCCCCAACGGCCAGAGGAAATGACGGAGCCGTCCGCCCCGCAGACACGCGATCATCAGATGGGCCGTCGTCAGCGCCCACGCCAGGACCAGGCCGATCCGCCACCGCCACTCCACCGCCCCGCCCGGATCCACCAACGCCGCGGAACGCGCGAACGACCCGACGAACCACAGGGGGACCGTCGCGACGACCGCCCCCATCGCGATCCCGCCGACCCTTCCCGCCAGACGGACGCCGAAGACGCCGTCGCGCAACCTCCCCGTCCGCGCCACCCGCGCCGAGGATTCCAGCAAATACCCCAGCGCCAGGAATTGAAGCGCCGGGATCGACGTCAGCGTCGCCAGCCCGCCGATCAGCGAGACCAGCCCGAACGACCCGCCCACGACCGACGAAGCCGCCCCCGCCAGCCGGCGAAGCCGCCCGCGCGAGGGCGCCGCGACCAAGGGCGCGTCTGGAATCGAAACGATGTTCCCCATGCCGTCGATACCCAGGGCCGTCGGCCGGGGTTTCGCCCGAACCGGACGTCCGGCTTGATTTCAGGATCGATCCCACGAGTTGAAACGCGGATCGCCCCTGGGAAGTATAAAGGATGCGTCCCCGCCGAGGGACGGCCGGACGGAACGGAGGCGAGTCGATGCGACCGCGAGACCTGGGGTTCCTCTGCGTGGCGGTCGGGATCGCGCTGGCGACGGGTCGGGGCGTGATCCGCTCGGCGTCGCCGGAGCGGGAGCCGCGCGCGGCCGTCCCCCCGCGGCCGCGGGTCTCGGCGCGGGTGGACCAGGAGTTCCGGGCGCTTTGGAGCGCCCAGGGCATCAAACCGGCGCCTCCGGCCCCCGAGTTGGCGGTGATGCGACGGCTGAACCTCGCCCTTACCGGCGCCGTCCCCTCGCTGGAGGAGATCCGCCGGTTCGAGGCGATCGAGCCCGGCCGTCGCGTCGACGCCTGGGTCGAGGAACTGCTCCAGAGCCGCCGCGCGGCCGACTACCTCGCCGAGCGGTTCGCCAGGGCGCTGGTGGGAACCGAGGACGGCCCGTTCCTCGTCTTCCGCCGCCGACGGTTCGTCGCCTGGCTCAGCGACGCCCTCCTGGAGAATCGCCCCTACCCGGCGATCGTCCGCGAGCTGATCGCCGAGCGCGGGGTCTGGACCGATCACCCCGCCGTCAACTTCGTCACCGTCACCCGCGACGAAAAGACCGAGCGGCCCAACCCCGAGCGTCTCGCCGCGCGGGTCTCGCGCGCGTTCCTCGGCGCGCGGATCGACTGCGCCCAGTGCCACGACCACCCGTTCCAGCCCTGGAAACAGGCCGACTTCCGCGGCCTGGCGGCGTTCTTCGGCGGCGTCCACTCCAACCTCCGCGGCGTCACCGACGGCCGGAACGACTATCAGCCGGACGACCGCAAGACCCGAGAGCCGGAAACCGTCGCGCCCGCCGTGCCGGCGCGGCCGGACCTGCTCCCCGTCGACGGTCCTCCCCGCAAGCGGCTGGCGGCGTGGGTCGTCGACCCCCGCAACCCGTACTTCGGCCGCGCGATCGCCAACCGGGCCTGGGCGATCCTCTTCGGCCGGCCGCTCGTCGAGCCGGTCGACGACATACCCTCGATCGACGAGCCGCCGAAGACGCTCGACCTGCTGGCGGACGACTTCGTCGAGCACGGCGGCGACCTCCGCCGTCTGCTCCGCGCCATCGCGGCGACCGAGACCTTTCGACGCGACTCGCTCGACGTGCCCGGAGAGTCCGCGGCCGACGACGAATCATGGGCCGCGTTCCCCATGACCCGGCTTCGGCCCGAGCAGGTGGCCGGGGCGCTGGGGCAATCGGCCTCGCTGGAGACGATCGGCCCGCGGTCGCACTGGCTGGTCCGACTCGGGACCTACACCGAAGGCAATGACTTCGTCCGCCGCTACGGCGACGCCGGCGAGGACGAGTTCACCCCTCGCGGCGGCACCCTCCCCCAACGCCTCCTCCTGATGAACGGCGACCTGGTGGAGAAACGAACCAAGAACAACCTGGGCAACGCCTCCCGACGGCTGGCGATGCTCGCCCCGGACGACGCGAAACTCGTGGAACTGGCCTACCTGTGCGTCCTCACCCGTCGACCCTCGCCCGAGGAGGCCGCCCACTTCGCGCCCAGGTTCAAGGGCGTCTTCGGCGACGCCCGCGCCAAGCTGGCCTCCGACCTGCTCTGGACGCTGCTGAACTCGATCGAATCCTCCTGGAACCACTAAGCTAAGGACGCGCCCATGTCGATCGATCGCCGCGGCTTCCTGACGCTGGGCGTCGGCGCCGGCCTGGGCTGGCTCACCCCGGCGGCGACCGCCCTGGCGCGACGGGCCGAGAAGACCGACGGCCCACCATCCTCCCTCATCCTCCTCTGGCTGGCCGGCGGTCCCAGCCAGCTCGACACGTTCGACCCCCACCCCGAATCCCCCAACTCCGGCGGCGTCCGCGCGATCGAGACCGCGGCCAGGGGGGTCCGGCTCGCCGAGGGCTTCGAACGCCTCGCGGCCGAGATGGGCTCGGTCGCCCTGATCCGATCGGCGACCAGCAAGGAAGGCGACCACGAGCGCGGGACGTACATGCTCAAGACCGGGTTCCGCCCCGATCCGACGATCGTCCACCCGTCGATCGGCGCGGTCTGCTGCCACGAGTTGCCCGTCGGCGAGGTGGACGTGCCCCGCCACGTCTCGATCCTCGCCGGCCAGTGGCCCAGCCGCGGCGGCTATCTCGGCGGCGAGTACGACGCCTTCCAGGTCGACGACCCCAGGGGCAAGCTCCCGGACGTCGCCGCGTTCGTCCCCCCCGAGCGCGACGCCCGCCGCGTGCTGGACCTGGACGTCGTCGACGCCGCGTTCGCCCGCGGCCGCGCCGCGCGGGTCAAGGCGACCCTGCACCGCGAGGCGACCGCCGCGGCGCGGGCGATGATGACGTCGGAACAGCTCAAGGCGTTCGACGTCTCCGAGGAGTCGGCCGGGACCCTGGCCGAGTACGGCGACTCCCCGTTCGGCCGCGGCTGCCTGGCGGCGCGGCGGCTGATCGAGGTCGGCGCGCGGTGCGTGGAGGTGACGCTCGGCGGCTGGGACTCCCACGTCGCCAACCGCGAGATCCAAGGCCGGCTCGTCGGCGTGCTCGATCCGGCCTTCTCCGCCCTGATCCGCGACCTTCGCCGTCGCGACCTCCTGAGCCGGACGGTGGTCCTCTGCTGCGGCGAGTTCGGCCGGACCCCGCGGATCAACCCCCTGGGAGGCCGCGACCACTGGCCGGACGGCTTCAGCATGGCCCTCGCCGGCGGCGGCCTCAACACCGGCTTCGCACTGGGCGCGGCCGACCCGGCGGGGCAGAAAGACCCGATCGCCCCGGTCCCGGTCCAGAACGTCCACGCCACGATCCTTACCGCCCTGGGCCTGGACCCCAGGCGCGAGAACGTCGCCCCGGTCACCGGTCGGCCGATCCGGCTCAGCGAGGGCCGGCCGATCGACGAATTGCTCGGTTGAGAACGGGCGCCTGTTCGCTCGCGGTCACAGCCCGTCCGGATTGCGGCCGCGGGGCTTCTGAACGTCGAGGATCATCCGGCCGCGGCGGAAGATGGAGACGGTGCCGGTGGACTGGGAGACGCAGATCGAAAGCGCGTCGGTGGTGACGGTGATCGTCGCTCCCGCCTCGTGACGGGTCCCCAGGCCCTGGGGAAGCGACTCCTCCAGCTTGGCGCCGGGAGCCAGATACCGCGCGGCGCAGAGGACCACGCCGTCGCCTCGGACCACGAAGGCGCCGTCGATGGCGGAGAACTCCTTGATCGTCTCCTCCAGCCTCGGGTCGAGGATGTTCCGCTCCTCCTCGGGATAGCCGTGAAACGGGTTGAACACCAGTTGATGACTTTGAGCCAGCACGCGCTCGCAGTCGCCGACGACGAACAGAGCGCCCACGGGACGACCCTCGCGGCCCTCGACGCCCAGTTCGCCGGCGACGTTGAGGATCCGCTCGAAGACGGCGGGACTGACGTCGGGGGGGAGCGGGTCGGCGGCGCCGGCGGCGAACATCTCGATCTCGGTCCCGACGTCCAGGACCATGATCGTGTCCATCGAGCCAGAGCGGTCGACCCCGGTCAGGCAGAGCAGCCGGTCGCCGGCCTGGACCAGCCCCTCGGCGGCGGCCACCAGGGTCGCCACCTTCACCTGGCCGCCGCGGGTCATGGCGATGTCGGGAAGCTGGACGACGCGGCAGAACTCCCCGAGATCGTCCGGCGGAGCGAAGTCGCAGCGGCGGGAGACGAGGATGATCCGGAAGTTCACGTCGTCGATCAACGATCTGAGATCGGCGTCCTCCTCGACCACGTCGGCGTGGAGCAGCACGACCCTCGCGCCGACCTCTCGGGCGATGGCGTGGGCGTGTCGAACCATGCTGCGGGTGAGCATCTTCATGAGGCGGACGTCGTCTCGGCGAGGGAGGTTTCGGGTTCAGGGTCGAGGCGCGGGCGCGGCGGGGGTGAATTCTACGGCCGCGGCGAGCACGCCCAGGTCGTCGAACGCGGTGGGGTCGCGGGCGTCCCCGGTCTGTTCCAGACGAAGGACGTGGCGGCCGGGCGTCAGCCCGTCGGGGACCGGGATTCGGATCCGTCGTGGGGTCTCGTTGGCGTCGTCGATGTAACGGTTGACGTAGTCGATCCGCTCGCCATCGACGAGGACGTGGGTCCGCAACTCGCCGCGACGGACCATGTCGGAGAACATCAGCCCGGTCGCCTCGCCCACGACGCCGACGACGTCCAGGACGATCGCCGCGGGACCAACGGCCGGGGCGTCCTCGGGCACGACGAACGACCGTTCGAGCACGCCCCCCTCGTGCATCGGCGGATCGAGCGCCGGGGAGGAGACGGAGATCTCGTCGCCAAGGTGATGGGAACAAGGGTCGATCACCAGGCGAAGGCCGGGCTCAAGGACTTCCAGCCGGACCAGCCGCTCGCGAGGGATGGCCAGGGTCCCGGCGTAGGAGGTCTCCAGGGTCAGGGACGTCTCGGACAACTCGACGACGGCCCCCTCGGCGAAGTCGGGCTCACGGCCCGGCTCGGCGCCGGCGTCCCATTCCACCCGCGCCAGCGCCCCGGCGATCGGATCGCCGGCGGCGGGGTCGCGACGGAAGTGGATCCCGGCGAGATCCCTCCACTCGACCACCGTCGGCCGGTCGTCGACGATCATCGCGACCCGGTCGCGGTCGCCGCGGAGGATCGTCCCGAACAGTTGATCGCCCACCACCAGCCGGGCCTCGTCCTGGGTCGGGTCGATCTCCAGTCCCGAGGGGAGCGTCGCGAACCGAACGACCCGGATCGCGCCTATGAGACCGTCGGGTCCCTCGTCCCCCCCGCCCTGGCCCTCGCCCTCGACCGCGATCCGAATCGACTCCAGCGGGCCCTCGACGCCGCGGCCGTGGGCGAGGTCCTCCCCATCGACGGCGATCTCCGTCCGGCGGGCGTCGAACCGGACGGCGAGCCGTCGCCAGCCCTCGGAGCGGGCCAGCCGCTGGACCACCAGGGCCGGGCCGTCGGGAGATTCCACGGCCATGCTCTCCTCGGCCCACCCCAGAAGCACGCGAACGACCGCCGGCCCGCCCGGCGCGCGAAACGCCAGGACCAGCGACCACGACCGTCCGGCATGGACCTTGCCGTCGTCATGGAACGTCAGGTCGACTCGGCCGGCCGTGATCGGCTCGTCGAACCGACGCTCGATCGACGACCCGCCGCCGGGCAGGAACGCGGCCGACTCCCCCGCCTCGACGACCGCGCGAGGCTGGCCGAGGGCGCTCCAGGCCGGACCCAGGACGTCGAAGTCGTCGGCCAGGACCTGGGCCTCCCCGCGCCGTTGCTCCACCGACCGCGCGCCCGGCCGTCGCGCCACGATCGGCCCGACCCGCCAGGGGACCGCCAACTTCACCGTCCCCTCGGCGACCGCCTGAAGCGCGCCTGAGATCCGCCCGGATCGACCCATCGAGACCTGGAACATCGGCGGGACCGTCGCCCCGCGCGAGGTCGTCCGGGAGAACTCCACCACGGCCCCCGACGCCGGTCGCGACGTCCCCCCCCCCTCGGCGTCGAAGAGGAACCCGGCGCCGGGATCCAGCCGCAACCGGCCTGCGGCCTCCGCGCCGTCGGAACGACGCAGGCGATCCGGCCCCGGCGCCTCCGCGCGCGCGAAGGGAAGCGAGCCGGTCCCGAAGGCCAGGACGGCGACGAAAACCCGCGACAGCGACGTGCGGGGCCGATTCGACGGTTGGGCGCTCATGCCCTGATTGTACGACCCCCGTTTCGCGCCCGGCAAGCCGACGCCCCATCGCCTCGCGGCCACGGCGGGGGTACGCT
>CALCIB010000373.1 GCA_937907525.1 uncultured Planctomycetales bacterium | reverse complement strand
CAGGCTCCGGTGAAGGCCGCTCCCGCGCCGCAGGCTCCGGTGAAGGCGGCTCCGGCCCCTCAGGCTCCGGTGAAGGCCGCTCCCGCGCCGCAGGCCCCGGTGAAGGCCGCTCCCGCGCCGCAGGCTCCGGTGAAGGCCGCTCCGGCCCCTCAGGCCCCGGTGAAGGCCGCTCCGGCGCCGCAGGCCCCGTCGAAGCAGGTTCCGGCCCCTCAGGCTGCCGCTCCGGTCGCTCCGGCTCCCGCCGCTGACGAGCCCCCGCCGGCTCCGGCCGCTCCGGTGGTCCCCGACGCGCCTCCGGCCCCGGCGGTTCCCGACGCTCCTCCGGCGCCCGCCGAGGAGCCGGCGGTCCCCGACGCTCCCCCGGTTCCGGCCGAGGTCCCGGCGGTCCCCGCCGCCCCGAAGGCCTGAGCGAATCGGCCTTGGCTTGAGAAAGTCGCTCCGTCCCCGGCCGGATTCGGTCGGGGACTTTTTGCGCGCGAAGACGAATTCGATCGGCGATTTTCGGGGTGGCCGCGGCGGGGAGGACGCTTTCCAGGAAAGAGGGTTCGCCCGGTCGGCTGGTCGACTGGCGGGTCGGTCCTCTACAATGGACGGCGGCGTCGGGCGGGTTTCCATCCTCGATCTTTCCGGGCCCGGTCATGAAGCTTCGCGACGTGCCGCGGGGATTGTTGCAGCGCGCCGCCCGCGTTTCGGTGGCGTGGGAGGGGCGGGAGATCGACCGTCGCGCCCTCCGCGCCGTCCCCTCCTGGGGCGTGAGCCTCCTGTTGCACGCGCTTGCGGTGTTGATCCTGGCGATCTTGATCCGGATCGGCGGCGCGGTCCAGGAGGATCGGGCCTTCACCGCGGAGTTGCCGCCGCCGGGCGAGCTGGGCGATTTCACGTCGCTGGTCGAGGCCGATCGCTCGGGCGATCCGTTCACGGACCTGGACGATCCCAATCCGCCGTCGCTGAGCTTCGGCCCGGCCGACCCGGACGTGAAGTTCGCGAGCCAGCCGAGGATCCCCGAACTCGCCGCCTTCGCCGCCGACCCCGGCGGTCCCGCGGCCGCCGTCGGCGCGGCTTCGTCACTGCTGGCGCCGATCGCGCTCAACGGACTGGCGGCCAACGTCCAGGCCCCGTTCTCGGGACGCTCGGGGCTCGACCGAGCCGAACTGGTCCGCCGCGAGGGGGGGACCGTCCAGTCCGAGAAAGCCGTGGAGGCGGGCCTGGAATGGATCGTTCGCCATCAAGCGGGCGACGGCTCGTGGATCCTGAACGTCCACGAGATTTGCCAAAGCTGTCCGCCGGGAGGGACGACCGTCTCCCAGACCGGCGCGACCGGGCTGGCCCTGCTGCCGCTTCTGGGCGCCGGCTACATCCACACGGCCAAGAGCCGACATCAATCGGCCGTGCGGCGGGGCCTGGAATGGCTCGCGGCCAACCAGGGGGCCGACGGCGACCTCCACGTCGGCGGCACCGGCATCAGCCACATGTACAGCCACGCCATCGCCGCGATGGCGCTTTGCGAGGCCTACGGCCTTTCCCGAGACCCCAAGCTCCGCGAACCCGCCATCCGCGCCGTCCGGTTCATCGTCGACTCCCAGGACTCCGCCGGCGGCGGCTGGCGATATCAGCCGGGACAGGCCGGCGACACCTCGGTCTTCGGCTGGAACCTCTTCGCCCTGCGAAGCGCGAACCTGGCGGGCCTCTCCGTCTCCAAACGGGCGATCCGCGGCTGTTCCGACTACTTGAACTCCACGGCCGTCGACCGCAAGCGGGTGCTCTACTCTTACCAGCCGGGCCGGCCCGCCTCGCCGGTGATGACGGCCGAGGCGCTGGTGGGCCGTCAGATCCTGGGCTGGCCCCGCGAGCATCCCTCGTTGGTCAAGGGGGTCGGCCAGGTCTTCAAGGATCTTCAGCGGAGCGAGGATCGGAACGTCTATTACTGGTATTACGCGACCCAGCTTTTGCACAACATGAAGGACCAGGCGTGGGAGCGCTGGAACCCCCACGTCCGCGAGGCCCTGATCGGAACCCAGGTCCGTGACGACGGCTGTCCCGACGGCAGTTGGGACCCCGCCCTCCCCAGCCGCGACCGCTGGGGCGCCACCGCCGGCCGACTGTTTCAGACGTCGCTCTCGATCCTGACGCTGGAAGTCTACTACCGCTACCTCCCCCTCTACCGCACCGCCGACGAGGAGGGCATGGACGTCGATCCCGGCGCCGCGGGACGATAAGGCGGTGACGGGAAAGAAGACGCGAGACGGCGCGGCGGACTCGGGTACCATGACGGATCGAGGGGGGCACGACCATGACGATCCATCTTTCGGAGGCGACGCGGCGATTCATGGCCGAACAGGTGGCCCAGGGCCGCTATCCTTCCGAGGACGCGCTTTTGGAGGACGCCGTGGACCGAATGCGACGCCAGGGGGCGGAGGGGCCCCCGGATCCGGAAGCGACGCCGCCCGATCCCGTCATCGGCCTGTTCCGCGACGACGCCGATTTGCTCGACGAAATCATCGACGAGGCCATGAGGGCCCGCGAGGAGCGGCCCTGGAGGACGCCCGCCGGTGAATAAGGCCCTCCTGGACACGGACACGTTCTCGGAGTCGATGAAGGGCGTCGACCGAACGGTCGTCGACCGCGGCCTCGCCTTGAGTCTGGCGGGGTTGAAGAGCTTGCGCGAGGAGCACGCGCGGACGGTGGAGCCGGCGCGGGCGTTGGCGCGGGAGGCTTCGGGGTTGGAGCGTCGGGTGAGCGACCTCGTGAATCGGGCTTACGGGCTGACGGCGGCGGAGGAGGCTTTGATGTGGTCCACCGCCCCGCCCCGGATGCCGATTTCGGGGCCGTCGGCGGTGGATTGAGGCGGATCGTACAAACGCCGGTCGTCGCGACTTCCGGGAAACGCGAACCTTCTTCCCCCCTCGCGGGGGAAGACAGACTCCGAGGAACGCTGCCGAAACAACTTCCCGTGAACGACCTGAGAGAGAATATCCACAGATTTCTCAGATTAACACAGATTAAATTGAATTTTCCGATCTGAATCTGCGTCAATCTGGGTAATCCGTGGATGAATTCCACGACGGAGAAGGCGCCGGCCGTCTACGAGGCTCTTGATTCCCCGGATTTACGGTTCGAGGCCACGCGAGTCGACCCCGGAGGATTCCCGGAAGTTATTTCGGCCGCGTTCCAAGGAGTCAGATGAGGGGGAGGACGAGCAAGAAGGCCGTCGTGATTCGCGGCGGCCGGTCGAGCGGGCCTTTGGACGTCGACGGCCCTCGCGCGCGTCGTCCCCCTCATCTGACCGCCGCGCGGTCTGTCTTCCCCCGCGAGGGGGGAAGATCGTTTTAGTCCCCTTATCCCGCCAGGTTGGTCGCGGCGAGTTCGATGAGGGCGAAGACCAGGCCGACGAAGAACAGCAGGTAGATGAGCCGGTAACAACGCAGCAGCGACGCCAGGGCGGCCATCAGGTGGGCGACGTCGCGGCCCTTGGAGTCGGCGACGCGGCGGAACTCGGCGCCGGCCCTGTGGGTCCAGGCGCCGAAGACGACGAACAACATCGTCAGGAACAGCAGTCCGACCTCGACGTCGAACTCCCGCGACCAGTGCTGGATCGCCGAGATCGCGAAGCAAAGCCCCATCCCGACCATGAACAGCCCGGCGAAGCTCATCTTCGAGCCGAGGTCGTGGATGATCCGGTCCTCGGACTCGTTGAACTCGTACTCGCCATGATGGCCGTTCGCTCCCTGGGGCGCCGGCGTCGGAACGGCCTCGACGGGCGTCTCGGCTCCCACGTCGTCGGACGTCGCGGTCATCGCCATCCACCTTCTTTCGCGCGAGTCGTCTCGGAAGGATCGCCCCTCCCCGCTTTCCATAGTTTATCCGACCGTTCGCCCCGGGGCGCGTCAAGCGGGCGCTCCCCGCGCGATTTCCTCTTGGCGGCGGTCGCGCGGGCGTGCTAAAACCACGCTGGACGTTTGAACCGAAGCGACGTTCGGAGGAGCCGACATGAGCACCGCCGACCAGGGCCTCCCCCGCCCCGACGCCGGGGCCGCTCCACGCCTTTACGTGGACGTCTACGACCCGACCTACCCCGACACCGACGGCAAGCCCATGGCCGAGGGCACCCAGCAGTTCGACTGGATCGTCACGATCAAGGAGGGCCTGGAAGCGCTGCTGCAAGACCGCCCCGACGCCTTCGTCGCCGGCGACCTGGTCTGGTATTACACGGAGCGGGTCGTCAAGGATTGCGTCGCCCCCGACGCGATGGTCGTCATCGGCCGACCCAAGGGCAGGCGCTATTCGTACCGCCAGTGGCTTGAGGGAGGCGTGACGCCGCAAGTCGTCTTCGAGGTTTACTCTCCCACCAACACTCCCGCGGAGATGGCCCGCAAGCGCGCCCTTTACGACCGTCTGGGCGTCGAGGAATACTACGAATACGACCCCCGCTCCGGCGCCTTCCGCGGCTGGTTCCGCGAGCAAGGCTCGCTCCGGCCGATCCCCGACGTCGAGGACTGGCGCAGCCCCCGGCTGGGGATCACCTTCGAGGCCCCGCCCGAGGAAGACGCGCTGATCGTCCGCCGCCCCGACGGCGTCGCCTTCGTCACCGGCGCCAGGGCGATCCGCCAACGCGACGAGGCCGAACTCCGCGCCGAGGAGGCCGAGCGTCGCGCCCGCGCCGAGCGCAAGCTCGCCGACGCCGCCCACCGCCGCGCCGAGAAGACCGAGGACCGCCTTGAAGTCGAGCGCCAGCGCGCCGAAGACGAACGTCTGAGGGCCGACGCCGAGGCCCGCCGGGCCGACGCCGAGGCTCGGCGGGCCGAAGACGAGCGTCTCAAGGCCGAGGTCGAGCGTCTGCGGGCCGAGCGGATGGCGGCCCTCTTGCGCGAGATGGGAGTCGATCCGGATTGATCGGATCGAGCCGCGCCCCTCGACGGCGGAACGGCGGCCGCGCGGTTCCGCGACCGCCGTTCCGCGTGCTAGACTGACGCTTTGCCGGGCCGGAGCGCGACGCCTCGCGGGCCGGGTCATCCTCCTCGTCGTCGGAAAGACACGCCCGCCATGGAGCCTTCCGATCTCTCGTCGCGGCCGGTCCTGGTCCTCGACTTCGGCGCCCAGTACGTCCAGTTGATCGCGCGTCGGGTCCGCGAGCGGCACGCCTTCGCCCGGATCGTCCGCCACGACATCACGGCGGAGCGGATTCGCGAACTCGACCCGCTGGCGATCATCCTTTCCGGCGGCCCGGCCAGCGTCTACGAGGCCGGCGCGCCTAAGTGCGACCCGGAGTTGTTCCGCCTGGGCGTCCCGGTCCTGGGGATCTGCTACGGAATGCAGTTGGCGGTGCAGGCCCTCGGCGGCAAGGTCGACGCGCCGCCGGCCCGCGAGTACGGCCGAACCGACTGCCGCGTGCTCGACCCCGACGAGCCCCTCTTCCACGACGTCCCTCGGGAGACCGTCGTCTGGATGAGCCACGGCGACCAGATCCAGGACGCCGGGCCCGACTTCGTCCCCCTGGCCGCCACCGCCACCTGCCCGCTGGCCGCGGTCAAGCACCGGACGGCCCCGTTTCACGGCCTTCAGTTCCACCCCGAGGTCTCGCACACCGCCTACGGCGCCTTGATGCTCGGCAACTTCCTGGACCGAATCTGCGGCAACCCCCGCGCCTGGACGATGGAGGCGTTCATCGAACAGGCCGTGACGCGGATCCGAACCCAGGTCGGCACCGACGAACGGGTCGTCTGCGGACTGTCCGGAGGGGTCGATTCCGCCGTCTGCGCCGCGCTTCTGGCGAAGGCCCTGGGCGATCGGGTCGTCTGCGTCTTCGTCGACACCGGGTTGCTCCGCGGCGGCGAGCGCGCCCAGGTGGAGGACGTCTTCCGCGGCCACAGCGACGCCGAATTGCGCGTCATCGACGCCTCCGGCGCGTTCCTGGAGGCTCTCGCCGGCGTGACCGACCCCCAGGAGAAGCGGCGACGGATCGGCCATGCGTTCGTCGAGGTCTTCCGGAAGGAGGCGCGCTCGATCCCCGGCGCCCGCTTCCTGGCGCAGGGGACGCTCTACCCGGACGTCATCGAGAGCGGCGGCGCGCCTGACGGCCCCGCCGCCACCATCAAGATCCACCACAACGTCGGCGGCCTGCCGGAGGAACTGGGCTTCGAGCTGATCGAGCCGTTGCGCGACCTGTTCAAGGACGAGGTCCGGCGGCTGGGGCTGGAACTCGGCCTTCCCGACTCGCTGGTCTGGCGGCACCCGTTCCCCGGCCCCGGCCTGGCGGTGCGCTGTCTGGGGGAGGTCACCGCGCCCAGGCTGGAGATTCTTCGCCAGGCCGACGCCGTCTTTTTGGACGAGTTGCGGGCCGCGGGGTTGGAGCGTCGGATCGCGCAGGCGTTCGCCGTGCTGCTGCCGGTCCAGTCGGTCGGCGTGATGGGGGACGCCCGGACCTATGAGAACGTCGTGGCCGTCCGGGCGGTGGAGACCGAGGACTTCATGACCGCCGACTGGTCCCGCCTCCCCCACGAGGTCCTGGCCCGAACCTCCACCCGGATCATCAATTCGGTCAAGGGAGTCAACCGCGTCGTCTACGACGTCACCAGCAAGCCCCCAGGCACCATCGAGTGGGAGTAAGCGACCTTCGGGGATTTCCCGAGTTCGGCTCTGAATTTGCCTTCATTGAAGCCTGTCGGCGACGCCGAGGGTAAACCGAATTTAAGGTTGAGGGCGATCAAGCGCGCGGCGGTCAGGCCGGCGGGGGGTCCGATTCGAGCCGGGTTCGCGCCCGGACGAGGGTCTGGATCGACCCTTCCTGAACGACCCGGTCGTCCTGGTTGAGCAGGCGGCGTCGCCAGACCACCACGGCTCGTCGGCCGCGGGCCTGGGGCTCGATCGACTCGACGGTCGCGAGCGTTCGGACGGTGTCGCCGAAGGCGATGGGGAGCAGGAACCGCCATTCGAGGATCGCCAGGAACGCCAGGGTGTCCATGCGGGGGGCCGTCGAGGCGAGTCCGGAGGCCAGGGCCAGGCCGAGCAGGCCGTGGGCGACCGGCCGGCCGAACGGTCCTTCCGAGGCGGCCCAGGCGTGGTCCACGTGCAACGGGTTGAAGTCGCCGGAGAGGCCGGCGAAGGCGGCGACGTCGGCCGCGGTCACCGTCCTGCCGGCGCTTTCCCACTCGTCGCCGACCGTGAGATCGTCATAGCCCAGGACCGTCGCGCGATGTCGCGTCACCTTTTGAGAGCCCCCTTGACCAACGACCAGTCCGCGGCGTCGGAACCGGCCACGAGTCTATCCGGTTCGCCGCGGGCGCGGAAGCGAGACCGAGACCGACGGGGCCCTCCGGGGGCCCGGATCGCGGAGCGGACGCGGAAGCGGAGGAGCCAGCATGTCGCAGTCGTACCGATTCGTGATCGCCGATGACGAGAAGGCGGTCGCCGCCGGGTTGCAAAACCAACTGGAGTCGTTGGGCTACGAGGTCGCCGCGGTCGTCCACGACGGCCGCCGCGCCGTGGACATCTGCCGACGGCTCGCTCCCGACGCCGTTTTCCTCGACATCGAGATGCCCGGCCTGGACGGCCTGGCCGCCGCGCGGGCGATCGCCGAGGATCCCGGCACGCCGGTCATCATCGTCACCGCCCACGGCCACCCCAACCTGATCGACCAGGCCGTCGAGGACGGGGTGATCTCCTATCTGCTGAAGCCCATCACCACCGCCAGCCTTCAGGCGGCCGTCGAGATCGCCGTGGCCCGCGCCCGCGAGATCCTGGCCTTGCAGGAGGACGTCGACAACCTCAAGACGACCCTTCGCGACCGCAAGCTCATCGAGCGGGCCAAGGGGATCCTCATGACCCGCAAGCAGCTCGGCGAGCCCGAGGCGTTCCGGCTCTTGCAGCGTCAAAGCCAGGACCGACGGGTGCCGATGGCGAAGCTCGCCGAATCGATCATCCAGGCCGACGAGATGCTCGACCCGCCCGATCACTCGGCCGCGGCCGCGATCCCGCCGCGATCGCCGCGCCGCCCCTCCGAGCCCCCCCCCAGATCCACCTAGTTGACCCGGCGCGGACGAGCCGCTAGGCTGAAAAACATGACGGGCGTTCCCCGAAAGTCGTGGTCGGGGACCGTCCCGAAGGCCGAATCGAGCGCGAGGGCCCGCGTCCTCCGCCCCGAACGAGCCTTGAGACGGATCGCTCGTATTTCGCTCCATCGCGGCGCCAAGGACGAGGACGCGGTCATGACGACGCTCGCCTTGAGAACCAGCATCCGTGGGATCGGATCGCCCGGCGGTCATCAGGAACTCGCCCGCTACATCCAGGGGCACGTCGACCGCGCCGCGGGAGGCCGGATTCGCGACCTGGAGGTGGAATGCACCGACGATCGCATCCTCCTTCGCGGACGCTCCCGCACCTATCACGCGAAACAGATCGCCCAGCAGGCCGTTTTGGATCTCACCGACGGTCATCCCCTGCTGGCCAATCAGATCGTCGTCTCCTGAGCCCTCGACCCGCCCGTCCGCACCGCGAGCACGCCATGGATGCGCCTCTGGGATCCGCCGACGAATCCGCGGCCCGGTTCGACCAACGCGAATTGCACGACCTGTTGCGCGGCCTCAGCGGCGAACTCTGCCGCCCGTTGGCCTCCATGAGGATGGGCTTCGACCTGCTCATGAGCGATGAGGCGTCGGCCCTGGCGGTGTCGCGGGGCGGGCACGTGGACACGCTCCGGGGGCTCTGCGACGAGCTTTTGCGCCTGACCCGCAGCTATCTCGACTACGCCGAGGTCCTCCGCGCCTCCCGCGCGCCCAGCCTGGGGGCGTATTCGCTGGGGGCCCTGGTCGGCGAGGTCGACCGGGGATTCGCGACGGACGCGCGCCGCAAGGGGCTGGATTGGTCGGCCGAGGCCGTGGACGACGGCGCCCTGGTCGTCACCGACGCCGCCCGCTGGCAGCGGATCGCGGGGGCGCTGGTCTCCAACGCGATCAAGTTCACCCCGCCGGGGGGGCGGGTCCAGGTGGTGGGGAGGATCGAGGCGGATCGGTTCAGCCTGGCCGTGCTCGACGACGGCCCCGGCATGTCCCTGGAGGAGGCTCGCCGGGTCTTCGAGCCGTTCTACCGGCTCGCCCGCGACGAGTACGCCGTGGAAGGCAACGGCCTGGGCCTGTCGATCGCACGCGAGCTGGCGGGCCAGATCGGCGGTCGGGTCGAGTTGGCCCCCCGCGCCGAGGGGGGCGTCGCCGCCCTGGCCGCCTTCCCTCGCTCCGCCGCCGTCGATCGCCTTGACCGCGGCCGGGATAAGTCGTAGCCTTCGTCGGATTCGGTCCTTCCGGTCGCGTTCGCGCCCGTCCCGGATCGATCGCGATCGGATCGGCCCAGGCCGGGGACGGGGGAACGACGGCATGCGGCGGTGGCGATGGATCGCCTACCTCGGCGTCCTGCTCTGCACGACCCTCGCGCTTTCGGGGTGTAGTTGGCCAGGCGCGCGCCGCGGCCAGGGCGGCCCCGTCGAGCCCGCGAAGGTCGCCCAGGCCGAGGCGATCGGCGAGCGCGCCCAGACGGCCCAGGACGCCGGCGACCTGGCCGCCGCCGAGGCCGAGCTGAAACGGCTGACCGCCCTGACCCCCGGCTCGCCGGAGGCGCACCAACGCCTCGGCGTCGTTCTTCTGCTTCGGGGCCGCCCCGCGGAGGCGGAGACCTGCTTCCGCAAGGCGGTCGAGCTCGACCCGGACCTCGTCGCCGCGCTGACGGGGTTGGGCCGGGTCGCGGCCCAGTCCGGTCGGACGGCCGAAGCGCTCAAGCATCTGGAGACGGCCGTGGAGATCGAGCCCCACGACGCCGCCGCCCACCTGGAGCTCGCCCGCGTGCTGGAGGCGTCGGGCCGGATCGACGACGCCCTCGCCGCCTACTTCCGCGCCCTGGAGTCCGACCCGTTTCTGACCGCCGCCAGCCGGGGGATCGCCGCGGTCCAACTGGCTCGCGGCGAGGCCGACCAATCCCTCGTCCGGCTCGACCAGGCGCTCGAGGGCGATCCCGGCGACGTCGAGGCCGTCTTCCTCCGCGGCCGCGCCCATCTGGCCCTCGGCCAGCCCGTCCTGGCCGCGGCCGACCTTCAAGCCGCCGCCGAGCGCCTGCCGAATCGCCCCGACGTCCACCTCGCCCTGGCCCACGCCCTCGCCGCCGCCCGTCGACCCGTCGACGCGCTCAAGGCCGTCGAAACCGTCCTCCGCCTCGCCCCCGACGACCTCGACGCCCGCTCTCTCGGCGACACGCTCCGACGCTGAAAATGGCGGGACATTCTGGAATGCCACGAAGTCAGGATGGAACCCCTTCATCGGCAAGGGTTTGCGGAGTTCGTCCCGCGGCCTGGCCATGCGCGTGCATTGCTTGGGGCGGCGCCTCGCGACCCGCGGTTCGACTCGGCCGCAAGGCGACGACTCGACCACCAGCGGCGGAGGCCGAGACCCCCTCGATCCCGATCAGCCGGCGCGCCGAGTCGACCAACCCGACGCGGCGTCGCGGCCTCCGCGCGCACATCTCGAAATAGCGACCCACGGCGGGGGAGAAGAAGCTCTCCGTGGCGTCCCAGAGCGCGGCCATCGCCTCCGTTCGGGTCGCGCCGACGCCCAGGAGGTCCGTCTCCAGGCAGCGCCACCCACGCATCGTCCTCGCGGTGGAGGACGGCGCGGAGCGATGGCCGCAGGGATTCGCGCTTTCGCAACCCAACGCCTCCGCGCGGTCGGTTCGGATCCGCCGAGGGATCTTGTCGAATTCCACTCCGACCGCCGCGAAGCGCGAAGCCGACGGGCGCGGCGGGTTGGGACCGCCCCGGCGATTTTTCGCAATTTGTTTTGCGAGAAAGTCGAAAAATCGGTCCTGGCGCGTGGACGAGGCGGAAGGGGGCGTCTACAATAGGGCCCCGCGACCGGCGAGGGGCCGGGTCGCGACGACGGGGCGTCGGGAGGGAGGGGCGGATTCGATGTCGGAATCGTCGGATCGGGCGTTGCTGGATCTCATCCGCCGCCGCGGCCCCTTGACCGTCGACATGATGACCTCGGAGATGGGCGTGACCGCGACGGCGGTGCGCAACCGCCTGGCGCGGCTGCTCGGCGCCGGGCTGATCGAGCGGCACGCCCGCCAGGACGGCCGCGGCCGTCCCAAGCACGAATACCAGGCCAGCGTCGAGGCCCACAAGCGGCTGGGGCAGAACTACGCCGATCTCGCCGTGGCGCTCTGGGAGGAGATGATGACCGCGGTGGAGGACCGCAAGCTCCGCCGGGCGCTGTTCACGCGAATCACCGACCGCCTGGCCGAGTTGTATCGGTCCCAGGTCAAGGGGGAAGGCTGGGAGGGTCGGCTGACCCAGCTCAGCGGGCTGTTGCAGGTGCGCGGGGTGGAGGCCGAGGTCGCCCACGACGGCGCCGGTCGGCCGGCGTTCCTCCGGCAACACTCCTGCCCGTACTACGAACTGGCCGAGATGGACCGGGCCATCTGCGCCCTGGAGCGGAAGATGTTCGAGAAGGTGCTGGGCAAGGGGCTGACCCTGTCCCACTGCCGCCTCGACGGCGACCGGTCGTGCGACTTCCAGCCGAAGTCCGCGACCGCCGGGACGGCGCTGGAGACCCCCGCGCCCCGGAAGACCGCCCCGCGCCACCACGAAGACGACGTCAACAGGGTATAAATGTCGATGAGCAAAGTCCTTCGGATCGAGAACCTTCGCGTCGCGGTCGCCGGCAAGGAGATCCTCCGCGGGGTCGATTTGACCGTCAAGCAGGGGGAGGTCCACGCGCTGATGGGCCCCAACGGCTCGGGCAAGAGCACCCTGAGCTACGCCCTGATGGGCCACCCCAACTACGAGGTGACCGGCGGCAAGGCCACGATCGACGGCGTGGACGTCCTGGAGCTTGAGCCCAACGAGCGGGCCAAGGCGGGACTGTTCCTGGCGTTCCAGTACCCGACGTCGATCCCCGGCGTGACCGTGGCCAACTTCCTCCGCCACGCCGTCTCCAACGTCCGCAACCCCGACCGCAAGGAGGGGGAGGAACTGATCCCGATGCGCGACTTCCGCAAGGAGATCCGCGCCGAGATGGACGAGCTGGGGATGGACCAGCAGTTCGCCCGCCGCTACCTCAACGAGGGCTTCTCCGGCGGCGAGAAGAAGCGGGCCGAGATCCTTCAACTGGCCGTGCTCCGCCCCGCCTTCGCCATCCTCGACGAGACCGACAGCGGCCTGGACATCGACGCGGTTCGGATCGTCTCCGAGGGGGTCAACCGGGTCGCCGCCAAGCACTCCACCGGGATCCTGGTCATCACCCACTACGAGCGGATCCTCACCTACATCAAGCCCCAGTTCGTCCACATCCTCTACGGCGGTCAGTTCGTCGAGCACGGCGGCCCGGAACTGGTCCAGAGGCTGGAGGCCGAGGGCTACGACTGGGTCCGCGCCAAGCACCCCGAGGCCGCCCGCCACGAGGACGAGTTGGAGGCCGCCGACACCCGCGCCCAGGGCGCGAGCGCCTGACCCCCCCCGCGACCGCCGGCCGAGGACGATTTTCCAAAGACGACGAAGGGACGAGAGATGGCGACCGATCTGAACCAGCAGGTGGCGGGGATCAAGGAAGACTACAAGTTCGGCTTCCACGACTCGGACGCCAACTACGCCTTCAAGAGCGGCCGAGGGCTCTCGAAGGCGGTCGTCGAGGAAATCTCCGAGATCAAGAACGAGCCGACCTGGATGCGGGAGTTCCGCCTCAAGGCCCTGGACACGTTCCAGAAGAAGCCGACCCCCCGGTGGGGGGGCGACCTGTCCACGCTCGACTACGACCAGATCCGCTACTTCATGCGGGCCACCGACCGTCAGGGCCGGAGTTGGGACGACGTGCCGGCGGAGATCAAGAACACCTTCGACAAGATCGGCATCCCCCAGGCCGAGCGCAAGTTCCTCGCCGGCGTCGGCGCCCAGTACGACTCCGAGGTCGTCTACCACAGCCTCCGCGAGGACCTCGCCAAGAAGGGCGTGATCTTCTGCGACACCGACACCGCGCTTCGCGAACACCCGGACCTGGTGCGCGAGTACATCGGCACCATCATCCCGATCGCCGACAACAAGTTCGCGGCCTTGAACTCGGCGGTCTGGAGCGGCGGGTCGTTCGTCTACGTCCCGGCCGGGGTGTCGGTCGACGTCCCGCTTCAGGCGTACTTCCGGATCAACGCCGAGAGCATGGGACAGTTCGAGCGGACCCTGATCATCCTTGAGGAGGGCGCCCACGCCCATTACGTCGAGGGCTGCACGGCGCCGACGTACTCGTCGGAGAGCCTGCACTCGGCGGTGGTCGAGGTGATCGTCAAGAAGGGGGCGCGGTTCCGCTACACGACGATCCAGAACTGGGCCAACAACGTCTACAACCTCGTGACCAAGCGCGCCGTGGCCCACGAGGACGCGATCATGGAGTGGGTCGACGGCAACCTGGGCAGCAAGCTGACGATGAAGTATCCGGCGGTCCACATGGTCGGCAAGGGCGCCCGCGGCGAGATCCTCTCGATCGCCTTCGCCGCGGCCGGCCAGCACCAGGACACCGGCGGCAAGGTGGTCCACGCCGCCCCCCACACCAGCTCGCGGATCATCTCCAAGAGCATCAGCAAGAACGGCGGCCGGTCCAGCTTCCGCGGGCTGTTGAAGGTGACCGACGGCGCCAAGGACGCCCGCTCCAACGTCGTCTGCGACGCCCTGATCCTCGACCCGGCGAGCCGCTCGGACACCTACCCGTACATCGAGATCGACGAGGACGACGTCAAGATCGGCCACGAGGCCAGCGTCTCCAAGATCGGCGAGGAACAGCTCTTCTACCTGATGAGCCGCGGCCTTTCGGAAGTCGAGGCGTCGGCCCTGATCGTCGGCGGCTTCATCGAGCCCCTGGTCAAGGAACTGCCGATGGAGTACGCCGTCGAGATGAACAAGCTCATCCAGCTTCAAATGGAAGGCTCCGTCGGCTGACGAGGGGGAGGAATCCATGAGCGTCGATCTGGCGAACGACACCGTTGCCCCCGAGGTCCAAGCGTTCCTGGACTCCTTCGACCGCCTCTCGGACGAGGCCAAGCGCGACGCGCTGGCGCGTCTGCTTCGAAAGGCGCCGCCGCCCGCCGAGGCGAAGGCCGACGAGGCGGTCGATCTGGACGACCTGGACGATCTGGACTGGGGGGAGATCACCGAGGAAGCCCAGACCGCGCTGGTCGCGGAGGCCTTCGAGGCGATGGACCGCGAGGAGGAGGCTTTCGCGCGTGGCGAGCGAAGTCGGCCGAGGTGAGGTCTGGATCACCGATCTCGGGAAGGCGGGCAAGGAGCGTCCTTGCCTCGTCCTGAGCGTTCCCGCGACGGACGCGGAACGGGCGTTGGCCGTGATCGCGCCCGCGACGACGGCCGTCTGGGGAACCCGTTACGAAGTGAAAGTCGAGGCGCGCTTTCTCAAGAAGGAAGGCGTCTTCGATGTTCAAAACCTTCAGGCCGTCCCACTGGCGAAGTTTCATCGGAAGCTAGGGGCGTTGACGTCCGAGCAGATGAAATCGATCGAGGCCGCCGTCCGCCTCTGGTTGGGTCTTTGAATGCCGCGAGACGAAACGCGCCTTGGGTGGAGACGCCGGCATGGAGACTCGAAACCTTCGACTCGCGATGACGGCCTTCATGGTGTTCGTGATGTCGGGGTTCTTCTCCGTCGGCGAACTGCGATACCTCGCCTGGGGACGCAAGGCCCCCGCGGAGGTGGTCGAGGCGGTCATCGGTCGCGACCCGAACAGCCGCAAGGCGCGGGAGGCCCTGCTCGCGACCGTCTCGTTCCGCGACTCCGAAGGCCAGAACCGGACCACGACCCTGATCCTGCCGCCGGACTCGCAACTCGCCGCGGGCGCCGCGACGACCGTCCAGTACGTCCCCGGCGACCAGTACGCGATCCGACTCGACGGCGATCGGGAACTCCTCTGGGTGGGGATCTTCGTCGCCGGCCTGCTGGCGACGGCGGCGTTCGTCGGCAAGATCGTGCTGGAGGCCCGCGAACCCGTGACGAAGAAACGCCGCCCGGCCCCGCCGCCGCGACGATGAACGAAACTCGTGAAGCAATGATATTCATATTCGTGGGAATTCCATGAGCAGCACCGCAAGCGCGACGGCCGCGGCCCCGGCCGGGTACTCCGAGGACGTCTTCGAAGCTTTCCTGAAGGAGCGCGACGAGCCCGGCTGGCTGGTCGACCGTCGCCGCGAGGCGTACGCGCGGCTCCAGGCGTTCGCCTGGCCGACGTTGCGCGACGAGGAATGGCGGCGGACCAACATCCGCGCCTTCAAGCCGGCCGAGTTCGGCCCCCCCAAGGCGACGGAACCCTCCGCCGCCGCCAGGGCCGCGTTCGACCCGCTCTGGGAGAAGCTGGCGACCCACTACGGCGCGGGCGTCGCCCATGTCGACGGGCTCGCGGTTCGCAAGGCCGATCCGAGCAAGCTCGGCGGCGCGATCCTGGTCGACCTGGACGCCGCGGTGAGGGACCACCCGGAGATCCTCAAGGAACACCTGCTGACCGACGTCGTCAAGCCGTCCGACGACGTGATCGCCGCCTGGCACGCCGCGTTCTGGCGCGGCGGGACGCTGTTGTACGTCCCCAGGGGGGTGAAGGTCGAGACGCCGCTGTTCGACCTGGTCGGCCTCTCCGGCGAGGCCCGCGCCGACTTCAGCCACACCCTGGTGGTGCTGGAGGAGGACGCCGAGGCCGCCTTCGTCCGCGAGACCGCCTCCGTCGGCCGCGACGGCGCGCCGGGCCTGCACGTCGGCGCCCTGGAGGTCGTCCAGAAGGCGCGATCGAAGTTTCGCCTGGTCAACGTCCAGGACTGGGATCTGGCCACCTGGAACTTCGGCCGGGAACGCGCTCTGATCGCCGCCGACGCCTCGATCCAGTGGACCATCGGCGCGCTGGGCTCGCGACTCTCCAAGGTCAACCAGGAGGTCGTCCTGACCGGCCGCGGGGCCGACGCGCAAGTCAACGGCGTGATGTTCGCCACCGGCTCGCAACACCTGGCCTACCTCACCCGCCAGGACCACCAGGCCCCCCACACCACCAGCGACCTGCTCTACAAGGGGGGTCTTAAAGACTCGTCGCGGATCGTCTGGCGAGGGATGATCCGCGTCGAGAAGGACGCCCAACGCACCGACGGCTTCCAGCGCAACGACAACCTCGTCCTCTCCGACGCCGCCCGATCCGACTCGATCCCCGGCCTGGAGATCGAGGCCGACGACGTGCGCTGCACCCATGGGGCGACCGCCGGCAGGGTCGACGAGGACATGGTCTTCTTCTGCCAGGCCCGCGGCATCCCCCGGGCGACGGCCGTGAGGCTGATCGTCGAGGGCTTCTTCGCCAACGTCTACGACCGCGTGGCGCTTGAGCCGGCGCGCGAGACCTTGGCCGCGGCCGTCGCGGCGAAGCTCGGGGAATCTTGACCAAGGCAACGCAAAGCCAGGAGCAGGCATCGATGGCGGAGAACTACGCGAACCCCGAGGCCCTCGTCTCGACGCAATGGGTCCAGGAGCGTCTCGACGACCCGACGGTTCGGATCGTCGAAAGCGACGAGGACCTGTTGCTCTACGACCTGGGCCACGTTCCGGGCGCGGTTCGGATCGACTGGCAAGGGGACCTTCAAGACCAGGTGATCCGGGACTACATCAACGCGGAGAAGTTCGCGGAACTCTGTTCCAAAAACGGCATCGCCAACGACACGACCGTCGTCTTCTACGGCGACAAGTCCAACTGGTGGGCCTGTTACGCCTTCTGGGCGTTCACCCTCTTCGGCCACGAGAAGCTAAAGGTGATGAACGGCGGCCGCAAGCTCTGGCTCGCCGAGGGGCGGACGGTGTCGCGCGAGACGCCCAAATACGCCCGGACCGATTACAAGGTCAAGGGGGGCGACGAGGCGGCCATCCGCGTGTTCCGCGACGACGTGATGGCCCACGTCAAGGCCGGCGGCAAGTTGCTGGACGTCCGCAGCCCCAAGGAATACACCGGGGAGATGCTCCATATGGAGGACTACCCCCAGGAGGGCTCGCTCCGCGGCGGCCACATCCCCGGCGCCAAGAGCGTCCCCTGGAACCGCGCCGTCGCCGACGACGGCACGTTCAAGCCGGCCGCCGAACTGCGGGCGATCTTCGAGGGGGAGGCCGGCGTGAAGCCCGGCGACGAGATCGTCGCCTACTGCCGCATCGGCGAGCGCTCCAGCCTCACATGGTTCGTCCTGACCCACCTGTTGGGCTACCCGAAGGTCCGCAACTACGACGGCTCCTGGACCGAATGGGGCAACCTGGTCCGCGCCCCCGTCGAGCGCGGCGCGGGGGCCTGAGAGGTCGTCAAGGCAAACCGTATGCGCCGAGACGTCGTTTTCGTAGGCTGGGTCGAGACCCAGCCTGGAGAAGCCTCGGCCCGCGTGGGCTGGGTCCAGACCCAGCCTACGGGAACATCCCTCCTCCTCAAAGAGCGGCGGGCGACCACGAAAAAACCGGGCCGGATCGTCGGGCTCGCGACCGTCCCTCGCCGCAAAG
>CALCIB010000372.1 GCA_937907525.1 uncultured Planctomycetales bacterium | reverse complement strand
TCCCCCTCATCCGGCCCTTCGGGCCACCTTCCCCCGCGAGGGGGGAAGGCCGTGACGATCCGACCGCCTCGGAAATCCATGACGGTCGTTCGGAGGGCCCGCGCATGCCTGACTCCGCATCCAATCGCATCCTGTTCGTCACCGGCCGGATCGCCGAGTTCTCGCTGCGGCGGGTGCTGGACGATCTGGCGCCGCGCGCGGGGTTCCAGGCCGAGGTGGCGGTCATGCCGATCACCGTCGCGGCGCTTTTGACCCCGGCGTGGGTCGCCAAGCGATTGGATCCGCCGGAGGGCGTCGCCCGGATCGTCCTGCCGGGGCACTGCCGGGGCGACCTGACGCCGATCCAGGCCAGGGCGCCGGGCGCGACGGTCGAGAACGGGCCGGAAGACCTTCGCGACCTTCCCCGGTGGTTCGGCGACGACCAAACGCCGACGCCCGAAGGCGTCGGCGGTTACGACGTCGAGATCCTCGCCGAGATCAACCACGCCCCGCGACTTCACCGCGAAGATCTGATCCGCCAGGCGCTCGCGTTCCAGGCCGAAGGAGCCGACGTGATCGACGTCGGCTGCGATCCGGGCGCGACCTGGGCCGGGGTCGGCGACGCCGTTCGCGCGCTTCGCGATCGGGGCTTGCGCGTCTCCATCGACAGCTTCAACCCCCGCGAGGTCGCCGACGCCGTCGCCGCCGGGGCGGAACTGGTCCTCAGCGTCAACGCCGAGAACCGCGACGCCGCCGGGGACTGGGGCGTCGAGGTCGTCGCCATCCCCGACCGCCCCGGCTCGCTCGACGGCCTCGACGCCACTTTAAACGCGCTGGAGAAGGCCGGCGTCCCTTATCGCGTCGACCCGATCCTGGAGCCGATCGGCTTCGGCTTCGCCGAATCGCTGGGGCGCTACCTGGAGGTCCGACGCCGTCACCCGGGCGCGGCGATGCTGATGGGGATCGGCAACCTCACCGAACTGACCGACGTCGACTCCGCCGGGATCAACGTCCTCTTGATGGGGTTCTGCCAGGAGCAAAGGATCCACTCGGTCCTGACCACGGCCGTCATCAACTGGGCGCGGTCGTCGGTTCGAGAGTTGGACCTGGCGCGCCGGCTGACGCGCCGCGCGGCCGTCGAGCGGGTCTTGCCCAAACACCTGGAGCCGGACCTGGTGACGCTCCGCGATCCCAAGCTCCCCCCCCCGTTCGGCCCCGACGAACTCGGGGAGATGCAGCGCCGGATCAAGGACCCCAACTGGCGGATTTACGCCGAGGAGGGCGTGATCCACGCGCTCAACGGCGACCACTTGTTAAGCGGGACCGACCCGTTCCTGATCTTCGAGGAGATGGGGGTCGCCGACGCCTCGCATGCGTTTTATCTGGGGTGGGAGATGATGAAGGCGAAAACCGCCTTGACGCTCGGCAAGGCGTACCGCCAGGATCAAGCGCTGTCGTGGGGCTTCCTCACCGAGCCGGAAATCAGCCACCGCCTGAAGCGGAACCGCGTCGGCGGCGCGCCCCCGCCCGGCGCGCCTCCCGAGGAGGGTCGACGCGAGTGATCCTCGAAGGCCTCGTCACCACCCTGGGCCCCGACGGCGCGCTGAACGTCGCGCCGATGGGGCCGAAGATCCCCGCCGATCTGAGCATGGCGACGTTCGTCCTGCGGCCGTACCGAACCGCCACGACGTACCGCAACCTCAAGGCCGGCGGCGCGGGGGTGTTCCACGTCGTCGACGACGTGGGCCTGTTAGCGCGGACGGCGATCGGCGCGGCGGTCGAGCCCCCGCCGCGGACGCTCCCCGCGACGGCCGTCGCCGGTCGGATCCTCGCCGACGCCTGCCGCTATTACGAGTTCCAGCCGATCGTCATCGACGACGCCGACGAGCGCACGACCATTCTGGTGGAGACCGTCGCCGAGGGTCGTCTGCGCGACTTCCTGGGCTTCAACCGCGCGCGGAACGCCGTCGTGGAGGCGGCGATCCTCGCCACGAGGACGGCGTTCCTGCCGGTCGCCGAGATCCTGGAGGAATATCGAAAGCTGTCGATCGTCGTCGACAAGACGGGAGGGCCGACGGAGCGGGAGGCGTTCGACCTGCTATTGGCCCACGTCCGCGAGGCGACTGGGCCGAGGGCCGACGAGTCATGACCACGATCCGAATGGCGACCGGCAGCCGGCTCCACTTCGGCCTCCTGGGCTGGGGGCCCCACGTCCGCCGCCAGTTCGGCGGCGTCGGGCTAATGGTCGACACGCCCGGCATGGAGTTGATCGCGACGGCCGCCGACCGACACGAGGCCGTCGGCCCGTACGCGGATCGGGTCGCGAGCCTGCTCGACCGCCTCGGCCCGGCGATCCGCCCCGTCCGGATCGAGGTCCGGCGCTCGTCGTGGGAACACGCGGGCCTGGGGACGGGGACGCAACTCTCCCTGGCCGTGGCGCGGCTGGCGCTGGCGCTCTCCGGCGCGGAACCGCCGACGGTCGCGGAACTGGCGCGGCTGACCGGGCGCGGCCGGCGCTCGGGGGTCGGGCTGCACGGGTTCGTCCGCGGCGGCCTGATCGTCGACGGCGGCCACGCCTCGGCCGACGACGTCCCGCCGCTGATCGCCCGCCTCGACTTCCCCAAGGAGTGGTCGGTCCTGATCGTCCGCCCCCCCGCCGCCCCCGCCGGCCGCCACGGCGGCGAGGAGGTCGCCGCCTTCGGCGAACTGCCGCCGATGCCCGAGCGCACGTCCGAACGGCTCTGCCGGCTGGTCCTGCTGGACCTGCTCCCCGCCGTCGCCACCCGCGACCTGGCCGCCTTCGGCGCGGCGGTGTCGGAGATCCAGCGCGCGGTGGGCTCGGCCTTCGCGCCGGCGCAGGGGGGCGTCTACGCCAGCGCCCAATCCGAGGCGATCGTCGCCGACATGGAGCGTCTCGGGCTGGTCGGCGCGGGGCAGAGTTCGTGGGGACCGTCGCTGTACGCCTTCGGAACGCTTGACTTCGAGGAGCGTCGCCATCTCGCCGCGAGGCTTCGCGACCGCTTCGGGCTCGACCGCTCGGCCGCCTTCTGGGCCTTCGCGCGCAACGTCGGCGCGAACGCGGCGCCGAGGCTCGCGGGAATCCCTGATGACCCCGGCGAGACCGGAGGTTAGGATCGATCGCCGAGCGCCCGCGATCCGCTCGCGGAGCGATTCGCGCCCCCGGTTCAACTCGAAGGGATTCCGATGAAGCTCAAGCTCGCCGCGACGACGGCCCTGGCCGCGCTGGCCGGCCTCGCCGCCCCCGCCTTCGCCGACCTGAACGTCGGCGACCCGGCGCCCAAGCTCGAAGTGGCCAAGTTCGTCAAGGGAGAGCCGATCAAGGCCCTGGAGCCCGGCAACACATACGTCGTCGAGTTCTGGGCGACCTGGTGCGGCCCCTGCCGCGCCACCATTCCGCACCTCACCGAGATGCAGAAGAAGCACGAGGACGTCAAGATCGTCGGCGTCAGCGTCTGGGAGCAGGACCAGGACGCCGTCGCCCCGTTCGTGGAGGAGATGGGCGACAAGATGGACTACCGCGTCGCCATGGACTCCATCCCCGACGGGAAGGACGCCGACGACGGCGCGATGGCCACCAACTGGATGAAGGCCGCCGAGCAGGACGGCATCCCCACCGCGTTCATCGTCAACAAGGACCTTAAAATCGTCTGGATCGGCCACCCCGCGGAGATCGAGGAGCCGCTGGACAAGGTCGTCGCCGGCAAGCTGGACCTGGCGACCGCCGTCGCCGAGGCCAAGAAGGCCAAGGAGGAACACGCCAAGCTGGCCGGAATCCAGGAGAAGCTCGGCAAGGCCGTGCAGTCCGAGGATCCCAAGCAGATCCTCGCGGCCGTCGCCGAGGCCGTCAAGGAGGTCCCCTCCCTGGAGGCCCGGCTGGTCCCGCTCAAGTTCGGCGCGCTGTTGGGAGCCGGCGAGCACGCCGAGGCCCTGACGATGGCCAAGAAGCTCCTGCAAGGCGCCGCCGGCGAGGAGTCCGACGCCCTCAACTTCGTCGCCTGGGCGATCGTCGATCCCGACGTCAAGACCAAGCCCAGCCCCGACCTGGTCGCCTTCGCGCTGCAAACCGCCAAGAAGGGCGACGAGATCGAGGGGGGCAAGAACCCGTTCCTGGCCGACACCCTCGCCCGCGCCTACTTCGCCTCCGGCGACGCCGCCAAGGCCGTCGAGACCCAGAAGCGCGCCCTCGAACTGGCCAAGGGGACCGAACTGGAGGACGACGCCTCCCTCCAGGAGCGGCTCGACGAGTACCAGAAGGCCGCCTCCGGCAAGTAACGACCAGGCGCCGCCCCTCCCGACCCAAGGGGCGGCGCCTCCAGTTCGAGGCGTGAAGCTCCGCTCAGCGTCGGCCGACGAATCGCGGCGGCAAGGGCCGAGGCATCGGCCGGGCCGGCGGACGCGCCGGGGGGCGCGGCAACGGCCGGACGGGCGGACGCGCCGGCGGACGTCGAGCCGGCGGGGTCGGCGCCGGTCGGATGGCGACGACGCGGTTGCCGTGGATCACGAGTTGCGCCACGAAGTTCTGGCCCGCGTTCGCGCCGCCGGAGGGGAATCGGCCGTTGAAAGAGCCGTCGAGCGGGTTGCCGGCGGCGTCGAAGATCCCCAGGCCGGTCGCGAGGTCCCGGCCCGCCAGGACCGTGAGCGCGTGGACGGCGGGGCGGATCGGCCGGATCGTCCGCAGGCTGACGATCATGGACGTCGCGGGATACGGCGGGGCGGTCAATACCGACGAAACGCCGGCGGGGGTGAAGGCGTAATTCCCCGCGACGTTGGCCGCGTACACGGCCGATCCCGAATCCCCCGCGCCGCCGCGGTCGCGAACGTCGATGCGGACCTCGCGGCCCACCGGGTTGACCGTCACGCCCCAGACCACCGGGCCCAGGGTGTCGATCCGTAGCGGCCCGGCGAGGTCGGCCACGCCGTTGGCGGGGGACGAGGCGGAGAAGGAAACGGCCTGGATCGTGTAATCGCCATCGGCCAGGACGACCATCGAGGGGATCGTCCACGAGCCGGAGGCGTCGGCGACGGTCCAGCCCAGGAGGATCAGCCCGCCCCCCCCGCGCTCCGCCGCGTACAGATTGATCCACGTCCCAGGCGCGGCCGTCCCGGCGAACGTCGGCCGCGTGACGTTCGTCAACAGGTCCGACGACGAGATCCCCGAATCGCTTCCGGGCGTCAGGACCACGCCCACGGCCGGCGGGGTGGCCGCGGTCCCGCTCGCGCCGGCCACCTGGAACGTCACCGGCACGTCCGAGACCGTCGTCTGGGCCGGGGACGTCCCCTGCATGTGGATGATCGGCGTGAAGACCCCCGACCGGGAATAGGTATGCGAGCCGATCACCTGAAACACGCCAGGCATTCCGGGGATCGCCTGGACGCTCCCGACCGAGAACTGGCCGTCGCCCCAGGCGATCACGGGCGTCATCCCCGCGAACGTTAATCCCGGCAACGTGACCGTCAAGACCCCCGCCACGACGTTCGAAAGCGGTACCTGGGCCGTCGCCGCGATCGCCCGGGGCTGGGTCTGGAACGTCGGCGTCGAGGAGTTGAAGACCTGGACGTCCTCGTAGTTTCGAGCCGTCACCGTCGCGGTCAGCGACGACAGCGCGGGAATTTGGATCGCGCCGGGGCCCAGGCCGACGAAGCCGGCCGGGCCGAGGTTCAGGCCGTCGGCGTCGATCTGGAGCGCGTCCTTGTCGGGCTGGCCGTCGGGCCCGTTGCTGGTCCCGCCGTCGAGGCTCACGCCGAGCACGCCGTCCAGGCCGGTCAACTTCACGATCGCCGTGTCCGCCCCGCCGTTCTGGCGGACGAAGATGGACGTCGCCGGCGGCGCGGCGGCGATCTGGACGACGTCGGCGGTGGGCTGGTCCGGGGGCGAGACGTCCTCGATCGTCAAGGTCGCCAGGCCGACGACCGGCGGGACCTCGCCCGGAGCCGGGGCCGTGCCGTCCTCCAGCGTCGGGGCGTAGTTCAGCACGGTCGCCACCGCGCCCAGCGACCATCCCCGTCGCAGGGCGACGTCGGTCTTGCCCGTGACGAGGTAGCGGGCCAGGAAGGCGTTCGCGTTCGCCTCCGCCAGCCCCAGCCCCCACCCCTCCGTGACGGTCGACGTCGCCGCGCCCACGACCAGAGTCGAATCGACCTTGGCCGAGACGACCGCGCCATTGGGCAGCGTCCGCTGGCCGTCGACCGCGCCATGCATGATGTCGTAGAACCAACTATACGACGCGGCGGTCGCGGAGTCATCGACCAGCGAGGCCGAGGGTTGAAGCCGGTAGGCGACGTTCCGGGTCGCGCCGCCGGCCTCGGTCCAGACGATCTGGCCGCCGTAAAGCGGGAAGACCGTATGCGCCTCCGACGCGAACGCTCCGCTCGGCGGCGTTCCCGTGAACGCCAGGGCGTAGCGCGCGCCGGTCCCGACCCCGGCGGCCCCGACGTAGGTCAAACCCGGCTGGGGGTCGTCCGGGTTCCCGGCCGCCGCGCCGGAGGGGAGCGGATCACCCTGGCTGAAGTCCACCAGAAGCGACGCGCCGCGGTTGCCGGCGGCGTCGACGCTCAACGAGTGGACCTCGGCCGGACGAAAGAACAGCCCGCCGAGGTTCGGGTTGGTCGCGTCCCGCAGGCTCGCGAACGGCGACGGCGCGTCCGGATCGAAGCCCAACGTCCAGTTCGGATTTCCGCTGGGCGTCCCGGGGTTCCGGAAGTTGGCGACCTGGACGTCGATCGCGCCGCCGCCCCCCTGGAGGGTCAGGTTCGAGTTCAGCCCGAAGTTCGCGCCTCGCGTCGAATCGACCTGGACGACCGCGTGGCCGCCGCCGGCGTCGATCGTGGTGGCGACGCCTCCGGCGGTCCCCGCCACCTGGTACAGCGCGGCGTCGGCCGTGGCGTTCGACGTCCCCTTGAGCGTCAACGTCGCCAGCCCCGAATAGGCGATCCCGCCGAAGCCAACGGCCGTGGGCGACGCGATCGTCGTCGACGTCAGCGCGTACGTCGGCGACACGCCCGGATCATACGCGGCCGACCCGTCGTCCACCGTCAAACTGTTGGAGGTGAACGCCGGCGACGTCGACGCCACGGTGACCGCCCCGACCAGCCCGCGCAGGCCGTCGGGACCGGCGCCCAGGAACACCCGTTCGGAATCGGCCGCCAGATCCACGACCGTCGGCAGGCCGGTGCTCCGGACGCGGATCGTCTGCCCCGCCGAGGCCGCCTCGATCCGCATCCCCACCGCCGGATCGGCCACGGTCACGGTCGTTGAACCAGAGCCCGAGACGACCAAATGGGCGTCGTTGCTGGTCACGACGATCACCGGGTCGGCGGGATCGACGGCGAAGGTGTAAACTCCGTTCTCGACGCTCACCGAAAGCGACTGCGGCGTCGTCGGGTCGGTCGTGTAGACGAGCGAGCCGTCGGCCGCGACGTCGATCGAGGCGTTCAGGAGCGTCCTCCCCTCCAGCAACTCCACCCCCGGCCGCCGCGGCCGCCCGCGCCGCGCGCGTGTCCTCGTCGCCATGTACCCGCCTCCCGAATGCCCCGCGCGTCGCCCGTCGCCCAAAGCTCTATTTTTACCCATGTTTCCCATGTTCGCAACCGAGGAACGGGGATGGAGTCGATTAGCGGGCGCGAATCGCGGCCCAGTCGCGGAGGCGACGCGACCACGAGGGGCGGTCGAGGGCGTCGTCGGCGGTGATCCAGCCCTGGATTTCCTCGGCGGCGACGGGGAGGAAACGGCTTCGGGGGGACGATTGGTAGCCGCCGACGTCGCTCAAAGCATCAATGCGGATGGTCTGGCCGTCAAACCGCCAGACCTCGGCGACTCCCAGCGCGGCGTAAATGGCGGGGCGGTCGATCAGCGAGGGAGAAATGTCGATCTCGATGCCCAGGTCCGGGTTCGGATAGGCGGCGACGTCGTTCTCGCGACGCCTCAGCGCCGCCCGCGCCGCGGCGACCTTCGCCGGCTCGAAATAGAAACACTGGTCGGCTTCCAGCCCGCGCTCGACGTCGGCGCGTTTCCAGGTGGTCTCGCCCAAGCCCTGGAAGGGGATTCCGACCTCGCCGGCGACCTCCTCCACGAACCGGCCCAAAAGCGCGCGAAGGTCCTCGTGGAGCGGGCCCTTGACGATGATCTCCATGTCCTCGCCGTCGAACGCCGCGCGGACGGCGGACGACTCCGGCAGGCCGTCGACGAACCGCTCGTAGAACTCCCACGAGACGCCCGCCGCCAGGATCCGCGTCGCGCCGTTCGTCGCCGTGACGGTCGCTTGCGTTCGAGTCGCGGTCGCCATGACTTCCCTCCGTCCACGTCCTCGGCCGACCTCCATCCTATCGGTCGCGGCCGCCGACGACGAGACGTTCTCACCCTCGCGCCAGGACCGGCCGGAGGGGACAACGCGACGCGCGACGGCGCGCCTTGAACGGATCGCCGGCGCGCGCGAGCACGGCCTCGGCGACGTTCCGGCTCCCAAGGCAACACGCGACCGTGCCGAGGCCCGGCCAGGTCCCGTCGCCGACCAGCCAGAGACCGGGGACGCCCACGTCGTTCGGCGCGGCGTTCTGGTTCGCGTTCGCCACCGTCAACCGCGTCCCTCCCACGGCCCCGCGCGGCCTGCCCGTGAACCGCGCGTAGCTCCGCGGCGTCGCCACCTCAAACACAAGCGCCCGCCGCCCCAACTCCGGATAAACCCGACGCGCCAGGCCGACGAGCCGATCGCCGGCCTCGCGCTTCCGCGCGGCGTACTCGTCGTCGGAAAGACCCTCCCACGGCCCCAGCTCGCAATGGGTGGAGATCATCACGGCGCGACAACCCGGCGGAGCGCTCTCGACGTCGCCGGGGCTCGACGCCGAAACGAACATGTTGTTCCCGTCGCCGAGCGGCCGGCCGTAATCTTGCAACAGTTGATGATGGGTGAATTCCCGGCCGGCGACCTCGGACTCGGGGACGCCCAGGTAGACCGCCATCGCCCCTCCCATCGCGCCGGCGTCCCGACGAATCCAAGGCGCCAGCGCCTCGGCCAGCTGGGGAGGCCCGATCGCCGCGGCCAGGGCCGGCGGCACGGCCATCACCAACCGAGCCGCCGTCAACCGATCCCGGCGCGTCTGGATCCGCCACGACCCCTCGCGACCCTCGATCCGCTCGACCGCCCGCCCGAGCCTCGCATCGCCGCCCAGCGCGCGATAACGCTCGGCAAGCGCGGTCCAGAACCCCCGCATGCCGCCCCGCGCCCGACTCAACCCCGCCCCCCGGATCGTGATCCCCAGCGCGGCGTTGATCAGCGGCGCCCGCTCCAGCGTCCCATGGACCGTGTCCTCGATCAGCATCGCCAGGAGCCCTCGCAACGGCCGACCGTCCGCCAGGCCGCTCGCGGCCAGCGCGTCGGCCATCGTCCGGTTCAGGTGGCGGACCAGGGCGAGGTCTCGCAGCCCGACGGCGCGAACCGCCCGGATCGCGTCGGCCGGCGACTGGATCGGCAGCTTCGCCCCCCGCCGGCTGGCCCGCCAGAAGACCGCCGCCAGCCGATCCAGCAACCGCCAGAACGCCCGATGCGCCGGAGTGTCGCCGAACGCCCGCGCCCGCTCGACCGCCCACGCCGACGGATCGCGATGCAGCGTCACCCGCCGATCCGGCAGCCACGCCAGATACCCCGGCAAGTCCTCCCGCCCCGGCAAGTCGAGCCCCACCGCCTCCAGGAACTCGCCCCCGACCCCGCCGGGACCGAAGTCCACCAGCGTCGTCGCCCCCACGTCGAACGAGAACCCCCGCCGCCGATAAAACCCCGCGCACCCTCCCAACCGCCCGTGCGCCTCCAGCACCACCGTCGAAAGCCCCCGCGCTTGCAGACGCGCCGCCGTCGCCACCCCGGCCAGACCGCCCCCGACCACCGCCACGTCATACATGGTCGCGCCTCCCCATCCAAGGACCAGCCTCCGAACCGGGCCGATCATACGGTAATTTCAGTTGTTACCGCAATAACGTAGCGCGCGATCTCCACGGAATCGGCGAAACGGATGGAATTCATGAGGCTCCCGGCGCGTCGTCGATGGGCGTGGCGATGCGCGCGGGGGGTGCGTCCGGGAGGCATGGCCCGGCCAGCGGGCTGGCTTCGGATCGGCGCGCCAAGGCGTGTAAGAAGCGTCTGGTCCCGAAGCGGGCTGACGACCCGACACTTTTTCAGAAGTCGTCACGACGAGGAGTGAGCTGCG
>CALCIB010000371.1 GCA_937907525.1 uncultured Planctomycetales bacterium | reverse complement strand
GTCGCGTTTCGGCGCAAGCCTCGGATGGAAGAGGACTTCTATTCCGACGGCTTCCTGTCGCGCCCACCCCTCATCCGGCCTTCGGCCACCTTCTCCCTCAAGGGGAGAAGGCCGTTCGGCGTCGGCTCGCGTGAGTGTCGCATGCGAGATCCGATAAGTGTCGGGTCGTCAGCCCGGTGGGAGAGGGGACGTCATGCGCCTCATCACGCTCCAAGAATCCCGGTCAACTCTTGATGGTGTCGCGGACGGTGCCGCCGGCGGGGATCATGGGGAGGACGTGTTCCTGGTAGGGGACCAGGACGTCCAGGACGTAGGGGCCCTTGTGGGCGATCATCTCCTTGAGGGCGTCGACGACCTCGGACTTGTCGCGGATCTGGCGGGCGGGGATGCCGAAACCCCTGGCGAGGGTCACGAAGTCCGGGTAGGGGACCTCGGGCAAGGCGCCGAGGCCCTGGCCGATGGCCTCGGGGTGGTCGACGGGGCCCAGGTAGGTATGAGCGCGGTTGCCGGCGTGGAAGCGGTCCTCCCACTGCATGACCATTCCCAGGTGCTGGTTGTTCAGCACGATCATCTTGACGGGCAGGTTCTCGCAGTAGACGGTGGCCAGTTCCTGGACGTTCATCACGAAGCTGCCGTCGCCGTCGATGTCGACGACCAGGGCGTCGGGGAAGGCCGCCTGCGCGCCCATCGCCGCGGGGAGGCCGTAGCCCATCGACCCCAGGCCGCCGGAGGTGATCCAGGTCCGCGGCCGCTTGAAGTTCGTCCACTGGGCGGCCCACATCTGATGCTGGCCGACCCCCGTGGTCATGTAGAACTCGCCGTCGGTGAGCCTGGAGAACTGATCGATGACGTATTGCGGCACGATCGCGTCGTCGCGCTGGTCGTAGGTCATCGGGTCGGCCGCGCGCCACTCGTCGACCTGCTTGTGCCAGGCGCGGTAGTCGCCGGCGGGGGCGATGGGGAGCAGCTCGCGGAGGAACGACTTGAGGTCGGAGTTGACGGCCACGTGGGCGAACTTGTTCTTGTTGATCTCCGAGGCGTCGATGTCGACGTGGACGATCCGGCCGTGCTTGGCGAACTCGGAGAGCTTGCCGGTGACGCGGTCGTCGAACCGGACCCCCAGGGCCAGGAGCAAATCGGCGTTGGCGACGGCCGTGTTGGAGTAGATCGTGCCGTGCATGCCGAGCATGCCCAGCGACAGGTAATGGTCGCGGGGCATCGCGCCCAGGCCGTGGACGGTCATCGCCACCGGGATGCCGGTCTTGGCGGCGAATTCGCGCAACTCGTCGGCCGCGCCGGAGGCCAGCACGCCGCCGCCGCAGTAGATGACCGGCCGCTCGGCGGCCTTGAGCGCCTCGACGACTTCGCGGACCTTCGCCTGCGAAGGGGGGGAGGGGAGGCGGTAGCCGGGCAGGTCCATCGCCGCGTCGTAGTCGGGATTCTCGACGACGGTGTTCTGGATGTCCTTGGGCATGTCGATGAGGACGGGCCCCTGGCGGCCGGTGGTGGCCAGGTGGAACGCCTCCTTCATCACCCGGGCGATGTCCCGGGCGTCTTGCACCAGGTAGGCGTGCTTGCAGATCGCCCGGCACACCTCGACCGTCGGCGTCTCCTGGAAGGCGTCGGTGCCGATGACGTGGGTGGGGACCTGGCCGGTGATCGCGATCAACGGGATCGAGTCCATCTTGGCGTCGGCCAACCCGGTCGTCAGATTCAACGCCCCGGGGCCCGACGTGGTCATCACCACCCCCGGCTTGCCGCTGGCCCGCGCGTACCCCTCAGCGGCGAAAACGCCCCCCTGCTCATGGCGGGGCAGGATCACCCGGATCCGGTCGCGGTAACGGGTCAGCGCCTGATGCATGGGCATGCTGGCGCCGCCCGGATACGCGAAGATCGCCTCGACCCCGTGCCTGGCCAGCGACTCGACCACGACGTCGGCGCCGGTCGTCGGTTGGGTGGCGGGGGTGGTTTTACAAGCGTCGGTGGCGGCCACTGGCGTACCTCGTCTCTCGTAACGGCGTGCTGGCGAATCCGCTCGCCCATAAGCGGTTGATTCTATCGAATCGCGGCCCCGGGCCACAACCCGGCGCGAACCGACCGGCGGCGCCCTCGAGGCGCTTGCAAGCTAGGAGCCCCGGGCGGGTCGGCGGGTTCGCGCGGGGGGCGGTCAGTCGGAGGAGGACGTTCCGGCGGAGTCGAACGGCTGCTTGACGGAGCGGACGAAGTGCGTCCCCTTCCCCCTGGCCTTCAACTCGGCGGCCCTGGCCTCGGCGGCGGCCTTGTCGGCGTAGTCGAACGTGGCGACGGCGCGGCCGCCGACGTCGCAGACCTCCCAGACGACCCGCATCCGAGTCGAAGGCCCCGGCCTGGGTCTGCCACTCGGTTCCGATCGCGGTCGCGACCTGGAGGGCTCGGGGCCCAGCGGAATCCCCCGCGCCTCGGCGGCCTCCGCCGCGGCCCTCAGATCCCGTCGATTCAAGGGGCGTCTCCCCATCCCCGTTCGCTCCCGCTTTACGACCGTCGCGCCAAGGGCGGCGCGATCGTCGCCCGCCGTCGGCAATCATACCCGGCCGTCAATCGCGCGCCGCCCCCGCGCGAAGCCAACGAGTCAAATCCCAATGCGGCTTAATAAGATTCAAAATGAAATTGCCGTATCAACGTCGAACTGGACGCGACGGCGGGTTCCCGGCGACTTGTCTCCGAATTTCATCGGGCTTGCCGGAGAAGACGGACGGGGCCGCCGCCGCGATCGCGAATAAATTCGGAGTAAGGTGCGGAATTCCAGGGGCGACGGCTTGGCGTTCGCCTATAATATTAGGAGTTAAGGCGCGGGTCTTGATCGCAAGGATCCTAGCCGTCATCGACTTACGTCGCCAAATCCTGTCTTGGCGGCGATCCTTCTCTTATGGGAGACGTGACGGATGCGTGATTCGCATCGAATGCGCAGGGTGGGCTTCACGCTCATCGAACTGCTGGTGGTGATCGCCATCATCGCGGTTTTGATCGCGCTGCTTCTGCCGGCGGTGCAGGCGGCGCGAGAGGCGGCCCGCCGCGCCCAGTGCGTGAACAACTTGAAGCAGATCGGCCTGGGCCTGCACAACTATATCTCGGAGCAGAACTGCCTGCCGCCGTTGGCGGGCAACATGTGGAGCACCGGCTCCGCCACCCCGAACGCGAGTACGGGGCCGTGGCCGCTGGGCTGGGCGGTGGCGCTGATGCCGATGATGGAGCAGCAGCAGTTGGCCAACGCGGCCAACTACTCGTTCGGCGCCAACGCGGTGCAGAACTCGTTAACGGTCAGCCGGGCCAAGGTGGCCACGTTCATCTGTCCGTCGGAGAGCATCAGCCAGGGGCCGTGGGTGTCGACGTCGTGGACGAACTACCGCGGCAACGCCGGAGGCCCGGCGTCGATGGCGACCTGGGACGGCGTGATCGTGATGATGCAGGGCGACGGCAACACGACGCCGAACGTCGGCACCTACACCGCCGGCACCGGCACGGTCGGCTTGCAGAGCCTGACCGACGGCACCTCCAACACCGTCGCGTTCAGCGAGGCGCTCGTCGGCATCGGCCCGGGCGACCAGACGATCCTGATCAGTTCGTCGAACGCCAAGCGGGTCGCCTTCGGCCCGGTGGGGGCGGTCTCGGCCAACATGGGCCCCGGCGGCAACGCCAACGCCTTGCAGTTCGTCCAGGCGTGCCGGAACCTGCCGGGCACGACCAGCACCGCGGGGCAAACGAATAACAGTTGGATCGCCGGCGCGGTCTGGGCGGGGTCGCACGGCGGCACGCTGCGGTTCAACGCCTACACTCACGTCAACACGCCCAACGGCATGTCCTGCCAGGCCACGGCCTATCCGCCGGGGCAGATCATCGACGCCATCACGGCCAGCAGCAACCATTCCGGCGGGGTCAACGCCTGCATGGCCGACGGCTCCGTGCGGTTCATCAAGGACAGCATCTCGATCCCGACCTGGTGGGCGCTCGGCACCCGCGCCGGCGGCGAGGTCGTCAGTTCCGACTCGTATTGATCCTCGGCTCGACCGGGCGGCGGTCGTCGTGGCCGCCCGCCCGGTCCCACCGACCCGAACCACCCCGAGGGAGGGATCGTTTCATGAAGTTCGCGCGTAACGCGACGCTCGGCCTGGCGATGGCCGCGGCATGCGTCCTCGTCGGCTGCGGCGAGGGGACCGACGTGGCGCCTCCGAGCGACTCCGAGGTTGAGTCCGCCCAGGCGGCCTCCAAGAGCCTTCACGAGATGGGACCGCCGCCGGCCGCCCCCGGCGACCAAGGCAAAAAGGGCCGGCGTCGCTGAGTCGCCGGCGGTGTTCGATCATCGCGAACCCTTGATCGCCCGGCCCTCCGTCCCGACGGACGGGGCCGGGCGTCCTCGTTTTCGGCGCGGGAGTTGCTGATGGCGCGGGTGGGACCGTTCCACCCGAGAGACGACGCGATGCGCTACCACGTCCTCGCCGCCGATTACGACGGCACCCTGGCCACCCGCGGCCTCGTCGATCCGCCGACCGTCGAGGCCATGAAGCGGCTTCGCGAGTCGGGCCGCAAGCTGGTGATGGTCACCGGCCGCGTGCTGGGCGAACTGCTGGAGTTGCTGGAGGAGCCGACGCTCTTCGACCGGATCGTCGCCGAGAACGGGGCGCTTTTGTATCGGCCGGAGACGAAGGAGGAGGTGACGCTGGCCGAGCCGCCGCCCCCGGAGTTCGTCGCCCGGTTGAAGCTCCAGGGGGTTGGGCCGATCTCGGAGGGGCGGGTGATCGTGGCGACCTGGGAGCCGCATCAAGTCGCGGTCCTGGAGGTCGTCCGCGAGATGGGGCTGGAGTTGCAAGTCATCTTCAACAAGGGGGCGGTGATGGTCCTCCCCTCCGGCGTCAACAAGGCGACCGGATTGCAGTCGGCCCTGCGCGACCTGGGGCTCTCGGCGCATAACGTCGTGGCCGTGGGCGACGCCGAGAACGACCACGCCCTGCTCGCCGCCGCCGAGGCGGGCGTCGCCGTCGCCAACGCGGTCCCCACGCTCATGGAACGCGCCGACTGGACCACGACCGGCGACCACGGCCGCGGCGTGGTCCAACTCGTCGAGCGACTGCTCGACGACGACCTCGCCGGCCTGGAGCCGGAACTCGCGCGCCATCACGTCCTGCTGGGCGAGGACGACGAGGGTCGGGAGGTCCGGATCCCGCCCTACGGGCTCAACGTGCTGGTCGCCGGCGCCTCCGGCGGCGGCAAGTCCACGCTGACGTCCGGCCTGCTCGAACGGCTGGCCGAGGCGCGCTACCAGTTCGTCATCATCGATCCGGAGGGGGATTACGACGAGTTCGAGCCGACGATGAAGCTCGGCGATCCCCACAACCCGCCGACGGTCGACGAGGTGGAGGAACTGCTGGAGCGCCCCGACGCGCCCAACGCCTCGGTGAACATGCTGGGGATCGACCTGAAGGACCGCCCCGGCTTCTCCGACCAGCTCATCCCCAGGCTTCAGGACCTGCGCGCCCACGCCGGCCGCCCGCACTGGATCGTCATCGACGAGGTCCATCACCTGATGCCCGCCGCCTGGCAGCCCGCGCCGATGGTGATCCCGAAACGGATCGCCGGAATGCTCTACATCACCGTGAGCCCCGACGCCGTCGCCCCCGCGGTCCTGGAGACGGTCGACGTCGTGCTGGCCATCGGGCCGGAGGCGGAGGCGACGATCCGCCTGTTCTGCCAGGCCGCCGCGATCCCCGCGCCTCGCGGCCTGGAGGGGATCGAATTGAAGCCCGGCGAGACGCTGGCGTGGTTCGTCAAGAAAGGTCGGGCGCCGGTTCGCGTGAAGACCGTCCCGCCAACCCTCCACCGTCGCCGCCACGGCCGCAAATACGCCGAGGGGAACCTGGGGCCGGATCGCAGCTTCTACTTCAAGGGGCCGGAGGGGAAGTTGAACCTGCGCGCTCAGAACCTCGTCGCCTTCCTGCAACTGGCCGAGGGGGTGGACGACGCCACCTGGGAATTCCATCTCCGGCAAGGAGATTACTCGACCTGGTTCCGCGAGGGGATCAAGGACGAGGAGTTGGCCGCCGCCGCCGAGGACGTCGCCGCGACGCGCGGCCTTTCCGCCGGGGAGAGCCGCGCCCGGATCAAGGCGGCCGTCGAGGAGCGCTTCACGCTCCCGGCGGAGCGGACGACGTCCGCCTAGCGCCTTGTCGCGATTCAAGGAACCGCCGAGACGCCGAGGACGCCGAGAGGGAATCAAGGAAGGAACAAGCCGACGGACGGCTCGGTCCCTCGATGAATCCTTTCGACTCTGCTTTGTCGAAAACCATTGATGAGGGGCTTACATCCCCCTTCTCCCCTTGTGGGAGAAGGTGCCCCGAAGGGGCGGATGAGGGGTGTCGCGACCGAGAGCCCGTGGGATTACCCCTCATCCGGCCTTCGGCCACCTTCTCCCACAAGGGAAGAAGGGATGATTGGCGTCACCCGCCGTTCAGGTTTTCGAGAGAGCATTTCGACTCGGATTTTCCGTCCTCGGCGTCTCGGCGTTTCCTTGAATCGGTCGACCATGAGCCAAGACGTGACGAAGCGCTGGACTGTTCGTCGCGTTCGAAACGAACACGTCCGCCGGGCCTGGACGAGGCCGAGGGCGGACGCGCTCGCGAGTCGGCGGCCCCGGAGAGGGGCCGCCGCGATCAGGGCTGGATGCTGGCCGGGGGCGGGGCCGGGACGTCCGGGACCACCGACTTGACGGCGTCCTCGACGGCCGACCCGGGGGTCGCCGGGGCCGGGGCCGGCGGCGGGGTATCGAGATCCGCGGCCGGGGCCGGCGGGGTCGCCGGAGCCGCCGCCGGGGCCGGGGCTCCGGGCGACGAGCCCGCGGGCGCCGTCGGGGACGAATCGACCGGCTGCGGCGCGACGGCCGGGGCCGCCGCCGGAGCGGCCGCCGCGCCCGGCGTCTGGTAGATCGGCATCGGCGCGCCGAAGACCGGCGGGTCGTAGACCGACGAGTAGCAACCGCTGTAGCACGACGAGTAGCAGCTCTCGCTGTAGCACGACGAGCTGTAGCACGACGAGTAGCAACTGTCGACCACCGGGAAGCAGTCGTTGCAGTTGTTGCGGTGGTGCTTGAAGAGCCCGCCGCCGCCGTGACGGAGCCGGCCGAACAGTCCGCCGCCGCCATGCTTCCCGAAGAGGCCGCGCCGACCGCCGCTGTAGCACGACGAGTAGCAGCCGCTGTAGCAACTCTCGCTGTAGCACGACGAGGTGTAGCACGACGAGGTGTAGCACGACGAGCTGTAGCACGACGAGCTGTAGCAACTGTCGCTGTAGCACGACGAGCTGTAGCACGACGGAACGTAAGCGACGTCCGCGTGCTTGTAGTGACAGCCGAGGCCGCTTAGGGCCATCAGCATCACGACCGTCCCATGCATGTGTTCTCTCCCGTTGTGAATCGTTGAGCGGGACGCGGCGATGGGGCCTCGCGCGTTCCGCGGCCTGTGGGGTCGCCTTGATCGCCAATCTCTGTCCAGGCGGTTCAAATTCTAATGCGCGTTTCGCGTGCGGGCAACGAAAACTTGGCGGATTGGAAGATCGAGGGGTTTTAGGCGGGATGTTCCTAGGGGTTGACGCGATGAATCGGGCTGTCGATCGATCCGGCCGGGGTGTTTCGCCGGATCGGTTATGATTGAGGATCGATGACCGCCGCGGCGGGTTCCTGACGCATGGAAGGGGGGAGCGGGTGGGACGAAAAACGGAGCAACCGAGAGCGACGGTCGCGCCGAGTCCGGCGGTCGACCCGGTTCTGGAGGCCGCCGCGGCCGCGGCCTCGCCGTGGCCGCCGTGGGCGCGGCGGCTGGCGACCCTGGCCCTGGCGGTTCATGTCGCGGCCGTGTTCGGCGGATCGATGGGCGTGCCGCCGTCGTCCGTGCTTGAGCGCCGGTTCGCCGACGCCTTCGCCTGGCACCACGGCCTGTTCGACCAGGGTTACGCCTATCGCTATTACGCCGAGCCGCCGCCGACGCCGTTGATCCAGGCGACCCTCCGGCGCGAGGACGGCGAGATCGAGACGGTCAACGTCCCCGAGCGCCACGTCGCCGGGCCGCCGATGCGTCGCCAGCGCCAACTGGCGCTCGCCAACGCGCTGTTCTCCGCCAGCCTGCCCCAACTGGAGGATCCCGACCGCGAGGGCGACCCCCGGCGGACGTGGCTGGCGCGTTCGTTCGCGCGACATCTTTGCCGGAGCCATCCCGGCGCCGAGTCGGTGACCTTGAGGTTGCGGCAGCACCTGATACCCTCGCCGGATCGGGTGCTGGAGGAGTCGCGCGAGACCGGGGGGCCGTTCGACCTGTTCGCCCCGTCGATGTTCACCGAACCCCGATGGATCGGAGACTTCCCGTGCGACGGTTCCTGATCGACGCGATCGTCTACGTCCGCGACCTGGCCCTCGGGTTCTCCCGGGGTTGGTCGCGGTTCTTCTTCCTCCCCGCCGACCCAACGCCTCTGGGGCTGATCCGCGCGCTGGTGGGCGTGCTGGGCTTCTGGAGCCTGTTCGTCATCGGGTTGGACCTGCATGACTACCTGGGCTCGCAAGGGTGGTCGGACGCGGCCGGCGCCTACGACGCCATGCCGCCGTTCGGTTGGTCACTCTGGTTTTACGTTCCCGATTCGCTCTTGCGGGTCGCCTGGCTGGCGTCGCTGGCGGTCTTCGCCTCGATGGCCGTCGGGTTGTTCAGCCGGACGACGTCGATTCTGGCGTGGATCGTCATCGTCTCCACGGTGCGCCGGATCCCGATCGCGCTGTTCGGGTTCGACCAGATCCTCTCGACCATGGCGCTGTACGTCGCGGTCAGCGGCGCGAGCGGACGGGCGGTGTCGCTGGATCGGTTACTCAAGCGCTGGCGCGAGGCCAGGCGCAACGCGGCGGTGGTCCGGCCCAAGGGGGCGCGGAAGGTTTCGCCCGACGGCCCCGGCCGGCCCGAACCGTCGGTGGGGGCGAACATCGGTCTGCGGTTGCTCCAGCTTCACCTGGCGTTCATCTACGGCATGGCCGGGCTGGCGAAGCTCCGAGGACCGTCGTGGTGGACCGGCATGGCGCTTTGGGGGACGATGAACGCCGGCGAGTTCGCCTGGCTCGACTTCACCTGGCTGGCCGCCTGGCCGATGGTCCTCAACCTCCTGACCCACGGCAGCCTGGCGCTTGAGATCGTCTATCCGATCCTAATCTGGTTCCGGCTGACCCGGCCGTTGATGATCGCCGGCGCGGTGGCGTTGCACCTGGGGATCGCGGTGATGAGTCCGGGGCTGGCCGAGTTCGGCGTGGCGATGATCGTGGCCAACGTCGCGTTCGTCTCCGGGACGTGGCTCCGAAGCCTGGTCGCGGGCCGCGACGACGAGCAGCCGGCGCTTCGGGTGCTATACGACGGCGCGTGCCCGCGGTGTCGGGCGTCGATGGCCCTGGCGACCGCCGCCGATCCCGACCGCGTCGTCGAGCCGATCGACCTGACCGCGATCGACGTCAAGACGATCCATCCCAGCCTCACCGCCGAGGCTTGCCTGCGGTCGATGCACGTCGTCTCGCGGTCGGGGAAGGTGGAATCGGGGTACGACGCGGTGACTCGGATCGGCTCCCGCCTGCCGTTGTTCCGTCCGCTCGCGCTTCTGGGACGCTTGCCGGGGGTCGTTCAGGCGGGGCGGGTCGCGTACAATCGAATTGCGTCCTCGCGACCGCGCGACGCGGTTTGCACGGACGAGACGTGCGGCATTCATCCTCCGGTCTCCGTGACCGGCGCCGCTTCCCGGACTCGCGACTCCTCGGCGATCTGACGCCGCGACGACGAGGCAAGCATGAGCATCCACGGCGAACCCCTGGAACCCCCCGCGCCGGACTCCCCGCCCGGCGCGCGGTTGTTCGTCCACGAGCCCGGCTGGCGAGTGACCGTCAAGCGCGGCAGCGAGCGCGAATACTGCTACGCGATGGCGCCCGGCCAGGACTATTACCATCGCCTGCTGGACGGCGAGATCGTCCTGCATCACGACCCGGAGCGACTGTGCCTGGCCTGCGCCTCGCGGCGCGGGCTCGTCACCGTCGAGCCCCGCCGCCTTCCCGAGAAATCACCCAAGTTCCAGGTGGATTCCGGAGGGGCCCCCATCGCCGTGTTGGGCGCCGACGACGCGGAGTAAGAGTCTATCCGGTAAGCCTTGCGGGCCGTAAACTGTTGGTGCGGAAGGACGC
>CALCIB010000370.1 GCA_937907525.1 uncultured Planctomycetales bacterium | reverse complement strand
CCGGCCCTTCGGGCCACCTTCCCCCGCGAGGGGGGAAGGCCGTTACGCCGATCGCGACGCCTTTATGGGACGGATTCTTACCGCCGGGCAAAGTTGGCGTACATCGCCAGGCCGACGCGCTGGCTTTTCTCCGGGTGGAACTGGCAGGCGGTGAGGTTGCCGCGGTGGACGACGGCGGCGAACGGCTCGGGGTAGTCGGCGGTGGCGGCCACGTCGTCGGGGTCGCCGGCCCGGGCGTAATACGAGTGAACGAAGTAAACCGAGGGCTCCGCGTCGATCCCCTCGAACAGCGGGATCGGCCGGCGGATCGCCAGCGTGTTCCAGCCCATGTGCGGGACCTTCAGCCCCGGCCGAGGCTCGAACCGGACGACCTCGCCGGGGATCAGGTCGAGCCCCTGGTGTTCCCCGTCCTCGTGGCTGGTCGTGAACAGGAGTTGCAGCCCCAGGCAGACCCCCAGGCAGGGCTTGCCGGACTGGACGGCCTCGGTGAACGCCTGGTCCATGCCGGTTCGGCGGAGTTCGGCCATGGCGTCGGCGAAAGCGCCGACACCCGGCAAGACCACGCGCGTCGCCGCTCGGATCCGATCGGGGTCGGCGGTGATCTCGGCTTCATGCCCCACCGCCTCGAACGCCTTCTGCACGCTCCTGAGGTTGCCCATCCCGTAGTCGATGATGACGATCATGCCGCGCCTCGATGCCTCGAACGTCCGCCGTCTGGACCTTGATCGTATCCGGACGACCCGTCCGTCGGCAACGACCGCGGCGCGGGTTGGCGGCCTCAGCGCCTGGGGGGCGCGTCGAGGGCCGCGCCCTGGGCGGTGATGGGGGTCCAGCGCATGTCCTTCTCGTTGACGCCGACGTCGTCGTCGGGGTCGACGGGCGCGAGCGACGGGCGCGAGCGGCGCGCGCCCTGGGAGGGGCGGTCGGAGCGGGAGCCGTCGTCGATCCGGATCGGGGGCATCTCCCGGGCCTCGCCGGCGCGGGAGATCTGGGCGGCGGGGGGCTTGCGCCTGGAGGACGAGGACCGGCCGGCGGGAAGCGTCCGGGGACGGGTCAGCGGGGCGTCGTCGTAGTCGGCGTCGGGGTCGTTGAAGCCGCGATCGCGCATCAGGTTGCGCATGTCGTCGAGCCTGGCGGCGAGTTCGCCGTTGTGGAGTTGCTCCTGGACGAGTCGGTCCTCGAACCGGCGGTTCTCCTCCTTCAGCCGGGCGACCTGGGTCTTGAGTTCGCCGTTTTCGTATTCGATCCGGCTGAGGCTGGACTTGAGCTGACCCGTCGACGGCCCGCCGGTGATGTACGTTCCGCGCCCCGAGCAGCCGACGAGCGCCGCGACCGTCAACAGACAGACGCATCGCGCGGCCGACGCCGCGGGCGTCGAGCGAGGCCGGGGGTGGTCGAGGGGCGTTCGGCGGTCCACGACGTCCTTCCAAGACGGGGCGCGAGACGGGGGATGGTCTTATTCTTCGGCAGGATCACCACGGATTGTTGCGAAAGCCTTCCTCGGTTTTCGAGGCGTAGTCCGACGGGGGCCTGTCGTCGTCGAGATCCGCCGCCTCCGCCTGATCGGCCGGGGCCGGTTCGCGGCGGATCTTCCGCAGGGCCATGAAGACCGTCATCGCCAGCAAGGCCAGCAAGGCCCCACACAGCGCGCTCAGCAGGATGATGACGCCGAGCGTGCTTTGGTACGTTCCCAGTCGGAACGGGAACGCGACGGTCACCGCGGCGTCGTTGGCCCAGATGAACCAGAGCATCAGGCCCAGAAGCGCCGCCACCCCGATCAACCGCCTGTAGACCCAGAAGTTCCGGATCAACGACGGCCTGCGCCGTTTGTATTGATACGCCATCGCCACGTCCTCCCCAGGTCGCCGCCGCTCCTCGCGGATTCTACCGGCAACCGCCGCCGCCGTCCCCCCCGGATTCCGGGTTAGACCATCGGGCCGACGTCCACTCCCAGCGACCACCAGAACAGGGCGTAAAACGCGTCGAAGAGGTTTTCCGCCCACAGCGGCCAGAGCCATCGCCAGGAGAACAGCAAAAACGCCGCCGCCATGCTGATGTAGGGCCCCGCGGGTATTTCGCGATCGGCGCTTGAGGATTGGACGCCCGCCAGCCGTTTTCCGATGTATTTCGCCAGCTTCCAGCCGGCGTGGACCAGGCCGAAGAACGGGAACAGGAAGAACGTCAGGATCGCCGCCCGCCAGCCCAGGAACGAGCCGATCATCGCCATCAGGGTGACGTCGCCGAAGCCCATCGCCTCCCGTCGCAGCAAAAACGAGAAGCTCGACCGCACGAACGCCGTTAGGCCCCCGCCGACCAGCAAGCCCAGCAGGCCGACCCCGAGGCCGCCCCAGAACGTCGCGGCGGTCGACGGCTCCGGCCGAATCCACGGGAACGCCGCGCCCAGGCCGATCCCAAGCGCCATCCCCGTCACCGCGACCTCGTCCGGGATGATCAACAGGTCGTAGTCGATGAACGTCGCGGCGACCAGAAGCGCGACCAGAAGCGCGTGGTAGGCCAGCACGCCCAACGAGGAAACCGGGATCTGCCCGAAGCCGTCCCGGTTCGCCAGGAGCACGTCGACCGCGTAAAGCCCCAGGAACAGCAGGCCGACCAGGGCCTCGATCATCGGGTAGCGCGCGGCGATGGGGAGGCCGCAGGTCCGGCACTCGCCGCGGAGGGCGACCCAGCCCAGGATCGGCACGTTGTCGGCTGCGGCGATCGGGTTGAGGCACCGCGGGCAGTGCGAGGCCGGCCAGATCACGCTTTTCTGCCAGGGGATGCGGTAGATGCAGACGTTCAAAAAGCTGCCGACGACCGTCCCGACGCAGAAGACGCCGAAGCCGAGCAGGACCAGAAGCGGCCAGCTCACGAACATCGCCAGTGCTCCAGGATCCGGCGGGCGACCTCCTCGGGCTTCGCGTGCTGGGCGTCGATCGCGACGTGGGCGATCTCCTCGTAGAAGGGGGTCCGATAGGCCAGGACCTCGGCGATCTCCTCGACGGCGCCCTTGTTCGTCAGCGACGGCCGGGTCTCTCGGGTGATGGCGTCGGCCTCCAGGCGGCGGGCCAACTCGGCGACGTCGGCCGTGAGCCAGGCGACCAGGCCGAACGACCGCAGCCGCCGCCGGTTGGCCTCGCGGAGGATCGTGCCGCCGCCGGTCCCCAGCACGGCGTCGTGGTGGTCGGCCGTCAGGTCGCGGACGACCCCCTCCTCGACGTCGCGGAAGGCGGGCTCGCCGTCCTCCTCGAACATCGCCTTGATCGTCTTGCCGGCGCGGGCGACGATCTCCTCGTCGACCTCGAAGAACGGCCGGCCCGTCAGCCGGGCGAGCAGTCGGCCGACGGTCGACTTGCCCGTCCCTCGATAGCCGATCAGCACCAGGCCCCGGCCCTCGGCCTTCCCATCGACGACTTTGGGGTCGCTCATTGGTCCTTGACGACTCCCAGCTTGCGCTTCAAGGCGGCCCGCATCACGTCGACCGGGGCGTCCCGGCCGGCGTAGAGCTTGAACTGGAGCGCGGCCTGGCGAACGAACATATCCACGCCGGTGAGGGTCTTGCAGCCGCGCTCGCGCGCCAGCTTCAGCATCATGGTGTTCTCGGGGTGGTAGACCGTGTCGAAGACCACGATCCCGGAGCGCTGGAAGGCCGCGGGGGGGAGCGGGGTGTCGTCGACGTTCGGGTGCATGCCGACGGGGGTGCAGTTGACCACGACGTCGGCGATCTGGACGGCTCGCGCGCCCCAGTTGGCGGCGCGGCCGCCGACCTCCTCGGCCAGTCGGACGGCGCGCTCATCGTGGCGGTTGGCGATCGTAAGCGCCGCGCCGCGGCGGGCCAGGCCGAAGGCGATGGGGCGGGCGACGCCCCCGGCGCCGAGGATCAGCACTTGCTTGTCGAGTAGCGGGCTGGGGGCGTCGGGGTCGTGCTCGTCCTCGCGCTTCATGACCTCCTCCAGCGACTCCATCGCCGCGCGGTAGTCGGTGTTGTAGCCGGCGCGGAGCCCCTCGGCGTCGGTCACCACCGTGTTGCAGGCGCCGACGCGCTCGACCGCGTTCTCCTTGCGGTCCAGAAGCGGGACCAGGTCTTCCTTGTGGGGGATGGTGACGCTGCACCCCTTGATCCCGATCCAGTCCAGGTCGCGGAAGAAGTCCTCCAACTCCCCCTTGGGGACCTGGAACGGCACCAGCACCTTGTTGAGCCCCAGCTCACGGAACGCCGCGTTGTGGATCGCCGGGCTGAGGCTGTGGCCGATGGGGTCGCCGACGACGCCGTAGACCTCGGTGTCGGCGTCGATCCGGTCGTAAAAATAATCCTTCTTGAGTTCGTTCAGGTAAAGCATCCCGGCGGCGAAGACGCGCTCGGGGTTGAAGCCGGCGTAGGAGAACGGAGCGCCGTACTTGGCGTTGAGGACCCGGGTGAACCGGCCGGGCTCGCCCATGGCGATGGCGATGGTCGGATGCTTCGCGTCGACGCCCAGCTTGAGGATCCGGGAGGCGTCGGCGAGCGTGGCGGCGTTGGCGGCGATCTTGACGACGTCGGGGTCCTTCTCGGCGCAGCGGGCGACGATCTCGTCAAGGTCCGCGGGGGTCTTCTTGAGGTCGTGGTGGCTGACGATCCGTTTGGTCTTGCCGAAGCGGCGGATCTCGCCGGCGACGTCGTCCTCCAAATCAATATAATCGACGCCCAGGGCGATGGCCTCGCGGAGGATCGCGCGTCGTTGCTCCTCGCGGCCGCGCCACATGCCGCCGTCGGCGCCGCGGCGGATCGTGAAGACCAGGGGGGTGACGCGCTCCGCCAGCAGGCGTTGCAGATCGGGCTCGTGGCGGAGGCAGTCGATGCGAAGCTCCACCATGTCGGCCCCGGCCGCCGCCGCGGCCTTCCATTCCTCGATCATGGCCGAGTGCCGGCCCCGCCCGATCGTCGCGCAGATGACAGCCATGACCGTTGACTCCCCGCCGCGAGAGGATGACCGCGACCGAACCGATTCCGTCCCAATCCAATCGGGAGGGCCGCCGCCGAGCGTCCTTCTCCCCTTGAGGGAGAAGGTGGCCGAAGGCCGGATGAGGGGTGGCGCAACCAGAAGCCATCGGATTCAAACGCCCTCGCGGGCCGGGGCGCTCATCGAAACGCGATGGCGGTCGACCCCTCATCCGGCCCTTCGGGCCACCTTCTCCCTCAAGGGGAGAAGAACGTTCGCAGTCGGCTCCGACCCCAACCCGATCCTGATCGGATTCTACGCCACCGGCCCCCGACCGCGATAGGGGGAGTCGGCGGGGATCTAGATCCTCCCGAACTGCTTCTCCAGTTCGGACTTGGTGAAGATCAAGGCGGTCGGTCGGCCGTGGGGGCAGTGGTGGGCGTCGTGGGCCAGCTCGCGACGGGCCAGAAGCGCGTCGATCTCCTCCGGCGTCAGCTTCTGCCCGGCCTTCACCGCCGCCTTGCAGGCGACCATGTGCAACAGCTCCGCCGCCAGGCCGTCGCGAGTCGGTGGCAGGGGCCGGGTGGCCAGGTGTTCGGCGAGATCGCGGACCAGCCGTTCGGGGCGGACGTCGCGGAGCATGGCAGGGACGCCTCGGATCAGCACCGTGTCGCCGCCGAAGCCCTCCACCTCCAGCCCCAGCGTCGCCAGCAGGTCGGCATGCTCCAGCAGGATCGCGGCCTCGTCGGCCGCCATGTGGACCGGCTCGGGGACCAGCAGCCCCTGCGCCTCCACCCTCCCCTCGGCCGTCCGCTTGCGCAACTCCTCGTAGATGATCCGCTCGTGCAGGGCGTGCTGGTCGATGACCATCATGCCCTCGTTGGTCTCGACGATCAGGTAGCTGTCATGCACCTGGATCGCCTTGGCGTGGGGGACGAGTTCCGGGATCGTCGGCGAGGCGACGGCCGCGGGCGCGGCTTCCGGGGCCGTCGGCGTCATGGGCTGATCCGAAGCCGGCTCGGAGGCGAACTCGTCGAAGGTCCGGGTCGGGGCGAAGTCGAACCGGCCGGGGAGGTTCTCGGCCCATTCGGGGGGGCGGACCCGGCCGACGTCGTCCGGGATCGTCGGCGGCGCGGCGGGCTTTTTCGAAGGCTCGAACCACCCCGCGATCTCCTGGCGGTCGACCGGCCGCGCGTCGAGCGCGAACGGCGCGTCGGGCCGATTCGGCGGGGGCGCGGCGGGCGCGGGCGTCGGCGCCGCCGGGGGTTCGGTCTCCTTTTCCGGCGCGACCGGCTGCAACCGGCTGTGCAGGTCGCTCGCCAGGAAGGTCTGGCGGAGGGTGGAGAGCAGGTGGCTGTAGACGCGCTGGGGGTCGCGGAAGCGGACCTCGATCTTGGTCGGGTGGACGTTAACGTCCACCTCCTCCGGCGGGATCTCCAGGTTCAAGAACGCCACCGGGTTGCGGCCGACCATCAACAGCCCGCGGTACGCCTCGTTGAGCGCGTGCGAGAGGCTGCGGTCGCGGACGTAGCGCCCCGTCAGAAAGAGGTACTGTCCCTTGGTGGTGGAACGACTCTGCGACGGGTGGCCGACGTAACCCCAAAGGCTGGTCTGGTCGAGCCTCCCCTCCACCCACAGCAGCGATTCGGCCAGTTCGCGGCCGAAGAACGCGGCGATCCGCTCGCGGACCCCCGTGACCGCCGGCAGGTCGTGGACGATCTTCCCCGACGACCGGAACGTCAGGTGGACCTGGGGCTGGGCCAGGGCGATCCGGGCGAAGGTCTCGGCGACGTGGCCGGCCTCGGTGGAGTCCGACTTGAGGAACGCGCGACGAACCGGCGTGTTGTAAAAGAGGTTGCGGACCTCCATCACGGTGCCGACCGGGCAGCCGCACGGGCGGATCGGCCCGGCCACGCCCCCCTCGATGACGATTTCCGAGCCCTCCTCGGCGTCGGCGCGGCGGGTCTGGCAGCGGACCTTGGAGATCTCGGCGATCGCCGCCAGGGCCTCGCCCCGGAAGCCCAGGGTGCGGACGCGATGCAGGTCCTCGGCCGATTGCAGCTTGCTGGTGGCGTGCGGCAAAAACGCCAGCGGCAGGTCCTCCGGACTCATCCCCGCGCCGTCGTCGGCGATCCGGATCAGGTCCTTCCCCCCGCGCTCGACGGCGACCTCGACCCGGCGGGCGCCGGCGTCGATGGCGTTCTCCATCATCTCCTTGACCACCGAGGCCGGCCGCTCCACGACCTCCCCCGCCGCGATCTGATTCACCACCGACGGCGGCAACTTCTGGATCAGCCCCATGCCCATGTCCTCCCGATCGACTCGTCGACCCTCCCATCGTACAAACTGGTCACGAGTTCATCAAACGCCGATTCGGCGCTGACGTCGCTTTATCGAAAACCGTGACGAGCATGTACGCATTATCCCTTCTCCCCTCGTGGGAGAAGGTGCCCCGAAGGGGCGGATGAGGGGTGGCGCGACCGAAAGCCGTCGTGAACCCCACCCCTCATCCGGCCTTCGGCCACCTTCTCCCACGAGGGGAGAAGGGATGGTGTCGTCTTCACTTGTTCCTAGGACTTTCGTCGGAGAGCGCGTCTTGAAACCGTCGGAGCCGTCAAACCGCGCGTTCGAACCATTCGCCGCCGATGCACGTTCGCAGAAGCGCCAGGTCGCCCGGGGCGCGGCGGCGGAGCAGGACGAAGTCGGCCGGCTCGCCGACGGCCAATCGAGGGGCCGCGCGGCCCAGGAGCCGCGCGGGGTTGACGGTCGCGGCGTCCAGGAGCGGACGGGGAAAGCCGCCGACGGCGGAATCCAAGTTCCGCAAACCCGCCTCCAGACCGAGCATCGAGCCGGCCAGGTAGGGCGCGCCGGCCACGACGATCTTCCCCGACGGGTCGACGTCCCACGCGCCGTAATTGCCCGGAGGCAGGCCCGCGAGCCAGCCGGCGTCGCTGACCAGGATCGTCCGTTCGGGCCCCTTGGCGCGGGCGAGCACGCGAAGGACTTCCGGGCCCAGGTGGTGGCCGTCGGCGATCAGGGAGGCGGACAGGCGGTCCTCGGCGGCCTGGATCCAGATCGGGTTGGGGTGGCGGGGGAGTTCGGCGACGACGCCGTTGCCCAGGTGGGTGGAAAGCGTCGCGCCGGCGTCGACCGCGGCGCGGACGGTTTCGGCGTCGGCGGCGGCGTGGCCCAGGGCGACCGTCACTCCCGAGGCGACGGCCTTCTTGATGAACTCGACCGAGCCCGGCCGTTCCGGGGCGATCGTCGTCAGGACGACCCGGCCGCCGGCCGCCTCCTGGAAGCGTTCGAACAGCGTCCAGTCGGGGTCGCGCATGCACTCGGCCGGGTGCGCGCCGCGGTAGCCGGGAAGCGCGGAGAGGAACGGCCCCTCCAGGTGGATCCCGGCGACCAGGTGGGCGACGTCGGGGTGGGCGTCGCACGCCTCGGCGACGATCCGAAGCCCGCGGAGCATGTCCTCGACGGGGGCGGTGATGAGCGTGGGGCAGGTCTTGCCCACGCCCAGTTCGCGTTGGGCGCGGATGATCGCGACGGCGCGCTCGACGGTCAGGTCGGCGCCGGAGAACGACCAGCCCCAGCGGCCGTTGGTCTGGACGTCCCAGAACGCCGGCGCGACGACGGGCTCGTCGGGGGCCGCCGGGTTCGCGGCCGGGTCGATCCGCGCGATCGCCCCGTCGCGGACCTCGATTTCGACCCGTTCGCCGCCGTCCCAGTGACGGCCGGCGACGATCACGCCGTCACCTTGGCGCCGGGCGCCGCGGCGGTCCCGTCGGCCGTCGTCGCGCGGGCGGACTCCTTCCGCTTGAGCGCCGCGGCCACGAAGTCGCGGAACAACGGGTGGGGCTTCGTCGGCTTGGACTGGAACTCGGGGTGGAACTGGACGGCGACGAACCAGGGATGGTCGGTCAACTCGACGATCTCGACGATCTGGCCGTCGGGGCTTTGGCCCGAGGCGATCATGCCGGCCTCGGCGAGTCGCTCGCGGTAGGCGTTGTTGAACTCGTAGCGGTGGCGGTGGCGCTCGGAGATCCGCTCGACGTCGTAGGCCCTCCGCGCCAGGGTGTCGGGGGCCACGTCGCAGGGCCAGGCGCCCAGCCGCATGGTCGCCCCGCGCTTGGCGACGGCGAGTTGGTCCTCCATCAGCGCGATGACCGGATCGTCGCAGTCCTTGTCGAACTCGGTGCTGTCGGCGCCCTCCAGGCCCAGGACGTCGCGGGCGAACTCGATCACGGCGGTCTGCATCCCCAGGCAGATGCCGAAGTACGGGATGCCGCGCTGGCGGGCGAAGCGGATCGCCTCGATCTTCCCCTCGATCCCCCGCATGCCGAAGCCGCCGGGGACGAGGATCCCGTCGACGCCTCCCAGCAGGGCCTCCGCGCCGCGGGCGGTGATCTCCTCGGACTCGATCCGGACCACCGACACCCGCGCGCGGTGGGCGATGCCGGCGTGGTCCAGCGACTCGTAGACCGACTTGTAGGCGTCGCGGTGCTTCATGTACTTGCCGACGACCGCGATCCGGACCTCGCGCCGGGGGTTGAGCATCCGGTCGACCATCTCGGTCCAATCGGCCAGGTCCAGGGGCGCGGCCTTCAGGCCGAGCTTCTTGACCAGCAGGTTGTCCAGGCCGCTTTGGACCAGGCTCAGCGGCACCTCGTAGATGCTGAACTGGCGGTCGCGCTCCTCGATCACCGCCTTCTTCTCGACGTTGCAGAACAGCGCGATCTTGTCCTTCTCGTCGGCGGGGATCGGGTGCTCGGTGCGGCAGATCAGGACGTCGGGCTGGATGCCGATCTGGCGAAGCGCGCCGACGGAGTGCTGGGTCGGCTTGGTCTTGAGTTCCCCGGCGGCCTTCAGGAACGGGACGAGCGTCAGGTGGACGTAGACGCAGTTCTCGCGGCCGACGTCGAGGGCGAACTGGCGGATCGCCTCCAGGAACGGCAGGCCCTCGATGTCGCCGACGGTGCCGCCGATCTCGGTGATGACGACGTCCACGTCGTCGCTCGCCAACTGGTGGACGGCCGCCTTGATCTCGTCGGTTATGTGGGGGATGACCTGGACGGTCTTCCCCTCGTAGTAGCGGCCCTCGCGTTCCTTCTGGATCACCGAGAGGTAGATCCGGCCGGTGGTGTAGCTGCACTCCTTGGTGAGCTTGGCGTTGGTGAACCGCTCGTAGTGCCCCAGGTCCAGGTCGGTCTCCGAGCCGTCGTCCAGGACGTAGACCTCGCCGTGCTGGTAGGGGCTCATCGTCCCCGGGTCGACGTTGATGTAGGGGTCGAACTTCTG
>CALCIB010000369.1 GCA_937907525.1 uncultured Planctomycetales bacterium | reverse complement strand
GCGATGATCGCCGCGGCCTCCGAAAAAGTGTCGGGTCGTCAGCCCGCCGGGAGAGAGGACGTCGCCCCCCTCTATAACTTGCCGGATTCCAAGTCGTCACTTCCGCTTGGGGCGGACGCGGGGGCGGTCGGGGCCGCCGTCGCGGTCGCGTTTCTTGTCGGATTGCGCGCCGTCGCGTTCGTCGGTCATCTTGCGGTAGGTCGGATCTTTCTTGGCTTCCTCAAGGACGCGGGTCCAGAACTGGGCGATGCCGCCGGGGGGCTTGGTCGGGGCGGCGGGGCTGGGGCCGGAGCCGCCCCTGGGCTTGTCGCCCTTGTCCTTGCCGTCGTCCTCGCCCCCCTCCACGGGATGTTCGTGGACGATCTTGGGCAGCAGCAGGCGCTCGCCGATCGACCACACGCTGCTGACGATGAAGTACAGCCCCAGGCCCGAGGGGACCTTGTAGAACATGACGGCCATGAAGACCATCATGTACTTCATCATCTTCTGCTGCATCTCCATCTCCGGCGTGGTCGCCGGAGGCGAGAACAGGTGGGTCTGGAAGATCATCACGCCGACCACGACGATCGGCAGCACGTTGAACCAGTGGCCCAGAAACGGCAGGTCGAACGGCAGCCGGAAGAGCATGTCGGGCGCGGCCAGGTCCTTGATCCAGAGGAACGGGGCCTGGCGGAGGACCACCGACGAGTTCAACGCCTGCCACAGCCCCACGAAGATCGGGATCTGCACCAGGGCCGGCAGACAGCCGGAGACCGGGTTGGCGTTGTGCTTCTTGTAAAGCGCGAAGGTCTCCTTGGTGAGCTTTTCCTTGTCGTCCTTGTACTTCTCCTGAAGCGCCTTCAGGTGCGGTTGCAGGTGCTGCATCCGCTGAGCCATCAGCGCCTGCTTGCGGCCCAGGGGGAACATGAGCAGCTTGACGATCAAGGTCAGCAGAATGATGGCCAGGCCGTAATTGCCGCGGGCGCCGCCGAAGACCGCCGCGACGCTCTTGGTGACGCCGTAGGTGAACGTGAGGACCGGGGTGATGAAGTAGCGGGCGATGGTCGGGGCGAAGGGGATGATCCCCTTGCGATAGACGGCCAGCTCCTCGGCCCCGTAAGGCGCGAGCGCCTCCTCGGTCTTGACGCCGGCGAAGATCTTGAAGTCGAACTCGCGGGGGACGTTGGGGCCGACGGTGATCGGCCGCGAGTGGACCCGCACGCCGACGTCCGACTTGTTCACGTCCCGCGGGTCGCGCTCCAGGAGGAACGCCTGGGCTTCGCGGTCGATGCGGTCCTCGGAGTCGTGGGGCGGCGGGAAGGGGGCCAGGAGGATGGCGAAGTACTGGTTCTCGACGCCGGTGAACTTCAGGGGTTCGACGGTGGATTCGACGGGCTTGTCGGCGCTCGCCTTGGCGATCTCGGAGGCGGTGTGGGTGGTGAGGGTGGTCGATCCCTTGGCGGCGGTGCCGAAGAAGACCTCGCGGTAGGTGGTGGTGTACCACTCCCCCTCGATCGGGATGCCGTGGGGGGCCATCAGGTTGAAGCTGAAGCTCCGCTCCCGGTCGGGGCTCTCGAACCTCAACGCGAGGTCGAAGCCGTCCTCCCCCCTCCACAAGCGGTAGGTCTTCACGACCGTCACGCCGTTGTCGGCCTCGGCGCGGAAGACGACCTCCTGACCCTCGGCGGCCGCGACGTCCCCCTTGGCGGCGCGGGTGAGCGGCCGGACGACGCGGCCCTGGTCGTCGCGGACGACCTCCCAGACCTCGACGTCGAGCAGGTCTTCCGACGTCGGCGCGCCGTTGGCGGCGGCGAGCAGCCGTTCGGTCGGTCGCATGGGGGCGACGCGACCGACCCGCTCGGCCGCGCCCAGCGTCAGCGCCAGCGACGGCGGCCACGCGCCCGCGCCCGCGGGCAGGTTCGGGTCGCGGCCGATCAGCCGCATCGGGAGGTGGGGGTTGACCCGCCCCTCGAAATCGGCGTCGTAGCGCGACGAGAGGACCGAGGCGACCCCCGCCCCCTTCTGGTCGAGTCGGATCTGGAAGTGATAGTCGCCGGGCGACTTGTCCGCCAGCGTCCCCATCGTCAACTCGTCGGCCGGGACCAGTTCGATCTCGGCCTTCTCGGCCTCGGGCTTGGCCTCGGCCGGCTCGGCGGCCTCGCGCTTGGCGGGCTCGGCCTTGGCGTCGGCGACCGCCTCGGGCTTCTCGGCGGCCTTGGACTTCTCGGCGTCGTGCTTCTCGGCGTCGTGCTTCTCGGTGGCGTCGTTCCTGGCGTGGGCGGCGGGTTTCTTGGCCGCCGGCGGGGTGCGCACCCAGCCGAGCTTCTGGGCGATGACGGGAAAGCCCAGCACCCACGCGAACGTCAGCACCACGAAGAGGAAAAGGCGTCTCTCATTGCTCATGAACAAGGCTTCCCGAGGCGGAGGAGCGGCGGGGCGAGGGGGGAGGGCGACGCGACCGGCCCGCCCCTGGACGCGGGGCGGGCCCGGGCGGTGGTCGGGAAGGACGCCCTTGGAAATTCTTCTCGATTGTCGCCGCCCGACCCGCGATCCGCAAGGCGGTCTGGCGCGGCGGGCCTGGGCGGGAGGGTCAGCGGCCCTGGCGGAGGCGGTCGCCCAGGAAGGGCTCCAGGTCGGGGACTGCGTGGATCTTCTTGATCGTCGTCTCGAAGTCGTAGGGGACGCGACGATAGGCGATGCGCGGCGCCTTCCCCTCCTCGGCCTCCAAAATCACGTAGCAGGCGCGGGGATCGCCGTCGCGGGGCTGGCCGACGGAGCCGACGTTGATCAGGAGCTTGCCCTCGCCCAGGGTATACTGGTGGTCGATCTCCTCGGGGGCGAAGAACTGGAAGTCCTCGGTGAAGACGCCCGGAACGTGGGTGTGCCCCTGGAGGCAGAAACGCTCCACGAGCTGGAACAGCCGCTCCATCTTGCGGTGGTTGTAGATGTCTTCCGGGAAGACGTACTCGCTCAGGGGGTTCCGCGGCGAGCCGTGGACGAACAGAAACGGCGGCTCCTTGCGCGTCCGCGGCAACTCGCCGAGGAACTCCCAGCGCCGTTCGTTGCCGGCCCGGTCGGTGGAGCTTTCCAGTTGGCCGCGGGTCCAGAAGATGGCCCGTTCGGCGCCGACGTTGAAACCGTCGGGGTCGAACATCGCTCCCTGGTCGTGGTTGCCCAGGAGGGTCATGGAGCAGTTCTCCATGACCAGGTCGATGCATTCGCGGGGGTTGGGGCCGTAGCCGATCAAATCGCCCAGGCAGTAGATCTCGTCGACCCCCTGGCCCGCGATGTCGCGCAGGACCGTCTCCAGCGCTTCGAGATTCGCGTGGATATCGCTGATTAACGCACGACGCACCGCGGAGACTCCGACCAGGGGGGGAGGTCGCCGGGACGGCTCGTCGTCCCGGACGGGTCGAATCATCGGGCCCGGCCCAGGGCGCGACCGTCCCGGTCACACCGATTCTACTTCAAACGTCTCGCCAGGGGAATTTCATCCGCCGCGTCTTTCCCAAGAAAACGATAGACCCGCCCCCCCGACGGCGTCAAGCCACATGGTGCATGAATGCGCCTGACGCGGCCTTCGCGCGGTTTCCTTGGCTTTCGCGCGGCTTCGAGGAGAGGTGGACCAGCCGACGCCGGCTCGACCGACCGACGGTTGTTTAAGCTTGGTGTTTTTTTTATTGGCTTGCCCGCCGCGGCGCTGTTACAAGGATCGAGGATTCCATTCTCTCTCCGTCGCGCGGACGTTCTCTGATCCCGTCGCGGCGGGGGTTGGCTACGGCGGCATTGGAAGGTCGATCGTCTTTTTTCAACTCCGCGTCTCTCGGGTCGGGTCAGCCGTTCCCCCTCGCGTCGCGCGTCGGCCGCCGCGCCGGCGGCCCTCGGTTTCGGCCGGGGGCGAACGCGAAGAGGCGTCGGCGCGGGCTCGGATCGGGCCGCGCGGCAAGTCGGGAGCATCCGGGCATGATCGTGAAACGCGCGAGTCGAGGGTTCGCGGCGGCGGCCTTGCTGGTCGCGGCGGGCCTCGCCGGCTGCGGCGGCGGCGGCGAGGCGGCGGGCGAGGGGGTCGCCGTCACCGGCAAGATCACCTTCGACGACGAGCCGGTGGAGGAGGGGGTCGTCAGCTTGGTCCCGATCGCCGGCGACGCGGGGGTCGTGATGGCCGAGATCAAGGACGGCGTCTTCAAGACCTCTCGGGAGGCCGGCCCGTCGCCGGGCAAGTACCGGGTGGAGGTCAAGGTCTTCGCCTCGTCCTCGAATCCCGCCGCGGCCAAGGCGAAGGCCAAGGCCGAGTCGGACGCCAAGAGCATGCTCTTCGGCGAGGACCCCGCCAAGCTCGGGGTCTCCGCCGACTCCATGACGCCCCGCCTCAACGTCGCCCCCGAGCGCTACAACGTCCGCAGCGAACTGACCGCCGACATCCCAGCCGCCGACTCGTGCGAGTTGAAGTATTCGCTCTCGAAGTGACGCCGACCGATCGTTCGACTTTCACCTCTGGACCCGGAGATCTCGACGATGAAGCGCGCCCGCGGATTCACACTCATCGAGCTGCTGGTGGTGATCGCGATCATCGCGGTCTTGATCGCGCTTTTGCTCCCCGCGGTGCAGGCCGCGCGCGAGGCCGCCCGCCGCGCCCAGTGCGTCAACAACCTGAAACAGCTCGGGCTGGCGATGCACAACTACATCAGCGTCACCAACGCCTTTCCGCTGGGAGGGATCAAGGCCCCGGGCGGCTGGCCGAACGACCCGTCGATCCGCACCCCCTGGACGATCCAGATCCTGCCGTTCCTGGAGGCGACCACCCTTGGGAACGCCTTCAACTTCTCGCTGGGGATCGCCGGCCCGGCCTGGTCGGGGTACTACGGCAACGCCACGGTGATCCAGACGCGAATCTCCGTGTTCAACTGCCCCTCGGACACGCCGGGGTATTTCCTGGACCCGCACCGGATGAAGGGGAGCTACGGCGCCAACTGGGGGAACACGAACCTGTCGCAGCTCGCCCAGTCCGGGATCAACAACATGACCTCGCCGTTCACGTTCGACAAGGCCCGCTCGCTCGGCGAGGTGACCGACGGCCTCAGCTCCACCATCGCGGCCTCGGAGATGGTCCAGGTCCGATCGTCGGACGACTGCCGCTCCGAGTGGTGGAACGATTCGACCGTCGTGATCATGACCTACCTGCCGCCGAACACGCGCCAGCCGGACTTCCTCGTGAGCTGGTGCGTCAGCAACCCGACCAACAACGAGCCGTGCATCTCCGGGGCCAGCTACGACACCCTCTTCCTCGCCTCGCGCAGCCGACATCCGGGGATCGTCGACACCCTCTTCGGCGACGGCTCGGCGCGGGCGGTCAAAAACTCGATCAGCCTGTCGGTCTGGCGGGCCCTGGGGTCGATCCAGGGGGGCGAGGTGGTCTCGTCCGACTCGTATTGACGCGGGTTTCGGCGACGGCGGGTGACTTCGAGGCGGATCGGCGGCTATAGTCGATCGTCCGCCGCGACCCGATCCCGCCGTCCCGAATCACGAGCCCTCGACTTGTCCTCCAACGCGAACATCCTGGCCCTGGACGCCTCCGGCGACCGCTCGGCGCTTGGCGTCCTGACCGCGGCCGGGGCGGTCCTCGACGTCGAGACCGACTCCGGCCGCAAGCACGGTCGCGATCTGATCCCCGCGATCCGCGACCTGCTCCGAACGGCCGGCGTCCGTCCCCTGGAACTCGATATGATCGCCGTCGGGTTGGGGCCCGGTTCGTACACCGGGATGCGGATCGGCCTGACCGCGGCGCGGACGCTCGCCCGGGCCGCCGGCGCGCGGCTGGCGGGGCTCGACACCCTGGAGGCGATCGCCCGCAACGCGCCGGCCGACGCGACCCGGGTGGCCGTCGTCGGCGACGCCCAGCGCGGCGACGTTTACGCGGCCGACTTCGTTCGCGAGGCTCCCGGCGCGGCGCTCGTCGCCCTGGGCCCCAGTCGGATCGAGCCGTTGGCGGCCTGGGCGGCTCGGATCGAGCCGGGTACGTTGATTCTCGGTCCCGGCCTTCGCTCCGCGGCGATCCGCGCGAGTCTGCCCGTCGGCGTCGCGGTCGATCCCGACGATCCGATCCATCGCCCCGCCGGGCGGCGTCTGATCGAGTTGGCCCTCCGCGCGCTGGACGCTCCGGCCGTCGATCCCGACCAGTTGGAGCCCAACTATCTCCGTCGGAGCGCCGCGGAGGACCAGTGGGACGCGCGGGCCGATCGTTCGCGAGAGACGGCGGGCGGTTGAGTCGAAGGCCGCGCCGGGCTAGGATGGGCCGCTCGAACTCTAAAGGAGGAACCCGGTTTGCGATCGCTCCCGCCCCGCCGCCCCGCCCGTTCCGCGTTCACGTTGATCGAACTGTTGGTGGTGATCGCGATCATCGCGGTCCTGATCGCGCTGCTCTTGCCGGCCGTGCAGGCCGCGCGCGAGGCCGCCCGACGCGCCCAGTGCGCCAACAACATGAAGCAACTCGCCCTCGCGGCGTTGAACTACGAGTCGGCCAACGGCGTGCTGACGCCCGGAGGGTTCACGCGGAAGGAGGCGCTGCCGGGCTCCAAGTGGAACTTCGGCCCGTTCGTCCACATGCTGCCGTTCTACGAGCAACAAGCGGTCTTCGACGCCGTGAACTTCGACCCCGGCGTCTTCACCGCCGAGAACGTCACGATCGCGGGGATCAGCATCTCCGCCTTGCAATGCCCCAGCGACGCCTCGTCGTTCGACCTGACCCCGATCAACGTCGCGATGTACGCCAGCGTCCCCCCCGGCGACTGGAAACAGGCCAAGGCCAGCTACGGCGGGGTCGTCGGCTGCTGGAGCCTGATGCTCCACGTCGACAACCCGACGTTCGCGCTTCGCGTGCAAAACACCAACGGGACGATCTACGCCCATAGTTCCACCAGACTGGCCGACGTCACCGACGGCTCGAGCAACACGATGCTGTTCGCCGAGCACGACCACGGCGCGTTCGACCCCGCGGGTCGGACGCAGTATCACGGCTGGAACTCGGGGTACTGGACCGACACGGTGATCGGCGGCTATTACCCGGTCAACGGCACGCTCAAGCTGCTTCGGCTGAGCGACTCCGCGGCGCGGGACTACATCGCGTTCAACATCGGCAGCCGCCACCCCGGCGGGGCCAACGTCTCCATGGCCGACGGCTCGTCGCGGTTCCTCAAGGACTCGATCGACTGCTGGCCCATCGATCCGGCGACCAACATGGCCCTGGGCGTCGACTTCAACATCGACGGCCGGGCGATCCAGACGATCCGCCCAGGGTCGAAGATCGGCGTGTTGCAGGCGCTTTGCACCCGGAACTTCGGCGAGGTGATCTCGGCCGACGCCTACTGACGTGAGAATCCGCGCCAGCCCGGATCAATAGAAGAACGCGGCGGCGTCCTGGTAGAACGCCAGGTCGAGGGGGCGGACGGCGAGGGCCTGGGAGTCGAGCGGGACGTCGCCGATCCGGCCGCCGCGGAGGGTGAGCACGGTCCCCAGGCGGCGTTGGAGGACGAGTTCGGCGGCGGCCAGGCCCATCCGGGTGGCGAGGACGCGGTCGTGGGCCGTCGGCGCGCCGCCGCGTTGGAGGTGGCCCAGGACCACCGTGCGGGTCTCGACGTCGAGCCGGCGCTCGATCGCCCGGGCGACCGTCGCGCCGACGCCGCCGGGACGCGGCGGGTCGAGGTCCTCGGGCTGCGGCGCCCCAGGGTCGGGGTCGGGGCGGCGGGCGCCTTCGGCCACCAGGACGATGGCGTGGTTGCGGCCCGCCTCGCGACGGCGCTTCAGCGCCGAGACCAGGTGGGGGACGTCGATGGGGACCTCGGGGACCAGGACGTAGTCGGCGCCGACGGCGATGCCGGCGAAGCAGGCGAGCCAGCCGGTGGAGCGGCCCATGGTCTCGACGATCATGACCCGGCGGTGGCTCTCCGCGGTGGTCCGCAGCCGCTCGACCGACTCGACGACCACGTTGACCGCCGTGTCGAAGCCGAACGAGAAGTCGACCAGCGCCAGGTCGTTGTCGATCGTCTTGGGGACGCCGACGATCGGCAGGTCGAAGTCATTGACCAGCCGCGCCGCGACCCCCAGGGTGTCGTCGCCGCCGACGACGATCAGGGCGTCGAGCCCGGCGTCGGCGAAGTTGCGGCGAAGGCGCGGTAGATCGGCGTCGGGATCCCTGTACGGGTTGGTCCGCGACGACCCCAGGACCGTGCCGCCGCGGCCCAGCCAGGGTTCCACCTCGTCGAGCGTCAGGGGCTTCGTCATCCCCCGGACCAGCCCGCGCCAGCCTTCCAGGAAGCCGACGCACTCCCCCCCGGCCTCGCTCACGCGCCGCGCCACCGCCCGAATCACCGCGTTGAGCCCGGGACAATCGCCGCCGCCGGTCAGGATGCCGACTTTCATGGAACTCTGAGTCCGGAGGAACCGCCGGCTCGGCTCGGGGCCGCCTCGCCCCCTCGCGCCTCGCCCGATCGTTCAAACGTTATCACGATCGACGACGACTGGCCAGACGCCGAACCGGAGTCGTCCCCGTGGGCGGGAGCGCGCCCGCGTCAACCGGCGGCCGGCTCGGCGATCAACTCGGTCAAGGTCGCGTCGTCCAGGATCTCCTCCGCGAGTTCCTGATTGAGCACGTCGGGGCCATGGGGCGAGGCGGGATCCTTCACGCCTCGCGTGCGTTCCTGAAGCGCCTTAGTGATTTGAGTATGCAGGTTTATGACGCTGATCGATTCGTGGTCCGGCCCGTCGATCGGCACTGAGATGCTGAGGATCTTGCGGCTGTACAAGCCTTCCCGAATCTCGACGTCCCCGATCGTCCGCGGCTTGGGCGCCGCCTTCTCGTCATCGATGTACTTGAACTCGATGACGAACCTGCCTCGCGTCTTGTCGTGGCGACCCACGACGTACTTGGGAACGCTGTAAGGCGAGACCTCCACCGTCAGCACCATGCCATCGACGTTTCGGACGACACGTCCTTTTTCGAGGCGGTCTGGGTTGACCCAGACATGGGTAAACATCTCGGTCCTCCCTTCTTAGCGAAGCAGAGTCGCCAGGAGCCCCGTGGCGTGTTCAAGTTCTCCGCGTCGACGCTTTTCCATGGTCTTCGATGACGGCGCCGCATTAGGGTCGTTGGTGTCGAGCACCAGCACACCCCACTTTTTGCCGTTCACCTTGATGCAGGTGGCCAGGAAGAAGCAAGACTTCAACAGCAGACAGTCGTACTCTTCGTCCGTTAGATGGGTCTTGCTCTTGTAATCCCCAGTTTGGGCGGGAGTGGGCTCATCGTCAACGGGCTTGACTTCAAGGCAGACCGTCATCTCAGTCCAGTAACACAACCCCGCTACCCCCGTGTTCTCCGACTCGATATTGTCGTTGACCGAAAAGATCGATCTCAAGCGGCGGTAGTTCTCGCCGGAACGGTCGACCGCGCCCAACCAGCAGCCTAAAAGCCAGGCTCTTCGCTTTTTAAAGAGAGTAGCTCTCACGCGGTATTGACTCAGATCGGCGTTGGGGAAATGCCTGGCGGCGATTTGGTCCAACGCCTCGTGGATCCGCCCGAGGTCGTGTCGCTCGAACCAACTCAGGATCCAGGCGAGGAGTTGGCAGATCGCCTGCGTCAGCAGGATTGCGAGGATGGCGCCGGTTTTTCGAGCGGCGAGCCATCCGAGATACGGATACGCCTTGGTATCGAGGGAATCCGCGAACTTGAAGTAAGGGACCGCCACGAGCGCCAATGCGGCCGTGGCGGTCGCCGCTCGCCGGAGCCACGCGACCAACGGATTGGCGGCGAACCGTCGCATCACGCGGTTCGCCAGTGATCTCAGGCGGTACTTCGGGTGCCTTCGTGCTTCCGCCACCGTTGGACCCCCGCCGTCTCAACCACGCTCGATCGCCAGATTGTTTCTGTCGATCATACATGATCGCGCACGATCGGGCTTGGTCGCGCCGAGGCTTTCCGAGGCTCACCCCGCCTTCGGCGGCATCAGGACGCGCTCGACCCAGGTGGTGTCAACTTGGCCGTCGATGAAGTCCTTGTGGCGGAAGATGGTCTTGTGCAGGGGGATGGTGGTCTTGATCCCCTCGATGACCAGTTCGTCGAGCGCCCGCCGCATCCGGGCGATGGCTTCGGGGCGGGTGGGGGCGTGGACGATCAGCTTGCCGACCAGGGAGTCGTAGTTGGGCGGGACGGAGTAGCCGGCGCGGACGTGGGAGTCCCAACGCACGCCGGGGCCGCCGGGGACTCGAAGGGCGGTGATGCGGCCGGGGGAGGGGCGGAAGTCGTGCTCGGGATCCTCGGAATTGATCCGGACCTCGATCGCGTGACCCTCCGACCTCACGTCGTCCTGCTTGAAGGAGAGCGGCTCGCCGGCGGCGATCCGGATCTGCTCCTGGACCAGGTCGATGCCGGTGATCTGTTCGGTGACCGGGTGCTCCACCTGGATCCGGGCGTTGACCTCGATGAAGTAGAAGTTGTTCTCGGCGTCGACCAGAAACTCGCAGGTGCCGGCGTTGGTGTAGCCGACGGTCTTCGCCAGCCTCACCGCAGCCTCGCCCAGGGCGCGCCGGACCTCGATCGGCAGCGAGGCCGACGCCTCCTCCACCAGTTTTTGGTGTCGGCGCTGAAGCGAGCAGTCGCGGTCCCAGCAGTGGATGACGTTGCCGTGGGAGTCGGCGAGGATCTGGACCTCGACGTGGCGAGGGCGGTCGATGAACTTCTCCAGGTAGATCGCCGGGTTCTTGAAGGCGGCCTCGGCCTCGTTGCGGGCCGTCTGGATCGAGTTCGGCAGCGACGCCTCGTCGCGGCAGACGCGCATCCCCTTGCCGCCGCCGCCGGCCGCCGCCTTGATCAG
>CALCIB010000368.1 GCA_937907525.1 uncultured Planctomycetales bacterium | reverse complement strand
GAGCCTGGGGGGGCCGGCGGCGGGCGTTCGATCGGACACGGCGATTGACTCCATGAATGCGTTCCGAGGGCTCGGATCGTTGCGTTCAGTTCGGCTTATGTTCAACCGAACACCATGCCGAGGGGAGGCGCGGGGGACGCCCGCCCTCCCCACGCGCGCACGCCAAGGGCGCATGAACGAAGCCGGGTCGGGGTTGGCGAGCGTCAGGGGCCGGGGCGGGAGACGTAACGGCCGCCGCTGTCGCGGGCGATGCGGGGGAGGGCGTCGCCGGCCAGGCCGCCGGCCAGGTCGACGCAGTGGATGGGGATCTCGCGGGTATTGGCGCGGGCGATGGCCTCGACGGTCCCGTCGGGGAAGTCGCCGTCGGAGAGGAGGAAGACGGCGTCGGGACGCAGGGCGAGCGCCTGCAGGACGGCCGTTCGCGGACGGGTGCCTCCGTCCGGTTCGACGGTCTCCAGCCAGGACCGCAGCATCCTCTTGGCGTGGGAGTCGGCGGGGCGGGGGATGGGTCCGCCGGGCATGGTCGCGGCCTCGTCGTTGTAGAAGATCACCTCGAACCGCTGGGGGTCGCGGAGGGCCCCGACGCTTCGGCGCAGCTCGATGGTCGCCCTCGCGATGCGGCCGTCGTCGACCATGCTTCCGGAGCGGTCCAGGACGTAGATGAAGAATCGGCCCCCGGCGGTGATCCCGAAGAAGCTCGCGCGGTTCCAGGGGGGAAGCTCGGGCGAGTCGCCGTAGCGGTCGTCGCCGTCGGAAGGCATGAGGAACGGACTGCGCTTGCGGGCCTGTTCCTCCTCGGGAGTGCGGACGCGGGGGGCGTCGTCGCGGGGCGGGGCGTGCTGGGCCTCGGCGCGAGCGGCGAGCAGGAGCAGGCCGGCGGCCAGGAGCTTGGCGAGGGAGGTCCTCACGGCTGGGTCTCCGCGACGCGAGGGGATCAGACTCGTTCCTTGACCAGGGCGCTTATGGCCTTGAATTCGGGGCGGTCGGCGGTCTCGCACCATTCGAATAGGACGGCCTCGGTGGTGGAGATCGCCGCGCCGGCGGTCTCCAGGCGGCGGAGTGCGACGTCGCGGTCGAACGGATCGCGCGAGCCGACGGCGTCGGCGACGACCTGGACGCGGAAGCCCAGCTCCATCAACTCCAGGGCCGTCTGGGCCACGCAGACGTGGGCCTCGACGCCGGCCAGGGTCACGTGCCGCACTTGACGGCCGTAGAATTGTTCCAGCACGGAGGGGAGGGAGGAACACGCGAAGGTCGTCTTGGGCGGCCGATCCGGCAACAGTTCGGCGAGCGCCGCGACGGTCGGGCCCAGGCCCTTGGGGTACTGTTCGGTCGCCTGGGCCGGGACGCCCAGGACGCGCGCGCCGCGGACCAGCCGGACGGCGTTGGCGGCGACCCTCGAACCGTCGGCGACGGCGGCGACGAGCTTCTCTTGCAGGTCGATGACCAAAAGCGCCCCCTGGGAGGCGGTCAGGCGCTGGGTGGCTCGCATGGGACTTCCTCGGGGGTGGGGGCGTCAGCCCTGGGGCTTTCCCCGCAAGTCTATCGGATCCTTGCCCGGGTTGTCGCTTCGCATTAGGATGGCGGAACGACGCGCCCCTCTCGGCTGGAGCCGGTGGAACCGTTCCGATCCCCCTCGTCCCCAAACCGACTGGGTCGACACCGTGGCCGAGAAGCCTCGCGTTCTTGTGCTTGAGCGGACGGGACCGCCCGACGGCGCAACCGTGATGGACCGCCTCCGGGACTCGGTCGACGTGGTGTCCGCGCGCTCGATGTCCCGCGCCCTGGCGCTCTTGCGGGACGGCCGGTTCGAGGGCGTGTACGTCGACGGCTCGCAACTCGACGCCGTGCGCTGGGTCGGCATGGTCCTTCAGGCCGAGGAGGTCCTCGACGCCATCTCCGACGGCGTCGCCGTGGTCGATCCCGACCTTCGGATCATGTGGGCGAACCCCGAGTTCCTCTCGTTCACGGCGGCTCCCGACCGCGCTCTGGGCGAGCGGTTCTACCAGGCGCTCGGGGAGGCGGAGATCCTGGGCCCCGAGCCCTGCCCGTTCACGACCGCGGTCGCCCGCAAGGGGGCGTCGAGCACGGCCGTCAAGATCCGCGACGGCCGCTACCTGCGCGTCGGCGTCACGCCCGTCTTCGACTCCCGCGGCGGCCTGACGCACCTGATCGCCCTGGCCCGCGAGATCACCGACGAGACCAAGCAGCAACAGAAGATCGACGCCATCGCCCGAGCCGGCGACGAACTGGCCGACCTCGGCGCCGACGAACTCTCGCGGCTGGGCGCCGAGGAGCGCACCGACCTGCTCAAGTACAACATCGCCCGCCACATGAAGGACCTGATGGGGCTGGACTTCATCCAGGTCCGCCTGCTCGACCGCAAGACCGGCCGGCTGACCCCGCTCTTGACCGAGGGGATGACCCCCTCGGCCGCCTCGATGGAACTGACCGCCGCCAAGGAGGGGCAGGGGGTCACCGGGTTGGTCGCGGCCACCGGCGAGAGCTACCTCTGTCCGGACACCTCCAACGACCCCTACTACCTGGAGGGCGCGGAGAACGCCCGCAGCTCGCTGACGATCCCGCTGGTCCACCACGGCGCGGTCATCGGCACGCTCAACGTGGAGAGCGACCAGACCGACGCCTTCGACGACCGCGACCGCCAGTTCCTGGAGATCTACGGCCGCAACATCGCCTCGGCCCTGAACACCCTGGAGTTGCTCCAGGCCGAGAAGGCCAGCACCGCCAGCGCCTCGGTGGAGGCGATCAGCCGCGAGGTGGCCCTCCCCCTGGACGACGTCATCACCGACGCGGTCACCGTGCTGGACCGCTACGCCGGCCACGACGAGGACGTCGTCGCCCGCCTCCGCCATCTCTTATATAGGGCGCGCGAGATCCGAGGCATCATCCAGAAGGTGGGCGCGACGATCGCCCCGCCGCCGTCGAGCCACGCCGCTCCCCCTCAACCCGTTGGTCGGCTCGCCGGCGCCCGGCTGCTGGTGATCGACGCGGAGGAGTCGATCAGGCGCTCCGCCCATCAACTTCTCGGCATGCGGGGAGCGACCGTCGAGACGGCCCACGACGGCGGCGAGGCCGCCGCGATGGTCCGCCAGGAGCCGTATTCCGCCGCCCTGGCCGACATCCGCCTGCCCGACATGGACGGCTACGCCGTCTTCAAGCTGCTCCGCGAACTCCAGCCCGACCTTCCCGTGATCCTGATGACCGGCTTCGGCTACGACCCCACCCACTCCATCGTCAAGGCCCGCCAGGAAGGCTTGCAGACGGTCCTCTACAAACCCTTCCGCGCCGACCGCCTGATGGACGCCGTCGAACAGGCCCTCAAGATCCAGGCCGCCAAGGGCAACGGCGACGCGCCCGCGTGACCAAGCTCACCGCTACAACTCCGGCTCGCGTCCCGCGTGCTCGGGTCGTTCGCCCTTGCGGCGGACGATCATCGTGTAAAGGACGTAGGCGACCAGCAGGCCGCCGAGGGAGAAGAAGACCAGGGGGTCGGTGATCCAGAAGCGTTCCATGGGGCGGTCGTCGCCTCGTCAGGTCAGAGCGGCGGGTAGTGATCGGAGACCCAGAAGACGCCCAGCAGGAAGACGACCGCCGCGGCGACGCCGACGACCCACGGAGCGAGCGCCCCCAGGAAGACCGTCGACCGCGCCTTCAGGCCGCGGGTCGGCGTCCGCTTGAACCGGCCCAGGGCGGCGAGCCAGCTTTCCAGCACGATCAGCGAGCCGGCCCCGGCCGCGATCACCGCGACGGCTGGCTCGCTCCGCCAGAAGATCCCGGAGGCCGCGAACAACGCCAGGCAGAGCCCGACCAGGCAGGCGACGTCCCCGCGCGAGACGTCCAGCGGCTCGCGGCGGGGCGCCTCCCATTCGATCTCGGGGACCGGCGGCGGGTCGTAGACGTCGTGCATGGCCAGGGCTCGGCGATGGCGGTGGCGAAGGCGCATCTAGCTCTCAAGCGGCGGGTCGGGGCGGAGTGATGGAGGTCGGGAACGTCCAAGTATACCAGCCGGCGAGCCCGGCGCGCAGCCTACCGTTTCTCGCCGACGGCGTGGCGCTCGGGCGGTTGCAGCGTCAGCCGCACCCGCGCGGGGACGGCAAGCCCGCCTTCACAGCCGAAGCGGACGGTATGCTCGCCGGGTTGGAGGACGGCGGGTTCGGCCGCCTTCGCGGAGCGCTCGGGGGACTTCAGCGGCGGGCCGAAGCGACCGACCGGCTCGCCGGGCCACCAGACCAGGTATTGCCCGGCGGCCAGCGTCCCGGACCACGTTAGGCGCTTGCCGTCGATCTCGATCCAGGGGTCGGTCAAGGTTTGCTCGTCCAGCGAATTCAGGGCCTTCACGCCGTCGACGCCGCAGGAGACGGTGGTTTTCCCAGGCAGGCCGTTGTAGTAGATGTTCAGGGTCCGGACGTTACGGTAGTCGATCGGGTCCTTCTCCGGGCGGGCGAGTTGCTGGTAGCGCCAACCCTCGAAGTCGTTGACGACGTAGTAGTCCAGCGCCCCCTTGCCGTCGAGGAGTTGGAGCTTGAACGAGCCCCCCTTGCCGTCCCCCTTGAGCCAGAAGCCGATCCCCTTGTGCTGGGAGATGTCCAGCGGCGGGTTGAACGAGTGGCCGATCACCGACCAGCCGCCGCCGTCCTCGCGGTCGCTCTTGGCGGTGTAGACGGCGTAAGCCTTGCCTTCGCGGGCGCCGTCCTTCCGGAACTCCAGGCGCTGCTCGACCCCTTGCAGGGTGGCACCACCGTTGGCCGGGAAGAGGGCCGGGTCGTCGAAGGACTCCAGCGTGATCGCGTCGGCCGCGTCGTAGGAGGGGCCCGCGGTCAACCAGGGGCCGGGCTGGGCGTGGACCCAGAAGCCGACCTTCGCCGGGGCGTCGGCCACCGTGACGGTCCACGGTCGGGCGGCCTCCTCGGCGTCCTTCAGGGAGCGCCAGGGTTGGTAGTGTACGCGCTGGAAGACTTCCCTCCCCTCGGGGCCTAGGAGGCGGTACTCGCGGCGCTTCTCCAGCCGGCCGTCGTTCTCACCCGGAGGGGGCGAGCCGCCCAGGGCCGGGTCGATCCGAAGGCGGGCGCGCATGGCGTCGTCGACGCGGCCGGAGAGGCGGAGCTTCTCGTACCTGGCGATCAGGTCCAGGATGTCTTCCGTGAACGGGTGTTTGGCGGCGGCGTCGGGGGAGACCTGGAAGGACATCGAGGAGTCGTAGCCGACGGTCGCGCCCAGGACGTATTCGTACTGGTCGAGGGTGGAATTCGGGTCGTAGCCGTAGTACCAGCCGATATCCAGCGGCATGCCGTCGCGGCCCATCGAGTCGAACCAGGGGGAGCGCTGGTCGAGGTAGCCCTTGAGGTCGCCGTGGCCGTCGGCGGAGGCGCTTCGGGCCATCAGGTGCCAGGAGTAGGGGCTGTAACTGCTGGCCTGAAGGAGCACGTCCTTCTTCTTGAGGTGGTCGTAAAACGCCTTGTGGAGCTTGGCGTTGTAGTACCAGTGGTCGCCCTGGAGTGCTTCCGAGCCGTCGAAGTAGACCATGTCGGCCTCGACCGCGTCGGCCACCCTGGCGAAGTTGGCGGCGACCTCGTCGAGCAAGGTCGTGTCCATGTCGTACATGTGATAGCCGTAGGATCGGACCAGATGCGCGACCTGCTCCCCCTTCTTATGCGGGGAGATTTTGGTGCCGAGATGCCCGCGGACGCACTTGGCGAAGCCGAAGGGGGCGTCGAGCTTCCTTTCGCCGTAGAAGATCAGTTCGTCGCCGATCCGGAGCACGGTCCCCTTGCCCATGTAGCCGCCGTCCTCGGCGGGGAAGGCGTCCGGGGCGGTCGCGGCGGGGATGAAGTCGGTCTTCTCGTCGACGTCGGCGGCCAGGGCGGTTTTCGCGCCCAGGACCAGCCGGGGGTCGGGGACCGGGGTGATGTACGAGTCGGGCGGATAGATCGACGCCCCCAGGAAGTGCAGGCCGATCTTGAAGCCCTCGGCGCGGAAGCGGTCGAAGGTCCGCTTCAGTCCCTCCAGGCCGTCGGGGAAGTTCTTGCGGTTGACGTCGTAGTGGCCGGTGCCGGTCGCCCACGACCCACCGAGCAGCAGGATCCGGTCGAAGCCGCCGCGGCGGGCGATCGCCAGGGCCTCGTCGAATTGCGATTCGTGGAAGTTGGTCAGGAAGAAGTACGACCGCTTGATCGCCGGGGAGACCTTGTTCCAGACGCCGTCCAGCCGCGGCGAGGGGATTCCGGCCATGATCTCGAACCGCTCGACGGCCGCCATGAACTCCGACGGAGAGGCGGTCACGACGCCGAACGCGGCGGGCTCCAAACCATGGGCGCGATAAGACGCCGCGTTGAGCGTCGGCGTCGCCGGCGCGGCGGGCCGCTCGGGGAAGGTCAGGACGTTGACCTCCGCGGTCATCACCGCCGCGACGTGCTTCTCGCCGTGGGCGGAGTTGAGCGTCCCGCCGATCGTCGCGCCGGGAGGGACCGCCAGCCGGAACAGCCGCAACCGATCGACCGGGCCCTTGGCGTCGAGCTTCGTCAGCCGAAACACGGCGATCCCCGACTGGCGCTTGACGGCGAACTCGACGCGCGAGCCGTCCTCGAACCGCGCGACGAGGCGGTCGCCTTGCAGCTCGACGGCGCTTGGCGTCCGTACCGCGCCGCCCCCCTCCAGGGCTACGGCCGGTTGGTCGGCGGCGGGCCAGCGCTCGCCGTCGCCGAAGACCAATCCGGTGACGACGCCCCGGTCGTCCATCTCCAGTCTCGCGCCGGCGCCCAGGTCGATCGCGAAGTCCGCGCGCGCCGTCGTCGACAGGGCCAAAACGACCGCCGCCAGAATCGCCGGGATTCGTCTCATGGTTCGCGCCTCGCGACAGGTCTCGACATCGCGGTTTCCAACAAGCCCGGAGGCCCCACTATAGGCGACGGGATGGATGCGGCCAAGGAGGCGGCGGCGTGTTAGATTGGAACCGAACGACGGCGGGTCGCGACGGCGCGAGGGACGTTCCCATGAACGGTTGGACCTATCTGTGCCGGCTGGACGAGGTGGCCGAAGGCCGGGGGTTGACCGTCGAGGCGGCCGGCGCGCGGTTGGCGGTGCTGCGCGACGGCGGTTCGGTCGCGGTCCTTTTCGATCGCTGCCCGCACGCCGGCGGCTCGCTGGGCTCGGGCCGGGTCGAGGACGGCGAGGTCGTCTGCCCGTCGCATCGTTGGCGCTTCCGCCTCCGCGACGGCCGCTGCGACGTCTCCGGCCCTCGCGCGCACGTCGTCGAATGCCGCGTCGAATCCGGCGCGGTCTGGGGGCGGATCGGCTGACCGTCGAACGGCGGCGGGATCGTGGTTTCAACTGACGGGAGAAGGAAGATGGTTGACACGTCCAGCGAGTCGCGTCCCCTGACGGGTCGGCGGGCGGCCGTCACCGGCTCGACCAGCGGCATCGGCCTGGCGATCGCCGACGCGCTGGCGCGGGCGGGCGCGGACGTCGCGATCAACGGGTTCGGCGATCATGCCGCGGCGGTTAGGCGCGTCGCCGCGCATGGGACGCGGGTGGAGTTCGTCGGCGGCGACATGGCGAGGGCGGCCGACGCGCGGGCGTTCGTCGCCGACGTCCGGAGGCGGCTGGGCGGCCTCGACGTCCTGGTCAACAACGCGGGCGTCCAGCACGTCGCGCCGATCGAGGACTTCCCCGACGAGAAATGGGACGCGATCCTCGCCCTCAACCTGTCGGCGGTCTTTCATACGATGAAGGCGGCGATCCCCGCCATGAGGGCGCGGGACTGGGGGCGGATCATCAACGTCGCCTCGGTCCACGGCCTGGTCGCTTCTCCATTCAAATCGGCCTATGTGGCGGCGAAACACGGGGTGATCGGCCTCACCAGGACGGCGGCGCTGGAACTGGCGGAAACCCACGTCACCGTCAACGCGATCTGCCCCGGTTTCGTCGACACGCCGCTGGTACGCGGGCAAATCGCCGATCAGGCGAAGGCCAACCACATGACGGAGGAACGGGTGATGAAGGACGTCATCCTCGCCTCGCAGCCGACGAAGCGCCTCGTCACCACCGAGCAGGTGGCGGCGCTCGCGCTTTACCTCTGCTCCGACGCCGCGAGCGGCGTCACCGGAGCGGCGCTGGCGATCGACGGCGGTTGGACGGCGCGCTGACGCGAACCGCGGGACTCGGGGCGGCCTGCTTCGGCCGTGGATCGCGCGGCTTTCGATTCCGACCGTCGCGCGTGTCGCCGAAAGCCGCGTCGGATCGGGCGCGGCCCGGAAGCGGAATCGGGCCGAGTTGATTTCCGGAAGCGGCCGGGTGACAATGGTTGTGAGAACGGATGGGGCTCAACGGGAGGCGTCGATGAACTATCTACATCAGGAATTCGACGTTGGCCCCGACGATCTCATCGAGGTCGCGCTCGATGGCCCGGCGAACGTGATGCTGCTGGATCCGGAGAACTTCGAGTTCTATCGCCGGCGCGAGCCTTTCAGGTATCACGGCGGCCACGCCACGGCGACGCCGTTCCGGTTGATCGTCCCGAGTCGCGGGCGGTGGCATCTGGTGGTCGATCTCGGAGGGATGGCGGGCTCGGTGCGCGCCGGCGTCCGTCTGCTCCGAACCGCCGAGGCCGCGAGGTGATCGATGGCCCGCAAGCCGAACGATCCGCGGCCCGAACCGATCGTCGTGTACGCGCCGATCGGTGAATTGAAAGTCTACGAACTCTCGGAGGCGGAGTTCGACCGGCTGGCCGCGGGATCGACGGACCAACTCCACCTGAACTTCGCGTTGGCGATGTTGCCGACGGCGTTGACGATCCTGGTCACGCTTCAGACGGCCGAGATCCGCTCCGATCGGGTTTACGTCGCCTATCTCGTGGCGTTCTGGGCGCTCGCCGTGCAGGGGTTGATCTCCCTCGCGCGCTGGTGGCGCTCGCGCCGTTCACACGACCGGCTGATCGCGGCCATCCGCGCCCGCATGCCCGCCAGGCCCTTGCTGGCCGAGCAGTTCGCTTCCAATTCGGCGTCCCTCGGTTCGGGAAGCGGTCGCGAATTGAAGGACGCCGAGATCGACGGCTGAAGCGATGGCGTTTCGCCATGCCGCGCAACACCGCTCGGGAAACTCGATGATGACGATCGCGATCTTCGCGGTGGATTACCAGTATTGGTGGTCGATGGCGGCGGACTCGCTGGTGCCGATCGTGCTGTTCGGTGGGCCGGTCGCGGGGGCCTGGTTGGGACGGAGGCGGGGCGGCAAGGGGTGTATCGCCGGCGGCGTCATCGGCGGCGTCGCGCCTCTCACCTTGATTCTCATGGTCGGGTCTCTTGTTCACGTCTACGAGGATCCCACGGATATCGGGCTTCCCGTATGGCGTCAAGTAGTGATGTTCCTCACGTACAGCATCGCCATCGGCGGCGGTCTCGGGCTTGTCGCGGGGATTCTGATCGGCTCGGTGTTGCATGTGGCGTTCGCGACGGCCCGGAGATGCAGCCGGGGCGGGTGAACCTTCGCCCCGTCACTCCGACCGCGACGGGGGCGGGCCGGGCTCGGTCGCTTTGGGGGCGGCCTTTTCCTTCTCGCGCTCCTTCTCCTTGTCCCGTTCGCGAGGGCGGGGGGGCTCGCCGGGCTCGATCTCGGCGTCCTGCCACTTCATGGCGCGGGCGTGGCGCATGGGGGCGATGCGGAGCAGGACCTCGCCGTCCTGGAAGATCCGGACGGAGCCGGTAGACTGGCTGACCACCACGGCGACGGCCTTGGTGGCGCTGGTGATCGCCGCGGCGGCCCAGTGCCGGGTGCCGAGCCCTTTTTGAAGCGTCAGACCCGCGACCGAGGCGTCGATCAGCCGACAGGCGGCCTCGACGGTGCCGTCGCGGGCCACGACGAACGCGCCGTCCATCTGGGCGATCTCCTTGATCGCCTCGCGGACCCGAGGGTCGCGGACGTTGCGCTCCTTGCGGCGGTAGCCCTTGAACGGGTCGAAGCCCAGGGGGCGGCTGCGCGCCAGGACGTTGCGGGAGTCGCCGACGACGATCAACGAGCCGACCGCCTTCCCCTCGCGACCCTCGCGGCCGATCTCCACCGCGGCGTCGACGACCGCCTTGAGGGTGTCGAACGGGACCGACGTCTCAAGCGCCCGTAGGTCGCGCGCGGTCAGCCGTTCCAGGTGCTCGCCCAGGCGGATGACGCTGATGGAGTCCAGCGCCTCGGCCTCGAAGCCGGAGTAGACGACCGCCACGCGGGCGCCGGCCTTGACGTGGTCGTTGGCGACGGCCTCGATCAACGCCAGGGTGATCCGCTCGGCGATGGCCGCCTCGGTCGGCTCCATCTCGATGGCGATCAAGCCGGCGTCGCGGATCGCCTGAAGCTGGCGATCGGAGGAGGTGGCGATCAGGAAGCCGACGTCGCCGCTAGCCACCGAGCGGACCAGCTCCCACTCCAGCGGCCCCTCCGGCATCACCAGCACCGCCGACGCCCCCAACCGCCGCGCGTTCTCCGACGCGATCGAGAGGATCGGCAATGGCGCGGTCCCCCTGGAGGTGTTCGACGGCGTCACGGGTTCGGGCCTCGGGCGTTGCGAACGGGTTGAAGTGGAAACACGCCCGGAACGTCGACCCGAACGCGGGCGGAAAAGAGGCGGCGATGATCGGGCGTCAAATCGTCTTCCCCCCTGGCGAGGGGGGACGGATCGCGAGGAACGCCGCCGAAACAACTCGCCGAATCCATGGGACGGAGAAAGGGAACCGCGGAGTCACGGAGGACGCCGAGAGAGAGGCCGAGGAGAAATCATTCCGTTGTGAACCTCTCAGAGTCTGTCCCGTAAGGGCGTCGCGGCCGGCATAACGTCCTTCCCCCCTCGC
>CALCIB010000367.1 GCA_937907525.1 uncultured Planctomycetales bacterium | reverse complement strand
AAGGGGAGAAGGCGATGATCGCCGCGGCCTCCGAAAAAGTGGCGGGTCGTCAGCCTCGTGGGAGAAGGCGCCCCGAAGGGGCGGATGAGGGGGGCGTGACCGGAAGCCGTCGTGAATACCCCCCTCATCCGGCCTTCGGCCACCTTCTCCCACGAGGGGAGAAGGGATGACCGAAGTCAAGGAATCCTGAAGGGGTTTGACAAAGTCAGCCATACTAAAAGAGGGCGGGCGATGATCCGCGTGCTGGGCGGCCCCAAGCGGCTTTGCGACGGCCTGACCCGCCGCGACCTGTTGCAAGTGACCGGGGCGGGGCTCCTCGGCGCCGGCCTGGCCGGCGGCGCGAGCCCGGCGGCGGCCTCGACGGGGTTGCCGGGCTTCGGCAAGGCCAAGTCGTGCATCCTCCTGTTCCTGTACGGCTCGCACAGCCAGATCGAGACCTTCGACCCCAAGCCCGACGCCCCGGAACGGATCCGCGGCGAGTTCGGCTCGATCCCCTCCAGCGTCCCCGGCCTGGACGTCTGCGAGGGCCTGCCCAATCTGGCGACGGTGATGGACCGGGCGACGGTGATCCGCTCGGTCACGCACCCGTACCCGGTCCACGGCGTCGCCTACGCGACCACCGGGAACCCGACGATCCCCCTGGCGATGGAGTTGTCGCCCCGAGACCCGGCGCACTGGCCGTTCATCGGCTCGGTGGTCGACCACCTCGACGGCCGCGGCGCCCGGGCGGTCGGCGAGCGGCCGGAGGTCCCGCGGAACCTGCAACTGCCGTTCGCCTTCAGCAGCCGTCGGATCGGCGAGGTCGCCCGCGCGGGGCCCTACGGCGGCTTCCTCGGCCAGTCGTTCGACCCGATCTGCACCGAGTTCGTCGGCGAGGGGACGCGAAAGACCAGGAAGACCCTCGCGTCCATGACCTGGGACGACTACGAGCTTTACCGCGGGATCACGCCCGAGAGTCGGTTCCGCCTCGGCGGCCTGGGAAGCGGCGACGTGGTCGTCGACCGGCTCGACCGCAGGCGGTCGCTGCTCCAACAACTTGAGGACGTCCGCCGCGCCCTTCCGGGAGGCGCGAGCCTCGACCGCAACCGCGACATGGCGTATCGGCTGCTCCGGTCCCCCTCGTTCCGCCGCGCGTTCGACCTTGGCGAGGAGTCGCCGGAGACCCGGGAGATGTACGGCATGACGCTCTTCGGCCAGGCGACGCTCACGGCGCGCCGGCTGGTCGAGGCGGGGGGCCGGTTCGTCACGGTCTTCTGGGACGAGTTCGGTCTGGCCGCCTCCGGCTGGGACACCCACTGGGACCACTTCCCCAGGATGCGCGACGAGTTGCTGCCGGGGCTGGACCGGACGCTCTCCGGGCTGCTTCTGGATCTCGACCGTCGCGGGATGCTGGACGAGACCCTGGTCGTGCTCATGAGCGAGCACGGCCGCACGCCCCAGATCGGTAGCGTGCCGGGAGGAGGCCGCGACCACTGGTCGCGGTGCTACTCGATCCTCATGGCCGGCGGCGGCGTGGCGCGGGGGAACGTGGTGGGCAAGTCCGACAAGATCGGCGGCGACGTCCTCGACCGCCCCGTCTCGCCCAAGGACGTCCTGGCCACGATGTACCACCTGCTCGGCATCGACCCGGCCGAGGTGCTCCAGGACCGGCTCGGCCGCCCCATGGCGCTGGTCCCCGGCGCCGAGGTCGTCCCGGAGGTCCTGGCTTGACGCGGACGCCTCGACGGCGGCCGCGGCTTCGTCGCCCTTGCCCGAAGGGGGGAACGCCGTTACCTTGATAGCCGTCCGCGGGCCCTCGCGTGGGGTCCGCGCCTCCGCCACCCGCGTCGAGTCGCCTTTCGTGAAGCCCCCTCCACCGAGCCCGTCCGGCTGGCGAAGGTCGACGATTCGCGCGCTGAAGGCGATGGCGGCCGTCCTGGTCCTCGCGTTCGTGGCCCGCCACGTCGTCCGAACCTGGAACGAGCTGGGGAGCGACGGGGCCGAGTTGACGTTCCGGCCGGGCTGGTTCGCGGTTTCGGGGCTGGTCTATCTGATCGGGCTGGCGTTCTGCGGGGCGTTCTACCGCGACGTCGTGGGTCGCGGGCCGACGTCGATCCCGCGGTTCGCGGCGCAGCGGGCCTACCTGGTGAGCCACCTGGGGAAGTACGTCCCCGGCAAGGCGATGGTGGTGGTGATGCGGGCGGCGCTTTCCAGGCCCTACGGGGCCCGGGCGTCGACGTCGGCGGTGGCGACGTTCTACGAGACCCTGGTCATGATGGCGTCGGGAGCGGTCCTGGCCGCGGCGTTGTTCGCCCTGGGGGGCGAGTCGCCGGTCGTCCGACCGCCGCGGCCGATCCTCGGGGTCGAGGAGGTCCGGGCGTTTCCCCTCTTCGCGATCGTGTCGGCGGGGCTGGGGGCGGCGTTCCTGACGCTGGTCTCGCCGCCGGTGTTCCGCAAGGCGGCCGGGACGCTCTTGCGGAGGGTCCCCGGCGTCGGCTCCGACGCGATGCCGGCGATCGATTGGCGGCTGCTGGCGCGGGGGTTGGTCCTGACCGGGGTTTCGTGGCTGTTCCTGGGCGCGAGCCAGGTGGCCGCGGCGCGGGGGTTGGCGGGTCCGGGCTCGATCGAGGTCGGTCTGGCGGCGGTCCCGGTCGCGACGGCGAGCGTGGCCCTGGCGACCGTGGCGGGCTTCGCCGTGGCGATCGCGCCGGGGGGGCTCGGGGTGCGGGAGGCGGTCTTGATGTACGCGCTGGGGCCGGCGTTCGGCCCCGCCCTGGCGACGGCCTCGGCGCTCGCGCTTCGGCTGGCGTGGGTCGCGGCGGAGTTGTCGATGGCCCTGGTCCTGGTCCCGCTGGGGGCCTCGGCGTCGGAGAGGGTCGCGACGGCCGAGGCGATCCAGGAGGCGGTCCCGATATCGGAAGCCCCATGATCAGCGTCGTAATCCCGGTTTACAACGAGGCGGGGAGCTTGCGGACCCTCCACCGCGAGTTGGACGCCGTCTTCGCCCGGCTGGACGAGGCGGTCGAGTTCCTCTTCGTGGACGACGGCGGCCGCGACGGCTCCTGGAACGCCGTCGTCGAGATCGCCGCCGCCGACCCCCGGGTCCGCGCGATCCGTTTCCGCCGCAACTTCGGCAAGGCGTCGGCCCTGACCGCCGGCTTCCGCCACGCCCGCGGCGAACGGGTCCTGACCCTCGACGCCGACTTGCAGGACGACCCGGCGGAGGTCCCCCGGTTCCTGGAGCGGATCGATTCGGGGCTGGACGTCGTCAGCGGCTGGAAGCGGACCCGGCACGACCCCTGGCACAAGGTCTACCCCAGCAGGGTCTTCAACGCCATGGTCAGCCGGCTCACCGGCTGTCGGCTCCACGACCACAACTGCGGCTTCAAGGCGTACCGCGCCGAGGTCCTTCGCGAGGTCGGGATCTACGGCGAGCTGCACCGCTTCGTCCCGGCCCTGGCCCACGCCAAGGGCTTCCGCGTCGGCGAGATCGAGGTCAACCACCGCCGTCGCGAGCACGGCCGCTCCAAGTACGGGTTCAGCCGCTTCCTCAAGGGGTTCCTCGACCTCCTGACAGTGGTCTTCCTCACCCGGTTCCGCCAGCGCCCGCTGCACGTCATCGGCGGGACGGGGCTGGGGCTTTCGGGCGTCGGCGTCGCGGGTATGCTCTACCTGGCCCTGCTCTGGGCGTTCGAGCACTCCGTCGGCGAGCCGTCGCGGCCGATCGGCGTGCGACCGCTGTTGTTCTACTCGATGTCGCTTTTGATCGTCGGCGCGCAGCTCTTCTGCCTGGGGTTCCTGGCCGAGCTGGTGACCTCCTACGGCCTGCGGGCCGACGACACCTACAGTGTCGCGGAGACGATCCGCGGCGAGGACGCCTCCCGCGGGCCCCGCGACGCCGCGGCCCCCCCCCCCCCCCCCCCGACCCCCGAGGAACCATGAGCACGCCCGAATTCGACGCGCCGCCGCCGCCGGACGTCGCCGCCCCCCGCGGCGAATCGCGCCGGATCCTGGGGGCGCTGGTGATCGCCTCGGCCACCGCGATGGCGTTGGGCTGCCTGCTCCGCCAGCCCACCATGATGGGCGCCAACGACATCTCCCGATGGTGTACCGTCTGGAGCCTCCTGGAGCGCGGGACCTACGTCATCGACGACTGCCCCTGGCACTCCGAAACCCAGGACAAGGTCCAGATCCCCGAGAAGCCCGAGCGGATCGGCCCCGACGGCGAGCCGGTCAAGCATTACTACTCCAGCAAGCCCGCCTTGCTGCCGACCCTGATCGCCGGCCTGCTCTACCCCGCGCGCGCGATCACGGGCGTCCCCCTGGACCGGGTGACGCTCCAGAAGCGCGAGCCGCGGTGGTCGCAGGTCCCCGACCCCGACCACCCGGGGAAGGTCAAGGGGGTGCTGACGGCCCCCGACCAGCCGGTTAAGTGGCCGGTCCACGTATTCTACTTCAAGCCGGTCCTGATCCTGTTGAACGTCGTCCCGTTCTGGGGGTTCCTGGTCCTGCTCTCGCGGCTGCTCGACCGCCGCGCGGGGACGGACTGGTCGTGGTCGTACACCCTGGTCGCCGCGGCGTTCGGGACGTACCTGCTGCCGTTCACCCAGACCCTCAACAATCACACGATCGCGGCGTTCTCGGCGTTCTTCGCCCTCTACCTCTTCATGAGGATCTGGGACGGGGAGGCCGACCGCCCCTGGCGGTACGCGCTCCTGGGCCTGCTGGCGGGGTTCACGGCGACCTGCGAACTGCCGGCCCTGGCGTTCCTGGGACTGGTCGGCGCGGCGCTTCTGGTCCGCTCGTGGAGACCGACGCTGACCTGGTTCGCGCCGGCGGCGCTCGTCCCCCTGGTCGCGCTTTCGGTCTGCCAGTACGCCGCGTTCGGGTCGCCCTTCAAGCTGGCCTACGAGGAGTTCGGGACCGAGGCGTACATGTTCGAGGGGAGCCTCTGGAAGACCCCGATGGAGCTCGACGCCCTGAACCTGCCGTGGACCGACCCGGCGGAGGCGGCGCGGCGGGGGATCGTCGGCGAGTCCTACGCGACGTACCTGTTCCACATGACGCTCGGCCATCACGGCTTCTGGTCGCTCTCGCCGATCTTCCTGGTGGCGGCCTTCGGCTTGATCGGCCTGATCCTCCGGCGTCGCGGGGCGATGACGGCGGTCGCCTGGATGACCCTGGCGCTGACGACGATCCTCCTGGCGTTCTACGACTGGAACCCCAAGGCCCGCAACTACGGCGGATCGACCCAGGGCCTGCGCTGGCTGTTCTGGCTGGTCCCGTTCTGGCTCCTCATGCTCCCGCCGGCGCTCGACGCGGTCGCGGCGCGGCCCTGGCTCCGGCGGCTGGCGTTGCTGGCCCTGTTCGTCTCGGTCATGTCCGCGGGCTACGCGATGCGGGGGCCGTGGAACCACCCCTGGATTCAAGACGTGATGGATCAACTGGGCCTTTATCCGTTGCCCAGGTAGGAGGGCCGGGACCGCCAGGACGCGGCGGGCTCCTCGCGGCGCGGGGGGCCGGCCGGGCGGGCGGCCAGGACGACCTCCACGCGGGTTCCCGCGCCCGGCGCGCTCTGGACGTCGATGGTGCCGCCGTGGGAGAGGACGACCGTCCGGCAGATGGGCAGGCCCAGGCCGGTCGAGCTCCCCCAGCGGGGGCGCGAGGCGTCGACGCGGTAGAACCGCTTGAAGATCATCGGCAGGTGCTCGGGCGGGATGCCGTCGCCGTCGTCGGCGACGGTCATGACGGCCTCGTCGCCGCGGAGGGCCAGCGAGACCTGCACGAGCCCCCCCGCGCGGGTGTACTTCAGGGCGTTGTCGATCAGGTTGACGACGACGCGGCGGAGTCGTTCGCGGTCGCCCCGGACCAGGCACGGTGCCAGTTCGCCGGCGAGGACCAGGCGGCGGTCGACCTCGGCGGCGACGGCGGTCATCGTCCCGAAGGCGTCGCGGACGACCTCGTCGAGCCGAAGGTCCTCGAACGAGGGGGGGATCTGGGCGTCCTCGCGCGAGAGGCTCAGAAGGTCCTCGGTCAACCGGGTGAGGTGCTCGATCTCCTCCAGCATGCTCTCCAGGGCGCGACGGTACTCGGCCGGCTCGCGGTCGGACAGGAGGGTGACCTCGGCCTCGCCGCGGAGGACGGCCAGGGGCGTGCGCAGCTCGTGGGCGGCGTCGGCGGTGAACCGCTGGACGTCGCCGAAGGAGAGTTCCAACCGCGCGATCATGCCGTTGAGGGTCCGGGCCAGCCTTCCCAGTTCGTCGTCGGGGTTGGGGGCGGCCAGCCGACGGTCGAGCCGGCTGGCGGTGATCTGGTCGGCCTCCGCGGCCATCCGCTCCACCGGCGCGAGCCCCTTGCGGGCCAGCAGGTACCCGCATCCCAGCGCGGCGACGAGCAGGATCGGGCCGGTCGCCAGGAAGACCCGCCGCAATTCGCCCAGGTGTTTCCGGTTGGCGTCGGTGCTCGCGGCGGTTTGCACCAGCAGGAAGGCGTAGGGGGTCTCGATCACCTTGCTGCACATCCGGCAGGGGCCGACGCCGGGGACCTCGACGTCCTCGTGGACCCCCTCGCCGGGCGTCTCGGGGAGGACGGCGGGGCGGGGAAGGCCCTGTTTCTCGACCCCCTCGGAGCGGAGCCAGGCCCGGTCGTCGTTCTCGGTCACCTGCATCTCGAAGGCGGGATGCCTGTGGAACAGCAAGGCCAGCCGCTCGCGCAGGGCGACCGGCTCGCGCATCTGGAGGATCTGCTCCTCGATCACGGCGACCTGGTGGTCCAGGCCCTGGTCGGTGCCGTGCCGGAGCACGCGGGCCATCAGCAGGTCGACGGTGGCGGCGAAGATCGTCAGCACCGCCGCCAGCACGGCGCCGTACCAGAGCGTCAGCCGCCATCGGATCGGGAGCCGGCCGATCATTCCTCGTCCTTGAGCATGTAGCCCACGCCTCGGATGGTATGGATCAGGGTGGGAAGGTCGGGCCGCTCGATCTTCTTGCGCAGGAGGGTGATGTAGACGTCGATGGTGTTCGTCAGGGTCCCGGCGCCCTCCTTCCAGACCTGGCGGCCGATCATCTCCCGGGTGACGGGGGCGTTCTTGTTGCGGATCAGGAACTCCAAAAGCTCGAACTCGCGGCGGGTCAGGACGACCTTCTCGCCGGCGCGGACGACGGAGCGCTCCAGGATGTTGAGTTCCAGGTCGGCGGCCTGGAAGCAGAGTTCGCGGCTGACCACGTCGCGACGGATCAAGGCGCGGAGCCGGGCGACCAGCTCGACGAAGGAGAACGGCTTGACGAGGTAGTCGTCGGCCCCCGCGTCGAGTCCCGCCACTCGGGAATCGATCTCGTCGCGCGCGGTGAGGATCAGGACCGGCTTGTTGAAGCCGTCGGCGCGGAGCGCGCGGAGGACGTCCATGCCGTCGCGTTTGGGGATCATCAGGTCCAGCACCACGGCGTCGAGCAGGTTCTTGCCCGCGAGGTCGTAGGCGGTTTCGCCGTCGGCGGCGGTGAGGACCTCGTAGCCCTCCTCGCGGAGCCCGCGCGCCAGGTTCTGCAGCAGTTTGGGTTGGTCCTCGACGACCAGCAGTCGCGGCATGAATCGGCCTCGCTCTCGTGACTGTCGCCGCCGACTCCTCGCGGCATGGCCGGTTCCGGCCCTCGCGGCGGCCGCCGCCGAGTCCGTGACGACCCGATCGTCGCCGCTGGCGGCCCACGTCGCGGCGGCGGCGATCCGTCCCGCTTCAGCGTACCCTTTAAGGTCGTAAAGATCACGCGAGGCTCGGGAATTTTCGACGCTCCGCCCGCCGCGACGGGCGACGGCGAGGGGCGGCCCCGCGGTTTTCGTCGAGAATTCCGATCGCCGCGACGATAACGACTTCCAGGGGTTCGACGGTCGGGCCGTCGTGGCTCGTCCGCCGTCCGCGCGCGTTCCGGAGTCCCAGGCGTCATGGGGGAGCGACCGACGATCGACGGCCCCCGCCGGCGGGCGTGGCTGGCGATGGCGCTGACGGCGGCCCTGTTGGGGTCCGGCTGCCTGGGTCCCAGCGCGTTGCGCGCCACCCGGATGAAGTACAACGAGGCGATCCGCGTCACCAACGACGAACAGCTTCTGATGAACATCGTCCGCCTGCGCTACGCCGACTCGCCGATCTTCATCGACCTTCCCAGCATCACCAGCCAGTTCGAGATCGCCGGGACGCTGGGGTTCCTCGGCGGCTGGGGGAACCAGTATCCCGCGGCGAGCTACCTCGGCAACGGCGAGGTGACCGGCCGCGACAGCCCGACCCTCAGCTTCCGCCCTCGCGAGGGGAAGGACGTCTCCCGCATCCTCCTGACCCCGATCTCCGCCGAACTGCTCAGCGTGGTCAACGCCGGCGCGAACCTCGAGCAGCTCTTCCTGACCACCATCGACGACGTCAACGACGTCCCCAACGCCCCCCAGGCCACGGTGATGGTCCCGCGAACCCCCGGCCGCAACGACGAGTACGTCCGCGGGATCCGGCTTTTGGCCGATCTCTTCCAGGGCGGCGCGGTGGAGTTGAAGATCGGCAGTCAGGTGGAGGAGGCCGGCGCGTCCGACCCCGTGACCACGACCGACCTCGGCGGCGACGACCTGCTCAACGCCGCTCAGGCGGGCTACGTCTACCGCCACAGGGGGGAGGGCCGCTATTCGCTCCTGAAGCGCGACAAGGGGTTGGTGCTGAAGTTCCGGCCGGGGTTCGCCGACTCCCCCGAGGCCCTGGAATTCGAACGCGTCTTCCGCCTCCGCCCCGGCCTCAACGGGTATCGCGTGAAGTCCGACCTGATGGAGAACGCGCTGGACGCCCCCCGGGCGCTCGACGAGGGGGAGGAGACGATTTACCTGCACATGCGTTCGATCCTTCAGATCCTCCTGTTCCTCTCCAAGGGGGTCTGCGTCCCCGCCGAGCACGTCGAGGGCCGGATCGCGCCGATGACGCTCGACGCCGACGGCCGACCCTACGACTGGACGCGCGTCACCGCGGGCAACTTCTTCGTCCGCTCCTCCAGGCGCCGGCCGCGGAACGCGGAGATCGCCGTCCACTATCGCGACTACTGGTTTTACATCCCCAGGGACGACGTCAACAGCCGGTCGATCCTGGCGATCATCGAGATCCTCGTCTCCCTGGAGGACTCCGAGAGCCACGGCGCGGTCGCGCCCATGCTGACCCTCCCCGTCGGCCTTTGAAAATCGGCTTCGTTCGCGGCGGTCGATTTGGGCCGTCATGACGCAAATTTCGTACTGATTACGAGTTGCGCTCGCCACGATTGGGTCCGTTCGTCGAAGTCGATTCACGATTTCCACGTCGGAGGTCGGGACGGCGCGATCGGCGGCGACGATCGCCCGGACGGGCGCGCGGCGAGCCGGCGACGTGACGCCCGGATCGCCAAGGACCGCGCGCGAGGGGGCCGTCGCGCCGCTTCCGCCCGCGATGGCCCCCCGTCCCGCGTTCCCCGCCTCGACGTCTCGCCTCAACCGTCCCCCTCCAAAGGCCCGTGGATTTCCCCCTTCTTAAGCCGTTGCCACACATTCGCCGAGACGCGACAAGGTTCGGACGAAACCCGATCGGTTTAGGACCGATTTTTCGAATGCGCGCGTGCGACCCGGCGATCCGTCGAATCACGACGGCGAGTCTGGAAGAACCGGCGCGACGTGCGATGATGGAGGAGGGGCGAATCAACCGCGTCGTCGCGAGGAGGTGGCGTGATGTCGACCGCGAGTTTTGAGGTTGTCGAACGGCGGTCGCCGCCGAGGGAGGTCTCCCGAATCACGGTGGACCAGTATCTCGGGATGTTCGAGTCCGGCTTGATCGACGAGGACGAGCGTGTCGAGTTGCTCAACGGGGTGATCGTCCGGAAGGCGGCCCAGACCCCTCCCCACGTCGTCGGTCGCGAGCTTTGCCGCGACGAGTTGGATCGGCGGCTGCGTCCGGGGTTTTGGATTCGCGACGGAGGTCCCGTTCGAATCGCGCCATGGGACATGCCCGAGCCTGATTTGATCATGCTTCGGGGGAATCTTCGCGAGTACGCCGCGCGGTATCCGGTCCCGGCCGACGTCCCGTTGTGCGTGGAGGTGGCCGATTCAAGCCTCGCCCGCGACCGCGGCGTGAAGCGCGATCCGTACGCGCGGGGCGGCGTGCCGGTCTACTGGATCGTGAACCTCGTCGATCGTCGCGTGGAAGTCTTCGCCGATCCAAGGGACGGCGCGTATGCGACGGCCGTGGTCGTGGAAGAGGGCGGATCGGTGGAGTTGACGGTCGACGGCGCGGTTTGGGGTCGCATCGAGGTCGCGGCGGTCCTGCCGTGACGGGAAAGGAGGACCTGCATGTCCACGATGATTCATCCGTCACCGCCCGCGGGGCTGACGATCGGAGACGTCTACCGGCTCGATATCGAAGAGTACGAACGCCTGGCGGCCAGCGGCGGCATCGACGAGGACGCGCCGATCGAACTCTTGGATGGAGTGCTCGTCAAGAAGATGACCAGGTACCCTATTCATGCCGCCTGTTGCAGGCTGTGCTTCGAGGCGTTGGCCGCTTTGGTTCCGGCCGGCTTCCTGGTCTTCAAGGAGGATCCGATCCGACTGCCGCCGTCGAGCGTGCCGGAGCCCGACATCGCGATCATCCGCGGGGCGCAAGGCGATTTTACGAAGCGACACCCCGGGCCATCGGAGGTGGTCCTGATCGTGGAGGTGGCCGATTCGAGCCTCGCCCGCGACCGCGGCCTGAAGCGCGACGTTTACGCGCGGGCCGGGATCCCGAACTACTGGGTCGTGAACCTGGTCGATCGCCGTATCGAGGTCTTCGCCGATCCCAAGGACGGCGCGTATGCGACGACGTCGGTCTCGACCGAGGGCGGATCGGTGGAGTTGACGGTCGACGGGACGGTCTGGGGGCGGGTCGAGGTCGCCGCCGTCCTGCCGTGAGGGGAGGAAACGCCATGATCGCCGCGCGAGACTCGACGACGTTGCCGCTACCGATCCGTGAACAGGTCTTTCGGATCCCGATCGACCGTTACGAACGCATGGCCTCGCTCGGCGAGCTGGGCGAGGACGATCGGATCGAACTCCTTCACGGGGTCTTGACGCGCAAAATGACCAAGGGGACGTATCACGAGGCTTGCTGCCTGCTCTGCCGTCGCGCGATCGAGCGGATCGCCCCCGCCGGCTTCATCGTCCGCGTCGAGGGTCCAGTGCGGATCCCCGAGTACAGCATGCCCGAGCCCGACCTTTCCGTGGCTCGCGGCGACGTCCGCGACTACCTGGCGCGTCACCCCGGCCCCGGCGACGTCGTCCTCGCCGTCGAGATCGCCGAGACCAGCCTGGCCGTCGATCGCGGCCTGAAGCGCGACCTGTACGCCGCGGCCGCGATCCCGAACTACTGGATCGTGAATCTCGTCGATCGTCGGATCGAGGTCTTCGCCGATCCCGGGGACGGCGCGTACGCGACGGCCCTGGTCGTTGGCGAGGGCGATTCCTGGGAATTGACGGTCGATGGAACGGTCTGGGGGCGGATCGACGCCGCGACGGTCCTGCCCTGACCGCGGGGGGCTCGCGAGAGAGCCGGGCGGGGGCTATCATCTTGGGGTCCGTACACTCTCCCGGTTCGGAAGGCGCGAGCAAGCGAGGCCCCGCGATGCGGTCATGGCTGTCCCGGTACGTCGAGGCCCAAAAAAGGGCGCTGGAGTCGGTCCCGCTGGAGGCCGTCGAACGCGCGATCGCGACCGTGAGGCGGGCGTGGGAGGAGGATCGGCGGATCTTCGCGATCGGCAACGGCGGCAACGCCGCCAGCGCCAGCCACTTCGCCACCGATCTGGGCAAGGGCGCCAGCGACGCCGTCGGCAGGCGGTTCAAGGTCATGACCCTGGCCGACAACGTCGCCTGGCTGACGGCCATCGGCAACGATTACTCGTTCGACGACGTGTTCCTGCGACCGTTGCAAAACCACGCGCTTCCCGGCGACGTCCTGATCGCCTCCAGCGTCAGCGGCGACTCGCCCAACCTGGTCCGGGCGATGGAGTGGGCCCGCGGGAACGACCTGCGGACCATCGCCTTCGTCGGCGCCAAGCGGGGCGGCCTGGCGGCGCTCGCGGAACAGGCGATCGTCGTGGCCGATTCGCACTACGGCCGCGTCGAGGACGTCCAGATGACGCTCTATCACATGATCTGCTACGCATTCATGGAACAGACCGAGGAGCCGGCGTGACCCCCCCGAACCCCCCGACCTTCCAGGGCGAGGTCGTCCTGTTGCCGTCGTTCGCCCCCCGCCCGGGGATCAGCCGGGTGCTGTTCGACTTCGACGGCACCCTCTCGCTGGTCCGCCAGGGCTGGCCCGAGGTCATGGTCCCGATGTTCGTCGAGACGCTCCCCCCCCTGCCGGGCGAGACCGACGAGGACCGCGCCAAATTGGCGTATGAAGACATCATGCGCTTAAACGGCAAGCAGACCATCTATCAGATGATCCAGCTGGTCGAGCGGATCCGAGAGCGCGGCGGACGTCCCCACGAACCGCTCTGGTACAAGCACGAGTACCTCAAGAGGCTCGACGACCGGATCATCCACCGCCTCGACGGCCTCCGCGACGGCTCCATCAAGCCCGACGACCTGCTGGTCCACGGCGCTCGGGAGTTGCTGGAGGACCTGACCCGCCGGGGCCTGACGCTCTACCTGGCCAGCGGCACCGACGAGCCGTTCGTGCGTCGCGAGGCCGAGATGCTGGACGTCGCCCGCTACTTCGGGCCCCACGTCCACGGGGCGCAGGACGATTACAAGACGTTCTCGAAGAAGATGGTGATCGAGCGGATCCTCCGCGAGAACGACGTCCGCGGCGCGGAACTGCTGGCCTTCGGCGACGGCTACGTCGAGATCCAGAACGCCAAGGAGGCCGGCGGCCTGGCGGTGGCCGTCGCCAGCGACGAGGCGGCCAACGGCTCCGGCCGGATGGACCCCTGGAAGCGCGAACGACTCACCGGCGTCGGCGCCGACGTCGTCATCCCCGACTACCGCGACGCGGCCCCGCTGCTGGAGTTGATCCTCGGCTCATGAACGCCCGACCCCTCGACCTCTCCCGGCTCAAGGTCTTTCCGCTGGCCGACCGCCGCAGCCTGACGACCGCCGACGGCGTCCTGCTGGACCCCGACGTACCCCCCAAACCCGTCCCGGACGCCGTCGCCGCCCACGTCGTCGAGTGCGCCGCGAGGATCCGACGCGCCCGCGAAACCGGCGCGGGCGTGATGCTGATCTACGGCGCGCACCTGTTGCGCAACGGGGCCGCGACGATCCTAGGGCGGATGACCCGCGACGGCTGGATCACCCACCTGGCGACCAACGGCGCCGGCACGATCCACGACTGGGAATACGCCTGGCTGGGCCGCTCCACCGAGAGCGTCCGCGAGAACGTCCCGACCGGCACCTTCGGCTCCTGGGACGAAACCGGTCGTTACATCCACCTGGCGCTGATCGCCGCGGGCCTCCATGGCGAGGGCTACGGCGCGGGCCTGGGCCGGATGATCGCCGAGGACGGCGTGGAGTTGCCGAGCGTCGCCGAGCTTGAGGAAGCCCTCCGCGGCGAGCCCCGCCACCCCCTCGCCCCCGCCCGCGCCGACGCCCTCCGCGCCATCCTCGCCCACGACCTTCCCACGGGACGGGTCGCCGTCGAACACCGCTGGAAACATGCGTCAATCCTGGCGCAAGCGTTTCAGAATAACACGCCGACGACGATCCATCCTGGAATCGGCTACGACATCATCGCCAACCACCCGATCTTCAACGGCGCGGTCATCGGCAGGGCGGCGGAACACGACTTCCACCTCTTCGGCGGCGCGGTGGAGACGCTCGACGGCGGCGTCGTCCTGTCGGTCGGCTCGGCGATCATGGGGCCGCAGGTCTTCGAGAAGAGCCTGAGCTGCGTCAACAACCTTCGTCTTCAGGACGACCGGCCGATCGTCGCCGACCACTCGATTTACGTCGTCGACGTCCAGGACGGCGGCGGCTGGGACTGGTCCACCGGCGAGCCTCCCAAGACCAGCCCGGCGTACTACCTGCGATTCTGCAAGAGCTACGCCCGGATGGGAGGGACGATGCGCTACCTTCAGTGCGACAACGCCGCGTTCCTCCACAACCTTTACCGCCTGGTGGTCGCATGACGCCGGAACGCTTCGCGGAGATCGTCTCGCGGTACAAGGGGCTTCGGGTGGCGGTCGTCGGCGACTTCTGCCTCGACCGCTACCTGGAGATCGACCCCGCGCGGGCCGAGACGTCGATCGAGACGGGGCTGCCGGTCCACAACGTCGTCCGCGTCCGCGCCCAGCCGGGAGGGGCCGGGACGGTCCTCAACAACCTGGTCGCCCTGGGGTTGGGGCGAGTGGAGGTCGTTGGCTTCCGCGGCGACGACGGCGAGGGCTACGAACTGCAACGCGGGTTGGAAGCCCACGCCGCGGTCTCCACCGAACACCTCCACGTCGCCCACGACCGCCGGACGTTCACCTACTGCAAGCCCTTGATCGTCCGCCCCGGTCAGCCGCCGGTGGAACTCAACCGGCTCGACTCCAAGAACTGGGATTCCACCCCGAAGCACCTGGAGACCCGGCTGATCGAGAGCCTGCGCGCCGTCGCCGAGCGCTGTCACGCCGTCGTGGTGCTGGAGCAGGTGGATCGCGCCGAAACCGGCGTCGTCACCCGCGGGCTGCTGGAGGCGCTCGACGAGATCACCGACGAACGTCCCGACGTGATCTTCCTGGCCGATTCGCGCCGGGGGCTCAAGGGCTGGCCGGCGGTGGGCCTGAAGATGAACGCCGACGAACTGGGCGCGATGCTCGACCGGCCGCCGGCCGAGTCGGTCGACGACGCGCGCCGCGCCGCCGCCGAGTTGGCCCGCGGATCGGGCCGCCCGGTCTTCGTGACCATGGCGGAGCGCGGGATCGTCGCGGCCGGGCCGACCGGGGAGACGGTCCACGTCGCCGCGCTGCCGGTTCGAGGGCCCATCGACGTCGTGGGCGCGGGCGACTCGGTCACGGCCAACCTGGCCGCGGCGCTGGCGGCGGGGGCGACGCTCCGGGAGGCCGTCGAACTGGCCGCCGTCGCGTCGTCGGTGGTCGTCCATCAGGTCGGCACGACGGGCGTCGCCACCGTCGACGACCTGGCCGAACTGCTCCGGGGGCGGCCGTCGTGACCCACCCCGCGGCGCTCGATCCCGACCGCCTGGCCGCGGAGTGCGAGTTCCGGACGACAAGGCGGTCGGGCCCCGGCGGTCAGAACCGCAACAAGGTGGAGACGGCGGTGATCCTGACCCACCGCCCCACCGGGATCGCCGCCGAGGCCGCCGAGCGCCGCCATCAGGGCGAGAACCGCCGGATCGCCCTCTTCCGACTCCGCCTGAAACTGGCGCTTGAGGTCCGCGAGCCGTTCGGCGAGTCGCCCAGCGCGTCGTGGACGTCGCGGCTTCGGGGCGGTCGGATCGTGGTCAGCCCCGAACACGACGACTTTCCCGCGCTTTTGGCCGAGGCGCTCGACGCCCTGTCGGCGTGCGGCGACGACGTGAAGACGACCGCCGCCCGACTCGGCTGCACCGCGACGCAACTGGTCAAGCTGCTCGCCGCCGAGCCTCGGGCGCTACTCCAGGTCAACGCGCGTCGCGCGGCGGAAGGGCTGCATCCCCTGCGATGAGGAAGGATGGGCAACCTTGCCCGAAGACCGTCGGCCGAGTATGGTGAAGGCCGTCGCTCCGGATGACGGGAGGCGAGCATAACGACCTTCCCCCCTCGCGGGGGAAGGTGGCCCGAAGGGCCGGATGAGGGGGGACGAGCAAAAGCGCCGTCGACGTCCAGGGCTTCCCGGACGGGCTTCCGCGAATCGCGACGGTCGTCTGGCGCGTCGCCCCCCTCATCTGACCGCTGCGCGGTCTGTCTTCCCCCGCGAGGGGGGAAGACGTCGGATCAACGCCCTTCCCCCCTCGCGGGGGAAGGTGGCCCGAAGGGCCGGATGAGGGGGAG
>CALCIB010000366.1 GCA_937907525.1 uncultured Planctomycetales bacterium | reverse complement strand
GGGCGGGCGAGAGGGCCGTCGACGTCCAGGACTTGCCGGACGGGCTTCCGCGAATCCCGACGGTCGTCTCGCGTGTCGTCCCCCTCATCCGACCGCTTCGCGGTCTGTCTTCCCCCGCGAGGGGGGAAGACCGTGATCGCCGTCGTTCGCCCCCATATGGGACGGATTCTCAGAGGACGCCGAACTCGTCGTAGACGGAGCGCAGGGTGCGGCCCTTGAGTAGCTCGCGGCGGGTGCCGTTCTCCTTGCCGACCTTCTCGGCGGCCAGGGCGAGCGCATCGTCCTCCACGTCGCGGGGGACGACGACGACGCCGTCGTAGTCGGCGAAGACGAGTTCGCCGGGACGAACCAGGACGCCGCCGCAGCGGATCGGGACGTCGAAGGCCATCACCTTGCCGCGGCCCTTGCTGTCCAGGGGACGGATGCCGGCGGTGAAGACCGGGAACTTCATCGCCATGATCCGCCGGCAGTCGCGGACCATGCTGTCGCAGACGCAGCCGACGGCCCCGTTGCGCTTCGCCAGGGTGCTCATCAGCTCGCCCCAGGGGGCGTTGGTGAAGGCGTGGTCGCTGGAGTGGACGGCCACGTCGCCGGGTTTCAGCGAGTCCATCAAGTCGATCTCCAGCCCGTAGGGGTCTCCGTCGGGGACGTAATCGACCTCCATCCAGCGCAACGTCCGCGCCCGACCGACGATCACGCAGTCGTCGGGATCGAGGGGGCGGAGGCGGTGGTGCATCGCCCGGTCGCGGCGATCCATGTCGTCGAGGACGTCGCAGACGACCGGGACGTACAGGTGCTCGCGAACCCAGGCGAGCCGGCCGGCGTCGTCGCGAGGGAGGGGGGGGACGGACATGGCTAGCGCTCCTCCGACGCGCCCGCGTAGGCGATCGCGTCGACTTCATACTTGACGAGGTCTCCCAGACAGCCGATCAGCGTCGTCCGGGCCGGAAAGGGTTCGGAGAAGAACTCGCGGTAGATCCGATTGTGGGCGTCCCAGTCGTCCTTGCTGGAGAGGTAGCAGCGGACCTGGACGACCCTCGAGAAGTCCAGGCCCGCGGCCGCCAGCACGCGGCCAAGGTTGCGGTACGTCCGCCGGGCCTCGTTGTCGAACGTGTCCGGGACCAGCTTGCCGTCCTCGTCGGCCGAGGCCATGCCGGAGACGAACACGAAGTCCCCGGCGCGAATCCCCGAGGAGAACGGCAGGGGGCCGGCGACCACGCCGGGGCCTCGGATCGGTCGGATGTCGTCGGGTTTCATCGGGCGTCGGACTCTCCAATAAGCACGGCGTCGATCGCCGCTTTCAACCAGTCCTCCGACTTCGGAAAGTCGGCGTAGGTCTTGATCGCGGCCAGGCGGGGGTCGTCGGGCTTGACGTCGGCGGTCTGAAGGACGGCCATGTCCTGAAGGCTCTCGGCGAAGACCTCCCAGCGGATCGAGTCGAGCGGGCCGTCCTCGCCGGGGTAGATCATGAACGGGTCGCCGAAGGGGATCCCCGGCCACGAGTCGTTGGAGGCGTCGTGGAACGGGTCGCCGATCTCCTCGCGCTCCATCTTGTGCCAGTAGTTGAAGCCCCAGTGCAAGAACCCCTTGGCCCCGAGCCGGTGGAACAGCCAGCCCGACATCCGGATCTTCGAGAGCGGCGTGTCGAGGAAGCGATTCAGCCACGGGCCCGTCGGCTGGCAGCAGTAATAGACCCAGTGGGGGATGCCGGCGTCGATGTACGCCTGGGCCGCGGAGACGACCGGAATGGGGATGTCGGTGATCCCCTCGCGGCCGTACTTGATGGAGCTGAGCGCGTCCATCACCTTCCCCTTCATCCACGGCGCCTTCTCGCGGAGGATCGCCCGGGCCTTGCGGTAGTTCTCGATGTGCCGGCCCTCGCCGGGCTCGTCCGAGACATGGAAGTATGCGCCGTCGAGCAGGTCCTCCTTCACGAGGAACTCGTGGAACTCGGGGAGGAACTGGTCCAGGAAGTTGAGGAACACGTCCGAGTAGCCGCTGATATCCGGCGGCCAGAGCATGACGAATTCATCCCCCTTCTTGGTATAGACCCGGACGGGGTTCTCCGCGCCCCAGTAGATCCAGAGGTGCGACCACTCGAACTCGCGGAAGCCGATCTCCCGGCACATGTCGATGAATCGCTTGGTCCGGGTCCAGTCGAAGGCGTACTTGCCGGGCGCCGTCTCCTCGACGTCGAGCAGTTGGCAGGGCCGCTTGAAGGTCTCGCGACGCGCGACCAAAAGCGGGACGGGCATGACGTCGGAGCCGTGGTCCCACATGTCCTGAAGCTGGGCCCGGGTCAACTCCCACCAGCGTTCGTCGAATCGTTCGGTCTTGTAATAGTCCCAGGTGGCCTCGCCGCGCCACCAGTGGATGACGGGGAAGTCGCGGCGGGGCTGGACGACCAGGTCGGCGACGCGGAGGGCGACGGGCATCTCGACCGACTCCTTCCCCCCCCAGGGGGTGACGCGGGCGGTGATCGTCCGCGGCCCCGGCTTGGCGTCGGCCGGGATCTCCAGCGAGACCCAGAACGATCGCGACTCCATGGGCCCGGTCAGCACCTTCGTCTCGGGGTACAACGGGTCGGGGACCAGTCCGGGACCGTGTTCGACGCCTTCCAACTCCCTCGGGTCGGTGTTCGGGGTGAAGTGGGGGAGCGGGACCAGGCCGACGAGTCGGACGCGGGGCTTGAGGTCGTCGGCGCCGGTGACGTCGCAGTCGAAGCCGATGGGATGGACGCTGTCGTTCCGCACGCAGATCTGGAACGACGCCCGGGCGGCCCGCGGGACCGTCAACGCCAGGTCCGCCGCGCCCGGCTCGGTCGCCGGGTAGACGCGATGCAGCGACGACTCCAGCCAGTAGGCGACCGGGGCCTTGTTCGCGCCGATCTCGGCGCGAATCGCGGGCTTGGCGGCCGCGGAGCCGTCCGCGCCCAGGGCGAGCGCGGGCCAGGCCGTCGCGGCGAGCGCGACGGCGAACATGCCTCGATTCCACATGGGAAGACTCCTCGGGGAAGGCTCTCGGAGGGTCAATCGGTCTGGAAGCGGATCGTCAGGTCGACGGGGGTCCGCAAGTCGGGGAAGCTCACCACGTCGCCTTCCACCTGGAAGGGCGCGGAGGGGGTCGCCTGGACGGCGGCGATCGGCCGCCCGTCGGGATGGCGGAGGCGGAGCTTGATCGCGGCGGGGGGCCGGCGAACGGGCGGATCGATCCGCGCGCGCGTCGAGCCGTCGGCGAGGGCGTCGATTCGGTAGCTGACCGCGCCGAACTCGGTGGGCGCCGACGCGACCTCGACGCGCTTGCCCGGTTCCAGCCACGCCCGGGGCGCGGCCTTCCCCAGCCAGAGGACGTCGCCTTGCTCGAACACCAGCAGGTCGCGCAGGAGGCGAAGCTGCTCGGTGCAGGAGTAGAGGTGCGGGAGCGTGTAATGGTTCTCGCCGGTTCGGATCATCGACACCTCCACGGGCGAGTAGGTGTCCCTGGTCATGCCGAACGCCAGGAAGCTCCAGAAGCCCAGCAAGACCTTGCGGGGCTCGTCCTTGCGCAGGGCGTTGATCAGGTAGCCGTAGGTGTAGGCGTGGTCGATGCCCGTCTGGAACTCGCTGACGCCGGCGACCAGTCCGCCGCGTTGTTCGATCAGGTCGACGATCCAGCGCGTCTGGTCCTGGTCGGGGGCGAGGAAGTCGGTCTCCAACAGCGAGCAGGCGACGAGTCCGTAGTAGTCGCCGCCGCGGTTGCGGCTCATCTTCAGGAGCCTGCGGGTGTCCGGCTCCATGGGGAGGAGCGTCAGGCCGCGGTCCTCGAAGGCGAACGCCGACATCGAGTCCAGCACGTCCTTGCGGTACGCGGCGGCCTCGGCGGCGATCCGATCGGCGTCGGGGTGGTCGATCCGCTTGAGCGCGTCGGCGGCCTCGGCCATGCCGCGGGCGCACCAGGCGTTGCCCAGGTAGTTGTAGGTGGGGTGGGACAGGTCGTTGTAGGGGCGGAACTTGATCAGGCCGCGGAGGTCCCCCTCCTTCTCGGCCTCGGCCCGGCGGTCGCGGAGCCAGTCGCACTGCTTGACGACGTTGGGGGCCACGCGGCGGAGCCAGTCGGCGTTCCCGGTCATCGCGAAGTGTCGCGCCAGCGCGATCAGGAGCGAGCCGGGGTCGGTGAGCCCGCACGCCTGGGTGTACAGGCCGTCGGGGCGCTGGAAGTGAAGCTGGGTGTCGAGCAACCGTTCCGCGTAGTCGGAGAGCCCGTACAGATCGACGGCGCGGGAATGCAGCGACATGCTGCATCCGAAGATCTCTTCATAAAACCCCGCCCCGTCGTGGGCCTCGACGCGGCCGTCGACGGCGTCGGCGTTGAGCATCGAGTAGACCAGCCACGCGCGGTAGGCCTCGGCGACACGGGGGTCGGGGACGTCGAAGCGGGCGGCGGGGGCGAGCTTCGCCTCCCAGAACGCGGCCGCGTCGCGGACCCTGGCCTCGAACTCGTCGCGGGAGACCGGCGTGGCGGAGTCGGGCTTGGGATAGGTGAAGCTCAGGAAGCCGCGGGACCAGCCGTCGTCGCCGGTCTCGGTCGGGATCGGCCGTCGGCCGCCGTTCCAGGCCATGGCCAGCGGGGGGACGGCGGCGCCGTCGGCCGGCCGGGCGGCCAGGGCGACGTAGGCCGTGAGGTCCGCGTCGACCCGGTGGCCGTCGTTGGCGCCGAGGACGGTCAACTCGTAGTCGACGCCGTCGCGGGTCGTGTTCAGGGTGAGGACCGGAAGGTAGCCGTGGAGCATGCGGCGGCGGAAGGGGACGCCCTCGCGGCCCAGGGGGGCGGGCGGGTCGCCGATCTCGAACCAGGCCAGCGGGGGCGTCCACGGGCTGACGTCCAGCCGGCCCAGCCGGTCGACGCCGACGTCCAGCGGATGCGCGGGCACGCCGACGATCTCGCGCGGGGCCTTCATCGCCGGGAACTTGTCGGCGATCTTCTCGAACGTCGGGTCGTCGTCGTTGCCGATCAGGACGGCGGCGACGGGATCGACCTTCGGCGCGCGAAGCGCCTGAAGGCCGGCCTCGCCGAGCCGGGCCGCGGACTCCGGCAGGTCGTCGACGCGGAGGTCGGCGATCCAACCGTCGAGCGGGGTGATCTCGGTTCGCGTCCGTTCCGCGTCGGCCGCGGCGAACGGGCGTTCGGCGGCCTCGTACCAGCGGCCGGCGGCCAGGAGCCTGGGCGGGCCGTCGAACGAGGCGGGGCGCTCGATGGTCCGCAGTTCCTCCCAGGTCCGGCCGTCGGCGCTGTTGGAGAAGCGGACGTAGTCCTCGCCCAGCTCGATCCGGACGTGTTGCGCCGCGCCGAAGTCGAGCCCGCGGTGGTCTTCCTCGTCGATCGCGCCCTGACGGACGACGGCCGTGGAGTAGCGGCCGAACGGCGTGGGCGAGACCTTGCCGACGCCGCACCAGTCGTCGGGGCCCCAGACCAGGTCGATCGACCCCCATCGGCTGATCCTGGCCGTGATCGCGATCCGGTCGCGGCCCAGCGGGCGTTCGACGTGCGCCCGCGCGCCATGCTCGGCCCTGGCGGCGAGCCCGTCGTCGCGGGTGGAGACCGAGCCCCCGTCGTCGACGACGACGCGCCAGGGGGCCGTCAACTCCTTGGCGTGGAAGTCGGCCGTCCAGGGGGGCGAGGCCGGGTCGTCGCCCGCGACGGCGGCGACGGTCGCGAGCAGGATCCAGGCCGACGTCGTCAGACTGGCTCGGGTCATGGCGGGGACCTCCGGGAGGGTTGGGGCGTGGCGTCGGCGCGGGCGACGGGGCGCCCCGTCCGCGCCGCTTCCTCGGCGGCAAGGGTGGCCTCCAGGGCGCGAAGGCCGTCCTTGATCGTGGAGAGCCTGGCGGAGCCGGCGGCGATCGCCGCGGCGAAGGCGTCGTACTGACGGTCCCACTCGGGCTTGAGCGGCGGTAGCGACAACGCGCCCCGGTCGTTCGCGGTCTCCCAGTAGCCCGCGCCGGAGACGGGGTGGAGTTTCAGGCGTCCCCGTGGGCCATCGACCGAAATCGAACTGGGAGGAAGTTCCGGGAGCAGCCAGCCGATCTCGATCTCCAACTTCGAGCCGTCGGCCAGGTCGAACGTGGACGTCCAGTGGTTGGGGCCGTGAAGGTCGGGCTCGGTTCGACGGGCCTCGGCCGCGACCCGCGTCCAGGGGGACGGGTTCCAGAGCGCGGCGTAGTCGACGACGTGCGAGCCCTCGTGGGTCATCGCCGAACTATCGGCCAGGAACCCCTGGATCCGGTTCAGGTGCTCGACGTCGCCGCGGTCGAGCCGTTCGTCGAAGACGGCGACGCGGATCCGCGCCGGCGCGCCGATCCGACGCGCCAAACGGCCCACTTCCTCGACCCAGTCGCCGTAGCGCAGGACGAAGCCGATCTGGTAGACGCCGCCGAACCGCGCGACGGCCGCGGCCACGCGACGGCCGTCGGCGAGCGTGGACGCCAACGGCTTCTCGTCCAGGACCGGCAGCCCACGCTCCAAACAGGCGACGGCCGCGTCCGGGCTGACCTCCGGCGGCAGGGCCAGGGTCACGGCGTCCAGCCGCTCGCGATCCAGCATCGTCCGCCAGTCGGAGTAGGTCGGGACGCCGCCGGCGGCGCGGGCGAGTCGCTCGGCGTGTTCCGGGCGGACGTCGCAGACGGCCGTCGGCTTGAAGTCGCCGCGGCGGAGCAGGGCGGGCATGTGGCCGGACTCGGCCACCGCGCCGCAACCGACGAGGCCGATCCGGATCATGACGCGACTCCCTCCGTCTCGACGGCGAGCGCCCCCGCCGGCGCGACCGCCAGGGCGTGGCTTCTCATCCAGCAACGGTAATACGCGGCGCCGAAGACCGCCGCCGCGACGCCCCAGACGGCCGACTCTCCCCAACGCAGCATGACGGCCGTGAAGAACGACCAGGTGATCGCGAAGCAGAAGACGATCCCGCTCGCCGCCGCGATCGCGTCCCAGCGGAATTCCTCGCGACGGCGAGCGGCGTCGACCAGGCCCTCGGCCTCCAACTCGTCGCGGATCGGTCCCCAGAAGCCGTGCGGACGGATCCGAAGATAGAACTCCCGCAGCGTCTCCCGAGACTCCGCGGGCGTCAACAGCGAGACCAGCACGCTGCCGCCGAAGCCCACCGCCAACAGCAGGAACGTCGGCTCCCAGACCGGCCGGTCCTTCCATCCCAGCCCGAACCAGACCAGGGCCGACAGCGGCACCGACAGCAACACGCCGAAGATCTCCCCCCACACGTTGAGCCGCCACCAGAACCAGCGCAGCCACGCCAGCGGCAACGCCGGGGTGATCATCGCCGCGTTGATGTAGAACACCCACGGGCCGATGTCCTCGATCGACAGGGCCAGAACGCTGGAGACCACCATCATCGCCACCATCGCCGCGCGGGCGAAGAGGATGTACTCGCGCTCGGGCGCCCTCGGCCGCAGGTGGCGGCGGTACAGGTCGTTGACCACGAACGCCGAGCCCCACTGAAGCATCGTCCCCACCGTCGACATGTACCCCGCCAGCACCGCCGCGATGATGAGGCCGCCGAACCCCGGCAGCTTGTCCGCGTAACGGATCACCAGGTGCGACCAGACGCCCGTCGAGGGGGCGGTCGAGCCGTCGGAAAACAGGATCGTCTCGCGGGCCGTCGGGTCGGCCGTCGGGTAGATCGCGATGGCCAGGATCCCCAGGGGCAGCAGCGGGATCATCCGGACCACCAGGCTGAGGATCGCGTTGAGCATCTGGCCGAGCACCGCGTGCCGCTCGTCCCTCGCCGCGAGACAGCGCTGGGCCGTCCAGCCCTCGCCGGCGGTGGGGCTCCCCGCCAGGAACAGGCCGAGGACCACCAGCATCGCCAGGCTCCCCGGATCGACGTAGCCGTTGGTCCCCGACGACGGCGGGAAGATCTGCCAGAAGTCCAGGTCGCGGTTCGCCGTCGCCCTGGCCAGCATCTCCGAGTACGAGCCGAACTCCTGGACGCCGAAGAACCAGAGGATGAACGCGGCGCTGAAGAAGATGCCGAACTGGGGAAGGTCGACGTAGGCCGCCCCCAAGAGCCCGCCGAGCACGGTGTACGACAACGTGACCGCGCCGAAGACGACCACGACGGCCGTGGGCGACCAGCCGATCAACGGCGCCAGCAGCCGGGCCATCAGGGCCGTGGCGTAGCCGAGGAAGACCGCGGCCCACGCCAGGTAGGCGTAGAGCCCGTAGAAGCCCCGGAACGCCGCGGCGCCCTTGCCGGAGTAGCGCAGCTCGATCAATTCGCCGGTGGTCACCACGCCGCTCCGCCGCCACATCTTGGCCCAGAGGACGCCGACGAGGGGCATCCAGATCGGCCAGGCGATCCACGCGATCTGATTCAAGTACATGAATCCGCCGACGTAGAACAGCCAGACCCAGCCGCCGCCGGAGTCCGAGTAGGTCGACACGTTGGCGAAGCCGATCACCCACCACGGCAGGCTCCGCTCGCCGATCAGGAAGCCGTCGGCCGACCTCGTCGCGGCGCGCGAGAAGTGCCAGCCCAGGCCGATCATCGCCGCCGAGTAGATCGCGACGACGGCCCAGTCCGTCCGGCCCAGCGAAAGCCAGGCCGTCGCCCCCAGCGGCAAGCTCCACGCCTCGGTCACGCGCGCCCCTCCCCAGCCGCCGGCCTCGGCCGCTCCAGGCCCAGAAGCGCCAGCGCGTCTCGATAAATCAATCGCTCGATCTGTTCGGCGGGCAGGCCGAAACGGTCGATCCGGACCTCGGCCAGGCTTCGAAGGCCGGCGACCGTCTCGGCGACGGTCGTCACCGGGAAGTCGGTGCCGAAGAGGACCTTGTCCCAGACGTTGTACTCGTGGACCAGCATCAAGCTATGGAACAACTGCCAGGGCCGGTAGAACAGCGCGCTGACGTCGGCGAAGACGTTGGGGTGCTTGCGGATCACGGCGACCGTCTCCCCCTCGTAGGGGTGTCCCAGGTGCGCCATGATGATCTTCACGTCGGGATGCTTGATCGCCACGGCGTCCAGGTGTCGCGGCAGGGTGCAGTCGATCGGCGCGACCGAGACGAAGGTGGTCCCGGCGTGCAAGAGCACGGGCAGGCCGTGTTTCGCGGCGTAGCGCCAGAGCGGGTCGAGCCGCTCCTCGTGCGGGTAAAACCCGGCGTACATGGAGAGGAGCTTGATCCCCTTGAGGCCCAGGCGTTCGCGGCCGTCGCGCATCTCGTCCTCCCAGCCGGGCTGGGTGGGGTCGAGCGACATGAAGCCGATCGTCCGCGACGGGTCGCGGGCGACCCAGGCGGCCACCTCGTCGTCGTCGATCCAGACGCCGGAGAGCCGGGCCTTGCCGCCGAAGACGATCGATACGACGTCCTCGCCGCCGGTGGCGTTCCAGTAGTCGTCGAACCTGGTGACCAGGTCGACGGGACCCAGCCGCATCCGGCGGGCGTCGGCCTGGAACGCCGGGGTGAAGCAGTCGGCCCGCGGCCAGCAGTGGGAGTGGACGTCGACGATCACGCCTCGGCCTCCGTCGGCAAGGGAAGGTAGCCCACGAACCCGGCGATCCGCCAGCGGTCGCCGTCGCGGTGGAGTCGGAACAGCGATTGCGACGCGATCGTCCAGAAGCCGCCGTCCCGAAGCGGGGCCTCGGCCCGGAACCGCTTCCAGACCAGGGCGCGGTCGCCGTCGAACTCGAAACGGTCGAGCGTGGTCATGGCGTACAGCAGCCCCAGGTGGTCGCCGTCGGCCAGCGGGACGTCCAGGAAGTTCCGGGCCATCCGCAGCCAGTCGTCGCGGTACGACTCCAGGCTCGGGTAGGCCAGCGTCCAGTCGGCCGGGTCGAGCGAGCCGAGGGCGGAGATCCCCTCGAACCGTTCCGGCCAGAAGTCGTCGGCCACCGGCGCCCAGTCGAGAGCGGCGAACGCCTCGTTGTCGCGGGCCACCAACAGTTCCCACAGCTCCGCGCGGCGGGGTTGGCGGACCTTGTCGAAGGGGTTCCGGCGCGACGGGCTCAGCGGCTCGACGGCCGGAGGGTTCGCTCCGCGTTGCGCCACAGGACGGCCTCCAGGTCTTCGGGTGAAAGGCCGGCCTCGATCGTGTTGTCGAGCCGCTCGGCCAGGAGTTCCCAGGATCCGGGGTCGAAGTCCGACCCGAACGTGATTTTATCGGCCCCGGCGGTCTCGATCAGATGGACGAGGTCGCCGGGTCTGGAGCCGCAGTAGCAGCCGTAAAGGTTGGGGACGTCGCGGAGCAGCCGCGCCGCGGGGTCGACGTAATCGGCCAGCCCGGCGTGGCCGAGGAAGACCTTCGCCTCCGGCACCCAGCGGGCCAGATCGGCGATCTGGAACGTCGTCGAATAGGGTGGCGTCCCGTCGTGGAACAGGACCGGCGTGTCCGTCCGCGCCGCGACCTTGAGGATCGCGACCATCGTCTCCTCGAGCATGCTCGGGGCGAACGCCTGAAGCCAGGGATGGAACTTGATCCCCCGGAACTCCGGTCGCTCCAAACATCGCTCCAACTCGTCGACGGCCGCCGGGCCTTCCTTGGGGTCGACGGTGACGAACGGAATCAGGCGGTCGGGATGGCGCTGGGAGCGCTCCAGGAGCAGGTCGTTGTTGCGGGGCGTCTCGGCGTAGAATCCCATCATCGTGTAGACGCACGTTTGCGCCACGCCGAGGCGGTCCATGGCCGCGACCATGTGGGAGGCGTCGGGGATCGGCTTGTGCAGCCAGCGTTCGTCCAGGTGGGCGTGGAAGTCGATGATCCTCACGGCCGGCCTCCCTCCAGCTTGAAGACGCGGGCGGCGTTGTCGTGCAGGACCGCGCGACGGGACGACTCGTCGAGCCCCCGCCGCTCGATCGCCTTCAGGACGACGGCGTAGCGGTTCCGGGGCTCGGCGGAGCCGAACAGCACCCGCCCGGCGCCGTGGCGGTCGACGATCTGCTGGATCCCGGCGCCCCACATCATCGAGGCGTCGAGCATCAGGTTGGGGGCGTTCCGCATCGCCATCGGCAGCTCGAACCACTGGTCGGCGAAGCCGCCGAAGCCGGCGACGAACGTCGTCCCGGGGAAGTCGCGGGCGACCTCCGCCAACGCCAGGATGTCCGCGTAAACATACGCGCCGGTCTTCATCATGACGGGCCAGCCGTACTCGGCGGCGCGGGCGAGGACGGGCGTCGCCACCGGCTCGGTCGGGAAGAAGCCCTGTCGCGCCGGGTCCAGGAACAGGCCGACGGCGCCCAGGTCCCGGCATCGGGCCAGCTCGTCGAGCGCCTTCGGGCCCCACCAGGGGTTGACGGTCGCCAGCCCTCGGATTCGGGGGCCGGCCTTGAGGACCAGGTCGTTGCCGGCCCGGTGGTCGACGACCATGCCGGCGCCCATCGGCCGGGCGACGGCCAGGTCGACCCCGGCGGCGTCCATCCGCCTGAGCAGTTCGTCGGCGTCGAGCCTCAAATAGGTCTCGTCGCCGAGCATCGCGTGCGCGTCGATCACGTCAGGGGCCCTCCGCGGGGACGACGCCGAAGCCGGGGCCGGTCGGCGTCTCGACGCCGCCGTCGCGCCATCGGATCGGCGGGTCGGTCGCCGATCGGTCGTAGAACAGCGCGGCCATCAGGTCGCAGGCGTACTTCTCCGCCGGGAACGCCGAGAGGCTGGCGGCCAGGACGACCATCGCCGCTTGCCCCAGGTCGGTCTCCAGGTTGGAGCCGATGGCGCAACACTTGCCCGCGGCTTGCGCCCGCTTGGCCATCGCCAACGAATGCGAGAAGCCGCCGTTCTTGCCGGGATAGATGGACAGGACGTCGAAGGCGTCCAGGTCGATCGCCTCCTCCAGGTCTCCCGGGGTGAAGACGGCCTCGTCGACCAGGATCGGGACGGGCGTCCGGCGGCGGACCTCCGCGAGCATGCCGAGCCGGTCGCGCGGCGTCGGCTGCTCGACCAGCGCCAGGTCGAACGGCAATAGCTCCTCGATCGCGCGGACGGCGGCGTCGGCCGTCGGATACGCGCCGTTGGCGTCGACGGTGAAGACCGGCTCGGGACCCAGGGCGTCGCGGACGGCCCGCAGCCTCGCGACATCGTCCAGGCCCGGCTTGCCGGTCTTGAACTTGAGCGTGCGGACTCCGCGGGCGTGGAACTCGCGGGCCAGGCGGACGGTCTCGTCCGGCGGGTAGACGCCGATGCTGACCCGGCTGGGGATCCACGGCCGCGGGACGCGGTCGGCGATCAGGCTCGCCACCGAGACGCCCATCCTCCGCGCCGCCAGGTCCCAGATCGCGACGTCGACCGCGGACTTGGCGAACCCGTTGGCGTGCAGCGCCGCGTCCATGACGGCCAGGGCGTCGGCCGGGCGGTCGAAGGTCGCGCCGACGAGTTTGGGGGCCAGGAACTCCTCGATCGTCCAGCGGGCGGTCTCGGCCGATTCGCCGCTCCAGATCGGCGCGGTGGCGGCCTCGCCGAAGCCTTTCGCGCCGTCGGCGTCGGTCGCGACGACCGTGACGTACCGCGACGCCTCGTGCCGGCCCAGGAACGAGACGATCGCCCCGTCGCTCCGGACGGGGTGGTCGACGATCCGGGCCTCGATCGATCGGATTTTGATGTTCATGAATCGTCTCCGTCGCGGTCGGCCCGCCGCGCCGCCCCGGCGCCCGCCGGCCGATCGGTCGCGGCGGGGAGGGCGAAGAGGCGTTCGCGGACGTGGGCGGCCACGCCCAGCGCCGTCGAGGCGTCGCCCAACTCGGCGAGTCGGACGTCGACGCCGCGGAGCAGCTCGGGCAAGGCGTACTTGGGAAGCTCGGCCTTCAGGGGGGCGAGGATCGCGTCGCCGGCCTCGACGAACCGGCCGCCGAGGATGATCCGCTCGGGGTTCAAGAGGCTGACGACGTTCCCCAGCCCGCGGGCCAGCCTGCCGGCGGCCTCGGCGAGGATCGTCCGAGCCCCGGAGTCGCCGTCGCGGGCGGCGGCCAGCATCTCGGGGAAGCGGCGGTCGGCGTCGGGCGCCGGGGCGTCGGCGTCCTCGTCCCGCCAGAGCGCGACCAACCGCGCCGGCGCCAGATGGGCCTCCAGGCAGCCCCGGCCGCCGCAGCCGCAAGGCGGCCCGTCGTCGGAGACCCGGGTGTGGCCGAGTTCGCCGGCCGAGCCGTCGCGGCCGGAGAGCAGCCGCCCGTCCTCGACGATCCCGCCGCCGATCCCCTCCAGCAACGTCGCGAAGACGGCGTGCTTGGCCCCCTTGCCGGCGCCGAAGGTCACCTCCCCCAGCGCCTGCCAGCCGTCGCCGCGGTCGATGAACACCCGCGGGCCCGCGACGTCCGTCAACCGCTCGACCACCGGGACGTTCCTCCAACCGGGCATCCCCACGGCCCGCACCGACCGCCCCGCCGCCACGTCGACCGTCCCCGGATCGGCCGCGCCCACGGCGACCACCCGCAGACCCGCGGCGACGCCCGCCGCCGCCGCCCGCCGCGCCGCGTCGGCCACCCGTCTCAGCGTGTCCTCCGGATCGCGGAACGGGACGTCCCAGAGCCGCCGCCAACGCACGGCGCCGGCCAGGTCGGCCACCGACGCCTCGATCGTCGATTGATCGTAACGGACCACCGCCGCCGCCAGTCCCCGCAGCTCGATCTCCAAAAGCGTCCGCGGCCGTCCCCGGCCGTTCCCCCCCGCGGGGGCCACCACGCTTTCCCGCACCAGCCCGTCGCGGATCAAGCCGCCGCAGACCTCCGAGAGCCGCGACATCGGAATCCCCGTCGCCCGATGCAGCCCCGCCCGCGACACGGCCCCCTCGCGGTGCAACGCCGCGCAGACCAACTGCCGGTTGTACCGCGGCTTGGTCACCTTGCGGCCGGCCGGGAACCACAAACCGTCCCGGCCCGCCACGACCCTCGCCGACTTCCGTCCCATCGCCCAGGCCCCCACGCCGAAACGCCGACCCCGTCGAGGGGCCGCGCGCCTACGCGAATGTACCGCCGACGCCCCCCGCGGAACAGCGAAGGCCCCGGCGGTCGAATCCTGCGTCGGAAGCGACGGGAGATTTAATTCCATTGCTGAAAGATAATCTCGGCCCCACTCGATGTCAAGACGCCAGCCGTTTCGACGGCGGTCGCGGCCCCGACCGAAAAATCGGACGACCCCTTGACATTACTTCCAAAACTGAAATATAAAAACGATCAATCTCCGGCGCCCGGCTCCCGGCGGCCGGAGACCGTGCCCTTCGTAACGTCCGCGTCCTCACCCTTTCCGACGAGGATGGATCATGAACTCTCGATCGCGCCGTCGTTTCGCCGCGGGCTTCACGCTCATCGAGTTGTTGGTGGTGATCGCCATCATCGCGGTCCTGATCGCGCTGTTGCTCCCCGCCGTCCAGGCCGCCCGCGAGGCGGCCCGTCGCGCCCAGTGCGTCAACAACATGAAGCAGATCGGGCTGGCGTTGATGAATTACGAGAACGCGAATTCGGCGTTCCCGCCGCCGAAGATCTGGTCCGGGTCGGGCATCGGCAACAACGGCGGGATCTACGGGGTGTTGAACACCACCGGATTCACCCTGATCCTGGGCTTCCTGGAGCAGACCCAACTGGTCAACGCCTACAACTTCAGCCAGGCGTCGAGCAACTCCTTCATCGGGCCGAACACCGTCGTCATCGGCAACGCCGCGGTCAACAGCACGGTCATCGGCACGCTCGTCCCCGCCTACGCCTGCCCGTCCGACCAACCGCCCCCCCTTCAGAACTCGACGGACCAGATCTACTACGCGGTCAACGCGCGGCGGAGCAACTACTTCCTCTGCTCGACCCTGTGGATGGAGTATTACGGACCCTACGCCTGGGGGGGCTCGCTGCCGGGCTACGTCGACTCGTCGCGGGGGATGTTCATCACCGACACGAGCACGAGGCTGGCGGAGGTCACCGACGGCCTGTCCAACACGGCGATGGTCGGCGAGAGCCCCCAGGTCCACCTCGCGTCCTCCTTCGGCCCCTTCTGGGGGTCGGGGACGCACACCTCCACCAACGGCAACGTCTACCCGCCGCCGCCCCTGGTCAACCAGATCGTCCCCAACATCGGCCTGGGACCCGAGTGGCGCGACTACACGACCACCCTCCCCAACGCCCCGCCGAACGCCGTGCAGTGCGGCGGCCCTTGCGGCAACGTCAAGACCCTTTACGCCAACGTCATGGGGAGCAAGCACCCCGGCGGCCTCAACATGCTCTTCGGCGACGGCAGCGTGCGGTTCATCAAGAACAGCATCAGCGGCCAGACGTGGTGGGCCGTCAACACGATCAAGGGGGGCGAGGTCGTCAGCGCCGACTCGTACTGACGGACGCGAAGAAAACGAGCCGGACCCTTGACGTTATTTCCATAAATGAAATATAAATGCGGAAGCCGGCGCCCGCTGCGGCCCTCGCGGCGAACGACGGCCTCCCAGGCGGGCGTCGCCCGCGCGGTCTTCGTAGCGGTCGTACCTTTCTCTTTCGGTGAGGGTGGATCATGAAGTCCCAGCCACGTCGCCGCTTCCCCTCGGGATTCACGTTGATCGAGCTGCTGGTGGTGATCGCCATCATCGCGGTCCTGATCGCGCTGTTGCTCCCCGCCGTCCAGGCCGCCCGCGAGGCGGCCCGCCGCGCCCAGTGCGTCAACAACATGAAACAGATCGGCCTGGGCCTGGCCAACTACGAGAGTTCGATGGGGGGCTTCCCGCCGTCGAAGATCTGGCCGGGCGCCGCCATCGGCAACAACGGCGGCGTCAACGGCACCCTGAACACCACGGGGTTCGCGCTTCTGCTGCCGTTCATCGAGCAGACCGCGATGGCCAACGCCTACAACTACAGCCAGGCGTCGAGCAACTGGGTCGTCAGCGGCAACGTCAACGTGATGGGTCAGGCCGCGGCCAACAGCACGGTGGTCGGCAGCCTGGTGCCGATCTACGCCTGCCCGTCGGACCAACCCCCCAACGTCGTCACCGACAACCCGATCACCTACTTCTTCCGCCTCAACGCCCGGCGGAGCAACTACGTCTTCTGCACGGGCCTCTGGATGGAGTATTACAACCCCAGCGCCTGGGGCGGCAGCCTGCCGGGGTTCGTGACCAGCACGCGGTCGATGTTCATCGCCGACGTGAGCACGCGACTGATGGAGGTCACCGACGGCCTGTCCAACACGGTGGCGATCGGCGAGTCGCCCCAGATCCACATGCTCGACTACTACGGGCCCTACTGGGGCTCCGGCGTCCTGACCTCCACCGACGGCGCGGCGTATCCCCCGCCCCCGCTGGGGGCGACGATCGCCGCGCAGGTCGGCCTGGGGCCGGAGTGGCGCGACTACACCTCGGTGATGCCCAACGCCCCGCCCAACTCCGCCCAGTGCGGCGGCCCTTGCGGCAACATGAAGCTTCCCTACGCCTACGTCATGGGGAGCAAGCACGCCGGCGGCCTCAACATGCTCTTCGGCGACGGCAGCGTGCGGTTCATCAAGAACAGCATCAGCGGCCCGACCTGGTGGGCGCTCAACTCCATCGGCGGCGGCGAGATCATCAGCTCCGACTCGTACTGATCGACGACGGCCGGGCTCGGGACGGCGCCGCGACCGTCCCGCGCCGCGGCCGCACCGGGAGGACCACCGTGACGACCCGAAGATTCGCCGCCGTCGCGCTCGCCGCCGTCCTGGCGACGGGATGCGGCAGCGGAGACGAGACCGACTACTACGCCCTGGTCCCCGTGACCGGCACCGTCACGCTCGACGGCAAGCCGCTCGACGGCGCCAAGGTCATCTTCAGCCCCAAGGGGAACGTCCCCGACACCCCCGGCTCCGACGTGACGGGCAAGGAGGGGAACTATAAAATCATGTATCGCGGCCGATCCGGCGTGGCCAAGGGGAACTACTCCGTCCAGGTCAGCAAGACCGTCGGCCAGACCGAGGTCGACGACGCGGACGACTCCGGCGAGTTCTCCGAGGAGCGCGCCAAGGCCGCGATGCGGCGCCAGGCCGAACTGACCGCGGCCTCCGTCAAGAAGGGCGCCAGGAAGACCAAGCCGGTCGTCGTCATGGAGACCTTCGACCGCGAGGTCGACGGCAAATCGGCGGTCCTCGATTTCGACCTGAAGCGGTAGCGGGACGCGAACCAAGGGAGGAACGGCCGTGAATCGACGAGACGCGATCCGAGGATTGGCCGCGGCGGGAGCCCTCGGCGCCATCGAGACGACGACGCGGTCGTCCGAACCCGAGGCTCCCCTCGCGGCGATCGAGCGCGACGGCCTGAAGTTCTGGCTGGAAACCTCGCTGCGGCGGGTCTACCCGATCTCGCCCCCCGGCGGCTCGACCGCGCTCGACATGCTCGCGGCCCGGAACGAGCGGCTGTCGTTGCAGGCGTGCTTCCGCAACCTGGAGACGAACTCCGCGATCGTCCGCTGCGACGCCTCCGCCCCCGACGGCTGGGGCGTCCGCGTCCGCCGGGTCGGCTTCGTGCCGATGCGGAACCTCGACACCTTCACCCCCAAGGACGAGTTGGAGGGGATCGGCTTCATTCCCGGCCTCTGCCCCGACCCGCTTTACGATGAAGTCGAGACCCACGTCGGGCCGGAATCCAACGGCGTCTTCTGGATCTCGCTCGTCGTCCCCGAGGGCGCCGATCCCGGCGTCCACGAAGTCCGCGTCAAGCTGACCCTGGAGAACCGCTACGGCTACGCCGACTTCACCCGACCCGAGCCGTGTACGATCGAGATGCCCGTCCGCGTCGACGTCAAGCCGCTGGTCGTCAAGCCGCGGCGGGACTTTCCCGTCACCAACTGGATCTCCGCCGATTCCATCTGGGAGTGGTATCGGATCAAGCCCTGCGGCGACGAGTTCTGGAAGCTGGCGCCGGCCTACATTCAAAACCTCGTCGCTCATGGCGTGGACGTGATCTACACGCCCATGCTCAACAACCGCCACGAGATCCTGGAACGCCCCGCGCAGTTGCTCAAGGTCAAGCGGATCGCGCCGGATCGCTACGAGTTCGACTTCTCCGACGTCCGCCGCTGGGTCCGGATCGCGCTTGCCGCCGGCGCGAACCAACTGGAATGGCCCCACCTGTTCACGCCCGCGCCGACCAGCGCGCGGCACCCCCAGCGCGTCTTCGAGCGCGACGACGAGACGATCGGCCCGATGCTCTGGGCGCCCGAGATCCCCGCGACGGGCGAGGTCTACCGCGCGTTCCTCGCGCAATTCCTGCCGGCGTTCAAGGCGTTTCTGGAAGAGGAGAAGATCCTCGACCGCTCGCTGTTCCACTGCGCCGACGAGCCCGACGGCGACGTCCAGATGGCCGATTACCGCAAGGCCCGCGCGATGCTGACCGAGATGGCCCCGTGGATGAAGGTGATGGACGCGATGAGCGATCCGCGCTTCGCCACCGAGCGCCTCTCCGACATGCCCGTCCCCAGCATCGTCACCGCGCCCCAGTTCACGCAAGCCAATTGCCCCGCTTGGGCCTACTTCTGCTGCGGCCCTCGCGACCGCTACCTTCAGCGGCTCCTGGACACGCCGCTCCCGAAGATCCGGATGGCCGGCTGGCTGTTCTACAAGCTGGGCGCGCTGGGATTCCTGCACTGGGGCTGGAACTACTGGTTCGTCTTCTGCACCAGCAAGATCGCCGACCCGTTCGCCGACGCCTCGGTCGGCGCGTGGCCGAGCACGCCCTACGGCGACCCCTTCGTCGTCTACCCCGGCCCCGAGGGCCCCATCGACTCGATCCGCTGGGAGGTCTTCGCCGAGAGCCTCCAGGACTACGCGCTTCTGCAATCCGCCGGCGTCAAGCCCGACGACCCGCTCCTGGCCCCGCTCAAGGACTACGCCGACTTCCCCAAGTCGGCCGACTGGCTCGCCCGCGCCCGTCGCGAGGTGCTGTCGCGGTCGTGACGGTCAGGAGATAACGGATTCGAACCCGACTGGTGAGGAACGGCCATGAATCGACGAGACGCGATCCGAGGCATCGCCGCGGCGGGGGCCCTCGGCACGATCGAGACGACGACGCGGTCGTCCGAACCCGAGGCCCCCCTCGCGGCGATCGAGCGCGACGGCCTGAAGTTCTGGCTGGAAACCTCGCTGCGGCGGGTCTACCCGATCTCGCCCCCCGGCGGCTCGACCGCGCTCGACATGCTCGCGGCCCGGAACGAGCGGCTGTCGTTGCAGGCGTGCTTCCGCAACCTGGAGACGAACTCCGCGATCGTCCGCTGCGACGCCTCCGCCCCCGACGGCTGGGGCGTCCGCGTCCGCCGGGTCGGCTTCGTGCCGATGCGCGGCCTCGACACCTTCACCCCCAAGGACGAGTTGGAGGGGATCGGCTTCATCCCCGGCCTCTGCCCGGACCCGTTGTACGACGAGCCTCGGGCGCACGTCGGCCCGGAGGGGAACGGGGTCTTCTGGATCTCGCTCGTCGTCCCCGAGGGCGCCGATCCCGGCGTCCACGAGGTCCGCGTCAAGCTGACCCTGGAGAACCGCTACGGCTACGTCGACTTCACCCGACCCCAGCCGTTCGCGATCGAGATGCCCGTCCGCGTCGACGTCAAGCCGCTGGTCGTCAAGCCGCGGCGGGACTTTCCCGTCACCAACTGGATCTCCGCCGATTCCATCTGGGAGTGGTATCGGATCAAGCCCTGCGGCGACGAGTTCTGGAAGCTGGCGCCGGCCTACATTCAAAACCTCGTCGCTCATGGCGTGGACGTGATCTACACGCCCATGCTCAACAACCGCCACGAGATCCTGGAACGCCCCGCGCAGTTGCTCAAGATCGAGCGAACCGCGCCGGATCGCTACGAGTTCGACTTCTCCGACGTCCGCCGCTGGGTCCGGCTCGCGCTCGAGGCCGGGGCGAACCAGTTGGAATGGCCCCACCTGTTCAGCTCCTCGCCGACCAGCGCGCGGCACCCCCAGCGCGTCTTCGAACGCGACGACGAGACGATCGGCTCGATGCTCTGGGCGCCCGAGATCCCCGCGACCGGCGAGGTCTACCGCGGGTTCCTGTCGCAATTCCTGCCGGCGTTCAAGGCGTTTCTCGAAGAAGAGGGGATTCTCGACCGCTCGCTGTTCCACTGCGCCGACGAGCCCGACGGCGACGTCCAGATGGCCGATTACCGCAAGGCCCGCGCGATGCTGACCGAGATGGCCCCGTGGATGAAGGTGATGGACGCGATGAGCGATCCGCGCTTCGCCACCGAGCGCCTCTCCGACATGCCCGTCCCCAGCATCGTCACCGCGCCCCAGTTCACGCAAGCCAATTGCCCCGCTTGGGCCTACTTCTGCTGCGGCCCTCGCGACCGCTACCTTCAGCGGCTCCTGGACACGCCGCTCCCGAAGATCCGGATGGCCGGCTGGCTGTTCTACAAGCTGGGCGCGCTGGGATTCCTGCACTGGGGCTGGAACTACTGGTTCGTCTTCTGCACCAGCAAGATCGCCGACCCGTTCGCCGACGCCTCGGTCGGCGCGTGGCCGAGCACGCCCTACGGCGACCCCTTCGTCGTCTACCCCGGCCCCGAGGGCCCCATCGACTCGATCCGCTGGGAGGTCTTCGCCGAGAGCCTCCAGGACTACGCGCTTCTGCAATCCGCCGGCGTCAAGCCCGACGACCCGCTCCTGGCCCCGCTCAAGGACTACGCCGACTTCCCCAAGTCGGCCGACTGGCTCGCCCGCGCCCGTCGCGAGGTCCTGTCGCGGTCGTGAGAGGCGCGGGTCGCTCGTTCGCCGGGCCTCGAAAGGCGTGGGCGTCCAGCGGGCGATTTTATGATTTGTCGATCATCAATTCCGTGGATTTGACGATCGCCTTGACCGAGTCGCCGACCTTCAGGTCGAGCTGTTCGGCCGAGCCGCGGGTGATGATGGCGACCAATTCCTGGTCGCCGACGCTCACGACCACCTCGGCCATGACCGTGCCGAGCTTGACCGATTTGACGGTCGCCGGAAGTTGGTTGCGCGCGCTGAGCATGGGCGTCCACCTGGATCAAAGGCCGCGGCGTCGGGTGCGCCTTCGGTATTCGCGCCGCGAGCGACCGCGTCGATGTTCCGCCATCCGTCCGCCGGGGCGATTCGATGCGTCGCGTCGCGTCACTCCAGCCGCGCCCCATCGGTCGCCAGGTCGATGAGCCGGTCGATGGGTTGATCGGCGGTCCAGGCGATGGCGCGGAGGAGGACCAGGCGGTACAACGGATCGTCGAACGTCCATGTGTAATGGCCGGGGATGGCGACGAAGACGCGGCCCTTGCCCTGGGTTCGGGTCCAGATCAGCGGCCGCGGCGCGCCTTCCTCGACGGCCGTCGCCAGGACGTGGACGCGCGCCGGGTCGCCGACCAGCCGCCAGTAGCTTTCGTCGACCAGATGCAGGGGCGACGTCAAGCCGGCGGTGATCGGCGATTTCGGATCGGTCCAATCCAGGTCGAGCGGGCCGTGGCGGTACTTGAGCTTCGAGTCGGAGGCCAGGCCGATGAGATCGGCCAGGGCCTCGGCCGATTGGCCGCCGTTGACGCCCCAGTGGAGGACGACCAGGCCGCCGCCGCGGTCGAGGAAGGCGCGCAGCCGAGGCGCTTGCGACTCGTTCCACGACGGGTTGGCGGAGTACCAGACGATGACGTCGGAGTCGTCGGCCAGGTCCAGGCCGTTGCCGTCCTTGACCTCGTGGACCGTCACGTTCGGGGCCGACCGCAGGAGCTTGGACCAGCGATCGAGCCATAAGGGGTAGTCGTGCTCGTCGATCCCGTGGTCCTTGGGCCCCGCGGCGAGGGTGATCCGGAGCGGCCTGGCGGCGGCGTCGGCGGGGGCCTCGCGGCCCTTGGTCGCGGCGTCCCACTCGGCGCGGGTCCTGGGGGGCGGGGCGTCGTCGCGGTGGATCGGCGCGGGGGCGGGGGGGCCCAGCAGGAGGAACGCCATCAGGTGCTTCATGTCCTCCGCGCCGATCGCCGCGGAGAGGCCCTCGGGCATCACGGAGATCGGCGCCGGCTTCATCTCCTCCACCTCGTCGCGCGCGACTACGACTTCCTCGCCGGTCGTCAGGCCGACGCGGAGGCGGTCGCCGTCGCTTCGGATCGAGCCGGCCAGCGCGCGGCCGTCGACGGTCGACACCAGATACGAGAGATAGTCGGGGTTGATCGCGGCGCTCGGCCGGTCGACGTCTCGAAGGACGGACGCGAAGTCGCGTTCGACGAGGTTCGACAGGTCGGGGCCGATCGAACCTCCCTCGCCTCGGATCGCGTGGCATCGCGAGCACTGGGCGGTCGCCCCGTAAAACACCGTCCGGCCGCGGCGCGGGTCGCCGCCGGCGTACTCGGCGGGGAACGTCTCCTCTTTCGACGGCGGCGCCGACTCCTCGCCGACGCTCGCCCACGGCAATAGGAAGCGCTCGGGCGTAAGCATCCGAGGACGTGAATCCTCGTCGGTGCGAAACGAAAGCTCCAGGCTCGCGCCCGGGCCCGTCGGACAGACGACCGTGAGCGGGATCGGCCGGTCGTCCGCGACGTCGAAGTCCAGGACGATCTCGACCAGGCCGTCGCCCGCGTCGCGGGTCTCGATCCTCGCGCCGGGGGCCTCGACCGTCGTCCCGGCTCGGCCCTTGAAGACCAGCGTCGGTCGCTCCGGCGGCGGGCCGGGGTCGACCCTGGCGCCGGGCTGGACGGCCGGGCGGAGCAGGTCCTTGAGGCGGACTTGCGTCTTCATCGTCAGTTCGCCGGGTTGGGCGAGGACGCCGCGGAAGGCGTCGTGCTCGGCGCTCGCGAGCGTCAGGCCGGCGGCGGCGGCCAGGTCGAGATGGGGGAGCCAGACCGCGGCGGCTCGAGCGCCGTCGGCGCTCTTCCAGTTCGCATCGACGCCGTGGAGGCTGAACGCCAGATCGGTTTCGGCTCGTTGGGGCAGGGGGGCGGTCCGCTCGGCGCCGGGGGCGTTCACGACCCGCCCCAGGCCGGGGATGGTGATCGCGTGGGGCAGGGGGGAGGATTGCGGGTCCGTCGTCAGGACCAGCGTCCGGCGGTCGGGCGAGAGCCCCGCGGAACGCACGGCCAGCAGCCCGCGCGGCGAAGCCATCTGCATCGCCACCACGGCGTAGCCGGGCCGGAGCGTCTCGAAGCGGTCGGCCGCGCCGACCGCCGCGCCGTATTCGATCTGGATGCCCTTGACGACGTCGTGGAGCGTCGCCGGGTCGAGCGGCCGGTCGAACGCGACGCGAACCTCGCGCGGGCCGCCGGACCAGACGAGCGACGGTTGCGGCAGGTCGCGCCCGACGTATCGAACCTTGTACAACTTCCCGGCGCCTTGCGGGCCGCTCCCCCAGTCGGGAAGGCCGCCGTGCGCGGCGACGACGAGCGCGCCGTCGGAGGCGACGCAGGCGTCGACCAGCAGCATCCCGGCGCTGGCGATCAGGTCGTTGCGCGCGACGTACTCGCCGCGGACCTTCGCCAGATGCGTCCGGTAGAGCTTGCCGCGCGAGTAGCCCGCGACGATCGCGTCGCCCGCCCACCATTCGGGGCCGAAGCGAGGCTCGGCGCCCGTCCCGTTGAAGATCAGGCCGCACGTCGATTGATGCTGCGGCGCGTAGTCGAACGTCGACGGCTCGTCGATCACGTTCGGCAGATGCTTCGCGTGCCGGGGCGGGAAGCCGTAGTGACGTCCGGGACGAATGTGTATCAGTTCATCGAACGGGTTGCCGTTGGGGAGCCAGGTCGCCCCTTCCTGGTCGGTGGCGAACAGGTCGCCCTCGGCGTTGAACTCCAGGGCGACGGGGAAGCGGATCCCGGTGGCGACGATCGCGCGCGATTTCAGGTCCGGCGCGATCTTGAGGATGGTCCCGCGCTCGCTCCCCAACTCATAGTGGGCGCGGCCGTCCTCGTCGATCTGGTAGGCGTTCACGAAGTTCTGGCAGCCGGTCCCCAGGTAGACCGATCCGTCGGGGCCCAGGGCGACGCCCATGACGTCGACGGAGTGGACCAGCCCGGGCCAGTCCTTGGCGGCGACGATCTCCTTGTCGGCCTTGCCGTCGCCGTCGGTATCGACCACCAGCGCGAGCTTCTCCCGGCAGGGGACGAACAGGCCGTCGCCGAGCTCGTACCCCGGCGGGGTGATCGCGGCGTCGATTGGCGAGACGATCGAGCCCCGGCCGTCCCAGAACAGCTCGGCCTTGTCCTCCAGGCCGTCGCCGTCGGAGTCGGAGAGGACGTGGATCGCGCCGTCGTAGCAGACCGCGAACAGCGCGCCGTCGGGACGGAGCTTGACATTGTTCACGTTCTTCAGATCGATCGGCAGTTCCACGATCTCGAAGCCGGGGACGAGCATCTGGAACGGCGGCGGATTCTTGACCGTCTCCAGCAGGCGGCGGCCGTCGCCGGGGACGCGGCGGAGGACGTCGGTGAGGCCCCGGTGCTTCTCGACGAGGTAACGGCGGACGGCGGCGGCCTCGGCGTCGGGCAAGGCGCGGTCGTAGACGAGGACCTCGGCGACGTCGCCGTGAAGGAGGCCCTGGACGTAGGGAGGCGTCCCCTCGTTGCTGTAGAGCCGGGCCCCCAGGACGAGCCGATCGAGCGTCATCGGCCGGCCGTCGCGCTTGCGAGGCCGTTGGGCGGCGTCGTCGATCCAGGCGTCGACCCTGGCGCCGACGCGGACGGAGAGGACGACGAACTCGCGAAGCGGGCGCGGGGAGGCGTCGAGGTTGGCGAAGCCCTGGAAGCCGCAGCCCTCGACGTTGAGTACGTCCAGCCGGGGCGAGGCGAATGGGCCCAGGTCGACGTTGAGGCCGGAGACGTAGTCGTTCTCGCCGTTCTCGGCGCCGGCCAAAAGGCCGCGGAAGCCGCCGAGGTTGGTGGCGGGCGCGGCGACGACGAAGGCGGTCGCGTCGGCGATGTCGGCGTCGAAGCCCCCGGCCTCCAGGAAGTCGTCGAGGCCGTCGAAGCGGACGAACGAGCGGCCTTCGGCGGCGATCAGTCTTGGCCGCGCCTTGGTTTCGGGCTGGGCGAAGTCGCGGCGACGTCCGGATGCGTCGCGCCAGACTTCAAGCGCCGCGCCCGGCTTTTCGTCGCTCGTCCCGCGGCCGGCGTCGAGCCAGGCTTGAAGTCCCTCGCGAACCGGCAGCCGGGGATCGGCCCAGGGCTCGACGTCGCCCCTCGCCGCGACGACCCCCAGGACCGCGCAGGCCATGATCCCGACGAATCCCCGACACGCCCGCCGCATGGATGTTCTCGCCATCGTCGCCTCCCTTTCGCCGATCGTCGCCCGCCATTCTACCAGCGTTCCGAGCGGCCGGGCGCTTTCGCGACCCGATCGGTCGGTCTCGACCCGCGTCGCCCGAACGCCCGCCGCGTCGTCTCGGGACGACGTCGCGGCGGTTTCGTCGCTCCGAACCGTCGAGGAGTCGACGAGACGCCTCTTTTGCACTGAAAAACCGTGGAGCGATGTTGCTATTTATGAACAGTCCTGGAGCGCCCCGGGGCCGGGCCTTATAGTCCGACTCGTGAGCGACGGACGAGCGGACATCGGAGTCCGGATTTGAGTCCGTCACCGACGAACCGAGCGATTGAGAGAGCAAACGCATGTCCGGCAACACTTGGTTCCACGGCGGTCGGCGGGTCCTGTGGGCGGCGGCCTTGACCTTCGGCTTCGGCGCCGTCGCGACGGCGGGGACGGTCATCATCGACTCCAATACCGTGTACCCGAACCCAGGCGCGGGTACTCCCCCCGTCTATGGGGATTTCGTCACGGGGTCCGGCGCGGAATTCGACCAGGCGCTCACCGGAGCGTCCGGGTGGGGCTACACCAGCGTCCGGCAGGGCGCCACGGTCGGGATCAACACGACCTACGCGAGTGACGGCGACGGTTCGGCTTACTTCAACGTCACCGCCGGGTCCGGCAAGGCGGACGTCGGGTATCTGGCCGCCCCCGGCACCTCGCTCGGGAAGCTGGACGACCTGAACGTCCTCGGCTACGACTGGTATCGGGCCTCCGGCGGCACCGTCAACCAGCACTACGCCCCGGTGCTTCGGCTGGTGGTGACTGACGGAACCACCACCAGGCAGGTGATCTACGAGCCGAACAACAACAAGAGCGACAACGGGTTCAGCGGCGTCGACGCGCCGACCGACGACTGGAAGGTCATCGACGCTTACAACGGCGGCAACGGCCAATTCTGGGTCAACAAGCCTAACGATGCCCAGATCGGGACCGCCATCTCGGCCTTGAAGTCGGTCACCGATCCCGCGGATGGGACCACCACCCCCTACGGCGACTGGGACGTCGTCGGCTTCAACGTCGGCGTGGGTTCGGGCTGGAAGAACGGCGGCATTGACGGAACGTTCATCGGAGCGGCCGACAACATCCGGATCGGCTTCATCGGCGGCGAGGTGACCACCTACAACTTCGAGGTTCCCGGGGCGCCCAACTACGCGGGCGGACCTGGCGCCGTGCCCGAGCCCGCCAGCGTCGCGATGGGGCTGATGGCCGGCGTCGCCGGGCTGGTCGTGGCGGCTCGCCGCCGCCGCTCGGCTTGAATCGAACGCTTCCAGGATTGAGGCACCGTTTTCAAGGGCGGACGCGGGGCGAGGGCCTCGCGACCGCCCTTCGGCGTTGACGGCGCTCACAACTCGGGGGCGGCGGGTTGTTGCTGGGAGAGGCAGTGGAGCGTTCCCAGGCCCAGGACCAGGTCGACGCAGTGGACGCCGACGACCTCGCGGTCGGGGAACAGGTCCGCCAGAATCGTCAGCGCCTCGCGGTCTTTCGGGTCGTTGAAGGTGGGGACGATCACGACGCCGTTGGCGATGTAGAAGTTGGCGTAGCTTGCCGGCAGGACCTCGCCGCCGAACGTCACGGGGCTTGGCGAGGGCAGCTCCACCACCTTCAGCCGCTTGCCGTCCTGGTCGCGGGCCTCGCGGAGCCGCGCGAGGTTCTCTTGAAGCGGCTCGTGGTTGGGGTCGGACTCGTCGGGCTCGACGACCGTGACGACCGTGCCGGGGTTGACGAAGCGCGCGACGTCGTCGACGTGGCCGTGGGTGTCGTCGCCGTGGACGCCGCGGCCGAGCCAGATCGTCCTGGAGACGCCCAGGTAGTCGGCGAAGACCCGCTCGTAGCCCTCGCGCGTCAGGCCGGGGTTGCGCTGCTGGACGTCGGCGCTTAGGAGGCATTCCTCGGTGGTCAAGAGCGCGCCGCGGCCGTTGACGTCGATCGCGCCCCCCTCCAGCACGACCCGACGCTCCGTTCCGTCGATCTCGACGCGGGGGACCCAGCGATGCAGCCCGGTCTTGCGGGCGATCCGACGGCCCAGGCGCTTGTCTTGCTGGTGGTCGTCGTACTTGGCCCAGGCGTTGAACTTCCAGTTGACCATCGCCACCGATTCGGCCGGTTCCCCCTCGACGCCCGTCGGCTCGCCGTCGCGGACGACGAACGTGGGGGCGGAGTCGCGGAGCCAGACGCGGTCGGTGGCGGCCTTGAAGAACCGGACGCGGCCGGTGTGCGCGCCGGCCTGCTCCAGCATCCGCGCGGCCTTTCTGCGCATCGGCCAATCGGCGACGACGACGTGGACCGGCTCGTGACGGCTCAGGATGCGGACGATCTCGGCGTAGACCCAGGGGGCGGGGGCGAACTTGCCCGGCCAGTCGTCGCGGTTGTGCGGCCAGGCGATCCAGGTCGCCTCGTGCCGCTCCCATTCCGCGGGCATCCGGAAACCAAGCTGGGCGGGGGTCGGCTGGCGCGTGGTCATGGCGTGGTCCGAGCGGGATTCGTCGCGATCCGATCAAGGTCGATGGTCGGCGCGGTTCGGCGGTCAGTCCAGGAAGCGTCGGGTGATCGGCGCGTAGGCGTCGATCCGGCGGTCGCGGAGGAACGGCCAGTTGCGCCGGGTCTCCTCCTGAAGCGCGGGGTCGCATTCGGCCAGGAGGACTTCCTCGCGGTCGCGCGCGCCCATGGCCAGGATGCGGCCGAAGGGGTCGGCGACGAACGAGCCGCCCCAGAACTCGATGCCGGCGTCGGTCGGTCCCTCGTGGCCGACGCGGTTGACCGCGGCGACGAACACGCCGTTGGCGATGGCGTGGCCGCGCTGGATCGTCTCCCAGGCCGACGCCTGGGCCGCGCCGAACTCCGCCTTCTCGCCGGGATGCCAGCCGATGGCCGTGGGGTAGAACAGCACGTCGGCGCCTTGAAGCGCCGTGAGCCGGGCGGCCTCGGGATACCACTGGTCCCAGCAGACCAGGGTGCCGACGTTGGCGTGCTTGGTCTCGAACGTCTTGAAGCCCAGGTCGCCGGGGGTGAAGTAGTATTTCTCGTAGTAGAGCGGGTCGTCGGGGATGTGCATCTTGCGGTACTTGCCGGCCATGGAGCCGTCGGCGTCCAGGACGACGGCCGTGTTGTGGTAGATCCCCGCCGTGCGGCGCTCGAAGATCGAGCCGACGACGGTCATGCCGGTCTCGCGCGCGACGGCGGCCAGGGCCTCGGAGGTCGGGCCGGGGATCGGTTCGGCGAGGTCGAAGGTCCGCGCGTCCTCGACCTGGCAGAAGTATTGCGAGAGGAACAACTCCGGCAGGCAGGCGACGCGCGCCCCCCCGGCCGCGGCCTCGCGCAGCATCTCGATCGCCCGGCCGAGGTTGTCGGCCGGATCGGTCGAGCATCGCATCTGAATCAGTCCCACCGTGAACGGCGGGCGGTTCGCCCTCATGTCTTCAAGCCTCGACAGCCTTCGTGTTCGGCGGATGCCCTTCCTCCCCGACATCCTAACAGGACGGCATCCCGAGGGCTAAGACCAGACCGAATGATGGCCGTTCGAAAGCGGTTGACAAAAATATACGGTCGAAGTAGATTGCCCTTGTGAGGATCCGCTAGGCGCGGCCCCAGAGACAAGGTGAATCGATGCTCACCACTAGTCAGGTCGTCGACTATATCCTCGCGCGCTCGGTCGATCGGCCGTGCCCCATGAAGCTTCAGAAGCTTCTCTACTACGTCCAGGGGTACTGCCTCGCCCTGCGCGGCGAGCCTATGTTCGACGCGGAATTCGAGGCGTGGACGCACGGGCCGGTCGTCCCGGAGGTGTACCACCAATACAAGCATTGTGGGTGCAGGCCCATAAGCAAACCAATTGCAATCGACGAGGACACTTACGAGCCGGAGAATGTCGAGGTGCTGTCGGCGGTTCTGACGGCCCACGGTCAATTCACGGCGGTGGACTTGAGCGACCTGGCGCACGAGGAGTCGCCCTGGCTCGACGCCCGCAAGCGGGGTGGGCGTGGCGTTCCCATCACCCGGAAAGCGCTCGCCGACTGGTTCAACACGCTCATGGACGATGACGAAGGGGCCCCCATTCGACGCGATCAATTCCACCATCAGAAGCGCCGCTTGATCGCGAAACGAATGGGACGGCATCGCGACAAGCTCGCCGCGCTGGCCGAACGCAACAAGGATCTCGACCCCTGGGCGGACGAAGGCTGATGTACGACTTCGGTCGCGTCGCCTTCGCCTATTACCCGTTCCAGGGCTCGTCGAAGGACCGCCCCATCGTGCTCATCGATCACGAATTCGACGATCGCGTCGATGACGAGGTTTACGTCATTCCCATCTCGACGAAGTTTCGCGAGCCGCTTCCGTATTATCACGTCGTGGTCCACGACCATCACGGCTACGATCCCCGCACCGGCCTTTCCAAGCCGTGCGTCGCCAAGTGCGAACACGTCATGTTGATGCCCACGCGGAAAATCGTCCGGAGATACGGCTACTTGTCGGACGAACTTCTTGAGCGGATCGAGGCCGCCATTGACCGGATCGATGCTTCCGAGGGTCCGTGAGCGTTGTAGCCGGATCGCGAGATCGTTACCCTCATGGCATGTCCGCGATGGATGCCCGCGCCCGAACAACGCCATGAGGAAGGACAAGTCGCGATGGGAGCCGAAGAACGCCTCGCCGCCTTGAAGTTGCAACTCCCACCCGCTCCCAAGCCGATGGCGACCTACGTCACGGCCCTGCGCGTGGGGGAGTTCCTGTACGTCTCCGGCCACGGGCCGCTGAAGTCCGACGGCACGCTGATCCTGGGCAAGGTGGGCGTCGACCTGGATCTTGAAGCCGGCCGCGCCGCCGCCAGGCAGACCGGGCTGGCCATCCTCGCCACGCTCAAGGACCAGTTGGGCTCGCTCGACCGGGTCGTCCGGCTAGTCAAGACCCTGGGGCTGGTCAACTGCCCAGGCGATTACGAGCTCCAGCCTCGGGTCGTCAACGGCTTCTCGGACCTCATGAAGGAGGTCTTCGGCGACGCCGGGGTCGGCGTCCGAAGCGCCATCGGCGCCGGTTCGCTCCCCGGCGGCATGGCCGTGGAGATCGAGGCCGTCTTCCAGGTCAAGGACTGACCCGCCATGGGACGGATGGACGGCGCGGGCTGCCTGGTCGTCGGCGGCGCCGGCGGGATCGGTCTGGCGAGCGTCCGTCGTTTCCTGGACGAGGGCGCCGTCGTCGTCTTCACCGGCAAGACCGGCGAGGAGTCCGACGCCGCCGTTGACGCCCTCTTCGCCGCCGACGCCCCCCCGAACTTCCACGGCTTCGCCACCGACGCGACCGACCCGGAAGCGGTCGAACAAATGTTCCGATGGACGCTCGACCGCCTGGGCGGCCGGCTCGACGTCCTGTTCCACGTCGCCGGCATCAGCGGCCGGCGGTTCGGCGACGGCCCGCTCCACGAGTGCTCGCCGGAAGGCTGGGACGCGGTGATGACCGCCAACGCCCGCTCCACGTTCCTGACCAACCGCGCGGCCGTCCGACGAATGCTCTCGCAACCGATCGACGGCCGCGGCCTTCGCGGGACGATCGTCAACACGGGGTCGGTCCTGAGCCGCTCGCCGGCGCCTGATTATTTCGGGACGATCGCCTACGCGGCCAGCAAGGGGGCGGTGGAGGCCATGACCCTGGCGGCGGCCTCGCGCTACGCCCGCGACCGAATCCGCTTTCATACGATCGCGCCGGGCCTGATCGAAACCCCCATGGCCGCGCGCGCCTGCGGCGATCCGGCCATTCGGTCGTACCTGGCGACCAAGCAACCGATGGCCGAAGGTCCCGGCGCGGCGACCGACGTGGCCGAGGCGGCCCTTTTCCTCTGCGAGCCGGCCTCGCGGTTCACGACCGGGGCCGTGCTGAACGTCGACGGCGGCTGGAGCGTCTCGGAAGGTCGCTCGCCACTCAACTTGAATTCGGACAAGTCATGACCGAGGACGTGTTCGCGCAGTATCTCCGGGCCGCCCGCGCCGGACTCGACGCCGTGGAGGCCGACCAGCTTCCCGCGGCGCGCCAGGCCGCGCGGCTGTTCGCCGACGCCATCCTGGCCGATCGCCTGGTCCACGTCTTCGGGACGGGGCATTCCCGGATGGCGGTGGAGGAGATGTTCCCGCGGTACGGGTCGTTCCCGGGGTTCCACCCGATCGTGGAGCTGTCGATGAGCTTCCACAACCCGGTGGTCGGCGCCAACGGCCAACGGCAGGCGATGTTCCTGGAGAACGTCCAGGGGTTCGGCCCGGTCCTCTGGCGCAACTTCGCGACCAGCCCGCAAGACGTCTTGCTCGCCGTCTCCAGCGGCGGCTGCAACGCCGTGACCATCGACGTCGCCGCAGAGGCCAAGCGGCTGGGGATGAGGGTCGTCGCCTTGACGTCGCTGGCCAACGCCGAGGCGTCGACGTCCCGGCACGATTCCGGCCGCAAGCTCCACGAGATCGCCGACGTCGTCCTGGACCACCACGCCCCCGCGGGGGACTCCGTCGTCTGGATCGAGGGCCTGGAGACGCCGGTCTCGCCCCTCTCCACCGTCACCGGCTGCGCGCTGGCGAACATGGTGAAGGCCGAGACCGCCCGCCTCCTGACCGAGGCCGGCCGACCGCCCAAGGTGCTCACCTCCGCGCACCATCTCGGCCCCGAGCGCGCTCGCGCGCTCTTCGAGGAGACCTACGACGACTACCGAAGGCGGATCGGGGCCCTCTACCGATAAGCGGGCCGGAGTTTGTCCGCGCCGCCGGCACGGGGGAGGAGACGCATGTCGAAGCGATTGATGTTGATCGGAGCGTTGTTCGCGACCCTTCCCGTGGGAGCCTCCCGCGCGCGGCCGGCGGCCGAGCCGCCGGTCTACGCCAGGCGCTGGGTCTACTCCGCCACGAACCTCCAGGTCGATTCGGCCGCCGACGATCTGATCGCGCTGGTTCGGCGCGCCGCGGAGGCCGGCTACAACGGCCTGATGCTGGCCGATTACAAGCTCAACGTCCTCGACCGGGTGACGCCCAACTACTTCGACAACGTCCGCCGCCTCCGCGAGGCGGCCGAGAAGGCGGGCGTCGAGATCATTCCGGCCGTCTTCCCCATCGGCTACTCGTCGGGTCTGCTGGCCCACGACCCCAACCTCGCCGAGGGGATGCCCGTCGCCGCCGCGCCGTTCGTCGTCCGCGACGGCGAGGCCCGGCTCGTTCCGCCGGACAAGCCCCTCTACCGCAACGGCGGCATGGAGGAGGGCCGCGGCGACCGCATGGACGGCTTCGCCTTCCAGGACGACCCCGGCGCGGGCTCGTTCGCGGACGAGTCGGTCGTTCACGCCGGCGAGCGCTCGCTCCGGCTGGAGGCGAAGGGCGAATCGCCGAACCGTCGCGCGATGCAAACGATCGCCGTCGAGCCCCATCGGGCCTACCGCTTCTCGGCCTGGGTCAAGACCGAGGGCCTTCGCCATCCCTCCTGCTTCCGGCTGCTGGTCCTCGGCACCGGCGAGGGCGGCCGCGCGCTGACGTTCTTCGAGGGGGGCGTCGCCAGCGACCAGGACTGGAGGCAAGTCGACGTCGTATTCAACAGTCTGGAGCAATCCAGGGTCAACGCCTACGTCGGCCTTTGGGGGCCGTCGGCGGGGAAGGTCTGGATTGACGACGTGGCGATCGAGCCGATGGGCCTCGCGAACGTCCTGCGCCGGGATGGCTGCCCGCTGGTCGTGACGTCCGACGACGGTAAGACGACCTACGAGGAGGGCCGCGACTTCGAGCCGGTCGCCGACCCCGAGCTGGGCCGCGTCCCCTGGGAGGGCGAATACTCCTTCGCCCACGAGGGGCCTCCGATCCGCGTCAAGCCCGACGGCCGGATCCAGGATGGCCAGACCTTGCGCGTAAGCTGGCATCACCCGGTCGCCGTTCACGGCGGGCAGGTGATGTGTTGTCCCAGCGATCCCAAGGTCGAGGAGCTTCTGCGCGATCAGGCCAGGCGGGTCCGCGACCTGTTCCAGCCCCGGACCTTCTTCATGAGCCACGACGAGATCCGCTGCCTCAACTGGGACCGCTCGTGCCTGGACCGCAAGCTGACCCCCGGCGCGATCCTCGCCGAGAACGTCCGGCGCTGCGTGGCGATCCTCGACGAGGTCGCGCCCGGATGCGAGATCGCGGTCTGGTCGGACATGTTCGACCCGACGCACAACGCGGTCGCCGGTCCCTATTACCTGGTCAATGGCACGCTGGAGGGCTCCTGGCTGGGCCTGCCGCCGCGGGTGACGATCGCCAACTGGAACTCCGGCAAGGCGGCCGAGAGCCTGGCCTTCTTCGCCGCCCGCGGCCATCGCCAGATCCTCGCCGGCTACTACGACGCCGACGACCTCTCCGGCTTCACCCGCTGGAACGCCGCCGCCCGGGGCGTCAAGGGCGTCGACGGCTTCATGTACACGACCTGGGAACGGAAGTACCGCCTCCTGGAAGACTACGGCCGCGCGATGGCCAGGGAACGCGCCCGAGTTGAGGACGAAGATTGATCCCGTGGCCGGGGGCGCGATCCAGCCTGCATGACGCGCCTCGGCGTTATCCTTGGATCTGGCTGACGATGGTCGGGTCGGCGATCTTGCGGTCGTCGGCGAGGAGCAGGGCCTTGCTGAGAATGACGGAGAGGGTGGCGTCGCCCTCGAAGGGGAGGAAGACGCCGTCGCCGGGGGCGGCGGTGGAGCGCTTGGGGACGATGCAGAGGTACTGGTCGTTGGGCTCCATCAGAATGTTGCCGCTGCCCAGGTGGATCTTGTAGGTCCGCAGGTCGCCCTTGACGATCAGGAACTTGTCGTTGAACGAGCAGCGCGGGGCGATCTTCAGTCGGGGGACCACGCGCTCCAGCACGGCCTTGCGGGTCTGGCCGTTGGCGGAGAGATCGCCGAAGCTGTAGCGGTTCCAGTAGGCGACGTGGCGGCCGTCGGGGCCGCCGTCGGCCCAGGTCGGGTCGTTGCCGACGCTCGCCACGCCGACGAACAGGTCGACGTCCCGCAAGACTTCCGACAGCACCAGCGGCGGCACCCGCTCCAGGGGGACCGGCTCGGCGTCGAGGCCGCCGTTCCAACCCGGCGAGTAGCCGCCGCCGCCCGCGTGGGCCTCGCGCTGGGCGGCGGCGATCTCGTAGAACCGGACCTGATCGGTCGATAAATGAAGATACGCGCCGGATTCGGTCGTGTCGCTTCCGTGATCGTCGCCGACGCCCTCGACCCAGAACTCGGCGCGCAGGCCCCACTCGGGGACGTCCTTGAAGGTCGGCGGGTAGGAGTCGTCGACCATCAACCGGAGGCGGTCCTTCCATCCCCTCGCGGCGCAGAGGGCGTGGTACTGGTGTTGGCGGAGGACGTGTCCGGCGAAGCGGTTGGAGTAGACGCGGGTGTTGTCGCGCTCGGCGGCGGTCAGGACGTAGACCTCCCGATGCGCCTGCTTGAACGGCTGGCGGACCTGGTGGCGGTCGAGCCAGTCGCGCCAGGCCGTGACCTCCTCGACGGTCTTCCCGATCGGATGCCAAAGGCCGACCGTCCAGCCCTCGCCCGGTTCGTCCAGCGGCCGGTCGTCCACGTCGACCATCCGACCGTTGAGCCATGCGGCGTCGACCGCGCGGCCGTCAGCCTCGAACCGCCAGATCAGCCGTCGGGCGATCACGCCGACCAACGGGTGATCGCGGTAACGCTCCCGCCACGCCTCGAACGGCCAGGTCTTCCTCAGGAGGAAGAGGCCGTCGATCCGCTCGCGCTGGGCGGTCAGCATCTTGCCGACGTCCTTGACCGCGGCTTGCAGTTCCTTCAGTTCGTCGGCGTGTTCCTTCTTGACGGCGGCGGGGACCGACTTGAGGGCCTTGCCGTCGGCCGCCCGCGACCACCGAAGCGAGGCGTCCCGACCCTCGGCCACGACCTCGGCGACGTAATCCCCCAGCGCTTCCCGACGCCTTCCGACCTCCTCCATGCCGTAGGCGGGGACGGCCATCTCCTCGACCTCGTCGCGAGGCAGCCCCTCCCGCTCGGCGGCGACGTCGAGCGCCTTCCCCACCCCCCGTTGGGCCGTGCCGAACTTGACCTTCACCTTCAAGAGCGCCAGTTGCCCCACGGCGTCCAATCCCGGCATCATCCCCAAAGCCACGACCGCCGCGTTGCCCAGCGCGACCAGCCGCGGCCCCACGCCCGGCACCTTGCGATAACTCGAAATCGCCAGCGCGGCCAGCGCCCGCGCCAGGTCGCGGTCGGCCCGCATTCCCGCGGACCAGGCCAGGCCCTTGAGCATCCTGGCGTGGTGGGGTATGAGCACGACGTCGATGTGTGAACCCCGCCCGTCACCGTGGGGATGAGTCCGGGGACGGTCGACCAGCGGGAACCACTTCAGCAACCGCTCCTTGAAGTCGCCGAAGCCGACGGCCTCGACCCTCGCCTCGGCCTCCAGCAACCATTGGGCGGTCGGCTTGCCTCCGTCGACCTTCTGGCAAAAGCGCAGAAGGGCCGACCACGCTTCCCGGCGATCGTCGTCCGCCGCGGCCAAATCGGCGAGGGCGACGTCGGACCAGGCCTCGCCGGGGACGAGCCACGCCCCGGGGTCGCGCGCGATCAAGCCGCCCAATCGGTCGCCGATCTTTCGGAAATCGGCGTCGTCGTACAGTCTATCCCGCAGCGCGCGGATCACGCCCTTGACGCCGGCTCCCAGTTCCTCCCCCAGCGATCCGGCGAGCGCTCGATCTTCAAGGACGGACGCGACGTCGGCCAGAGGGCTCACGCTTAGCACGAAGTAGCTGGCGCTGGCGACGGTCATCCATCCGAGCAGGGCCTTCAAGGTATCGTCCGGCAGGGGGGGCTTGCGCCGGAGCAGACCCCCCAAGGCCAGCACGGCGAGTCCGCGAGGGAGCCGCCCATCACTGTAAGGGAGGGACTCGGCCAGTCGATCCAGCAGGCGTCGAACGGCCTCGGCCCGGGCGTCGGGGGCGAGCGCCAGGAGCGACGCGCCGGTCTCCGTATCCTCCATTTCAAGCCCATGGAGAATGTTCGCGTGCTTCTTCTTCGGCTTTTCGGCGAGGAAGGCGTCGATCAGCGCGTCCAGGTCGTCGGCGGGCGCGGCCTTTTGGTCCTGGCCCATCGGGTTCAGCCCCCCACCAGCAGGGTCAGGCGGAGGAAGGTGACGACCGAGCGGGGGCCGATGGTGAAGGTCTGGTCGAGCGATTCGGCCTGGCGGTCGTCGATCAAGATCAGGACTTGGTTCGCCTCGAACGCCTCGACGGCGCGGTCGAATTGTTTCCTCCAGTCGATCGGGCGGGCCTTGGCGTCGGTCCCGGGGCCGTTGAGGGCCCGTTCGTAAGCCTCGGGCCGGACGAGGCCGTGGTACGGCTCGGCCGATCGGCCCCGGGCGTTGTGGTCCTGGACTTCCTGATAGACGCGTTCGCGGATCAGGTCGCGGACGGTGATCGTTTCCTCCAGGAACTCCAACGACCACTCTCGCATGACGCCGCCGGCGGGCGTCTCGTCGCGGACGGTCAGGGTCGCGGGCATCGGGGGCCTCCCGGATGGAGACTGGATCGAATGTCGAGTACGATCGATGCGTTCAGGGAGTTTAGCCGGACGGCGTCCGGTTCGCAAGAGGGGGGCCAATTCGGTTTTCGGGGGGCGAATCCGCCTTGACGGGTCGGTGGGGGCTGATAGGATGGTTCGTCTTGAGCGCTCGCGAGCCTTCCCGGATCTCCCGATCCCGTGTCAGGCGGCCTCGGCCCGACGTGCCTGACGCGCCCGCTTATCCCTCGCCCGGCCGCCGTTTCGTTTTTGGAACAGACGAATCGAGCGGCCTCCCGTCTCGATGAGTTCGGCGTGTGGTGAAAACTGGCCGCGGGCGGGCGTTCCACCCTCCCGGCGACCGTTGAGACGTAAATCGGACCATGGAAAACCTGCAAAGCCTGCGGAACATCGGCATCTCGGCCCACATCGACTCGGGCAAGACCACGCTCACCGAGCGGATGCTGTTTTACACCGGCCGCACCCACATGCTCAAGGAGGTCAAGGGCGAGGGGGCGGTGATGGACAGCATGGAGCTGGAGAAGGAGCGGGGGATCACCATCTCCTCCGCCGCCACCACGGTCCGCTGGAACGACAACGTCATCAACATCATCGACACCCCCGGCCACGTCGATTTCACCGTCGAGGTCGAGCGGTCGCTGCGCGTCCTCGACGGCGCGGTGCTGGTGCTCTGCGCGGTGGCCGGGGTGCAGTCGCAGTCGATCACCGTCGACCGCCAGATGAAGCGGTACAGCATTCCCCGGATCGCGTTCATCAACAAGATGGACCGCACCGGGGCCAACCCCGCCAACGTCATCAGCCAGCTTGAATCCAAGCTCGGGCTGACGACGCTGCCGCTTCAGATCCCGATGGGGGCCGAGTCCAACTTCCAGGGCGTCATCGACCTGATCGACCGCAAGGCGATCTACTTCGACGGCGACAAGGGGACCGAGGTCCGCCGCGAGGAGATCCCCGCCGAGTTCGCCGAGGAGGCCGCCCGCGCCCGCCAGGGGATGCTGGAGGCGCTCTCCATGGTCTCCGACGAGGTCATGGAACTGCTCCTGGAGGAACAGGAGGTCCCGCTCGACCTGATCCACCAGACGATCCGGGCCGGTACGATCGCCCAGCAGCTTTGCCCGGTGATGGTGGGCACGGCGTACCGCAACAAGGGGATTCAGCCGCTGTTGGACGCGGTCTGCCGCTACCTCCCCAGCCCGCTGGACCGCGAGGTGAAGGCCCACGACAACGACGCCGAGATGGCCGAGATCGAGTTGAAGCCGGAGCCCGACGCGCCCCTGGTCGCCATGGCGTTCAAGCTGGTCGAGGAGGCGTTCGGCCAGGTCACCTACATGCGGATCTACCAGGGGACGCTCCGCAAGGGGACGTTCTACTACAACTCCCGCCAGAAGAAGCGGTCGCGGATCAGCCGGATCCTCCGGGTCCACTCCGACGAGAAGGAAGACATCGACGCCGCCGAGGCCGGCGACATCGTGGCCGTCATGGGCGTCGAGTGCGCCACCGGCGACACCTACTGCGCCGAGGGGACGAACGTCTCCCTGGAGAGCATCTACGCCGCCGAGCCGGTCATCGACCTGTCGATCAACCCCCACAAGCGGGCCGACTACGACAAGCTCTCCAAGGCGCTCAACCGGTTCATGCGCGAGGATCCCACGTTCCGGGTCCACGTCGACCCGGAGACCAGCGAGACGATCATCTCCGGGATGGGCGAATTGCACCTGGAGATCTACGTCGAGCGGATCCGCCGCGAGTACAAGGTCGACTGCACCGTCGGCATGCCCAAGGTGAGCTATCGCGAGGCGCCGACCCGCGAGACGGCGTTCAACTACAAGCACAAGAAGCAGACCGGCGGCTCGGGCCAGTACGCCCACGTCGTCGGCAAGCTCGTGCCGCTGGATCCGGAGAACCCCGAGCCGTTCGTCTTCGAGAACAAGGTGACCGGCGGCCGGATCCCCACCGAGTACATCCCCTCGGTGGAGAAGGGCTTCCGCGAGTCGATGCACAAGGGCCCGGTCGCCGGCTACGAGGTCATGGGCGTCCAGATGGTCCTTGAGGACGGCTCGTACCACGACGTCGACTCCTCGACCATGGCCTTCGAGATCTGCGCCCGCGACTGCTTCCGGGAGACGTTCCGCAAGGCCGACCCGGTCTTGCTGGAGCCGATCATGCTCGTGGAGGTGGAGATCCCCACCGAGTTCCAGGGCCCCGTCACCGGCGCCCTCTCCTCGAAGCGGGGCGTGATCCTCGGCACCGAGAGCCGCTCGGGCTACACCGTGATCTCCGCCGAGGTCCCCCTGAGCGAGATGTTCGGCTACTCCAACGACCTCCGGAGCATGACCCAGGGGAAGGGGGGCTTCAGCATGGAGTTCCTCAAGTACCAGAAGCTCCCCTCGCGGTTCCAGGAGGAGATCGTCAAGAAGGTCCAGGCCGAGGCCAAGACGACCGCCAAGGCCTGAGCCCGACCGAACCTCCGACTCGAAACCCAAGACGACCGCCGGCGCCCCCGGCGGTCGTTTCGCGCGCCGAGGCCGCCGTCGCGACTCGGTCTCAACGTATCAATACGTCGAGAAATCTTGGAGCGCGTGGAGTTGCTGATTGACGGCGGGCCCGGCCTTTGGGATAACGGCGCGACAGTTCCAATCTTCGGGTCGCGTGTTCGTCCGGACGGCATTGGAGGGCCTTCCCATGCAGCCGCGCGTCTCGGCCTCGTCTTCACTGGATTCGCAACTCCGCGTCGGCGACGCGGCGCCGCCGCGGGATCTCGCGCGGCTGTCGGCGACGACCGCGCTGATTCTCGCCCTCGCCGCGGCGACGGCCCTTCTGGGTCGTCGGCTGTGGGGGGAATGGTCGCTGCTGATGGCGGAGGAGCGCGCCGTCGCCTCCACCGCCGTGATCGGCTACCGGAACATCTACCCGTCGGTCTCGCGCGCCGAGCGGCCCGAGCCGTGGCGGCGGACGGAGGGGGCGAGCCTCTTGGTCTGGTCGGGCTGGAAGACCGGCGAGGGCCATCGCTGGTTCAAGCTGGCCGCCGGCGATTGCGACCCGGCGACGCTCGGGGATCCGGTCGGCCGCGACGTCGTCCGCGCGATCGACCGTCCCGACGTGGAGGCCGACGGCGGCGAGGTCTGGGGTCACATGCCGGAGGACGCCGCCGTCGTCGGCCTGGCGACGGGACGAAGCGCCCGGGCCTACCCCAGGCTGGTGCTGTGTCGGGTCCTGCTGGTCAACGACGTGATCGACGGCCAGCCGCGGCTGGTCTGCCACGATCCGAACGCGGGGGCGGACGGGAAGCCGGACGTGGCCGTGTTCGACGCCCGCATCGACGGTCGTCGGGTCGTGCTGGGCTCGTCCGGCTTCACGATGAACCATCGGCACGTCCTGTACGACCGAGACACCGAGAGCCTGTGGGTCGACCGTGGCGAGGGCCTGACCGCCTTCAGCGGCCCCCTCAAGGGGAAGACGCTGGCGACGACGGCCCGCCTCGGGACCACGGCCTGGGACGACTGGCGCTCCGACCATCCCGACACGACGCTCCTGGCCGGCGCGCTTCCGGCCCAGCCGCCGGCCGCGACGACCGCGGCGGTCCTCCGGCCGTGAAGACCGGCGACCGGAGGCGTTTGCGAGGGGATCGTCGGACTCCCTTCTTGACGGCGTCGTTCCAACCGGCTCGCGCGGCGCGTCGATGGGCGCCGAATTGGAACCGCCGAGACGCCGAGGACGCCGAGAGGAAGGAATGAAGCTGACCGTCACGGATTTTGGGGGCCTGAACGAATCTTCCCCCCTTGCGGGGG
>CALCIB010000365.1 GCA_937907525.1 uncultured Planctomycetales bacterium | reverse complement strand
CGACCGTCGCGATTCGCGGAAGCCCGTCCGGGAAGCCCTGGACGTCGATGGCGTTCTGGCTCGCCCCCCCTCATCCGGCCCTTCGGGCCACCTTCCCCCGCGAGGGGGGAAGGACGTTATGATCAACCTCCCCGGAAGCCGAGGCCGTCGTCATCAGCCTTCGCCACGTCCGAACCTTCCCTCTCCTCGGCGCGACCCGCTCAAGGCGGCGGGGCGTCAAGGCCGATTAGATCGCAAGGACCGATCAATCCGCCGCGCCCGTTCCGCGGGCCGGGAGGAGGAGACGTGAGCCGATCAGGACGATTCGTCGCGGCGTGGGCCCTGGCCGTTTGCGGGCTCGGGGGCATCCCCGCCGCGGCCCAGACGGGCATGGAGGCGCGGAGCGGCCCGGGCGACGACGGCGCGCCGGCCGTCGCGCCGCTGGGCGAGGCGGCCCTTCGGGGACGACCCGACTTGATCACCACGCCGGAGTCGCCGCCGACGCTGCTGGCGCCGGAGATCCGGGAGATCGACCTGAACACGGCGCTTCGGCTGGCGGAGGCCCAGAACCCGCAACTCCTGATCGCCCGCGGCCGGGTGCTGGAGGCGGCGGCCTTGCGGCAGATCGCCGCGGCCAAGTTCCTGCCGTCGCTCAACGGCGGCGTCAACTACGACCTGCACACCGGCAACCTTCAACAGTCCAACGGCAACATCCTGTCGGTCAACCGGTCGGCGCTTTACGTCGGGGCCGGGGCCAACGCGGTCGCCGCCGGGTCGGTCGCCATTCCCGGCGCCGTCCTGGAAGGGAACGTGGCGACCGCCACGTTCGGCTACCTGGCGTCGCGCCAGTTCGCCGCCCAGCGCGAGGCCGACGCCGTGGCGGTTCGCAACCAGGCGTTCCTCCAGACGACCCTGGGCTACTCCGAGTTGCTCCGCGCCGAGGGCCGGCGGGCGATCGCCATCCAGGTTCGCGACGAGTCGCGAAAGGTCGCCGAATTGACCGCCTCGTACTCCAACGCCGGCCAGGGGACCGAGGCCGACGCCCACCGGGCGTTGACCGAGATGCAGACCCGCGAGTACGACATCCAGGAGGCCGAGGAGGCGGTGCTGGTGGCCTCGGCCCGGCTCTGCTTCGTCCTGAACCTGGACCCGTCGATCCGGCTGAAGCCGACCGACGCGGCGGTCGTCCCCCACCCGATCGTCCCGGACCCGACGCCGGTCTCCGAGTTGATCGCCCTGGGCCTGCTCCAACGGCCCGAACTACGGGCGAGGCGGGCGGCGGTCGGCGAGGCGCTCATGCTGCTTTACGGCGCGCGGGCGTTGCCGTTTTCGCCGACGGTCCTGATCCGCTACAGCGCCGGCGGCTTCGCCGGCGGCAGCGACCTGGTGCGGCCGGTCTTCGGAAACATGGCGGGCCGGCAGGACTTCGACCCCGCGGGCTACTGGACGCTCCGGAACCTGGGCGTGGGCAACATCGCCCTGATCAACCAGGCGAAGGCCCATCTGGGGGTGGCGAACTACGAGGAGATCATGATGCTGGACCAGGTGCGGGCCGAGGTCGCCGAGGCCTACGCCAAGACCCACGCCCGCTACGCCCGGATCGCGACGTCCGAGCGGGCCGTCGCCAGCGGCCTGCACGGGTTCAAGGAAGACCTGATCCGGATCGAGAACACCGTGTCGCCGGCGATCGAGACGGTCAACAGCCTCCAACTCCTGGCCCGGTCGCGGCTGGCGTACCTCGACGCGATCATCGACTACGACCGCTCGCAGTTCGAGTTGTACGTCGCCCTGGGCCAACCTCCCGCCGACGCCCTGGCCCGCCCCGCGCCGGTGGAGGGGATCGGCCCGACCGTCTCCAGCGGCGCCACGCCGATCGCCGGTCACGAGGCCGCGTCCGGCGCCGCCCCGCCGGTCCCCTCCGCCCCACCCGCGGCCGACGCCGGCCGCTGATTCCGGGTTCGCGTATCGAGGAGCGTTCGAATGCGGATGCCCGGACGAAGACCAGGCGCGACGAGTCGGCGAGGCCGGCGGCTCGGCGGCCGTCGCCCGCTGATCGTCGCCGGGTTGGCGACGGCCGCGGCGGCCTGCCTGCCGGGCTGCATGACCCTGTCGTGGGCCCCCGAGCCGCCCCGCGACGCGGCGGTCGCGACGGCCGCGACGGAAACCGAGGCCGAAGCCGCCAGACGCTTCGACGAACCGTCGATCCCGGTCCAGGCCGAGTTCGCGGTGGACCTCTCCTCGGCCTTGCGGCTGGCGGAGGCCGAGAACCCGGCCATCGCCGCGGCCCGCCAGCGCGTCGGCGAGGCCGCCGCGCTTTTGCAACAGGCGCGCGTCTTGATGCTGCCGTCGCTGAACATGGGGACGAACTACCATCTCCACCGGGGCGAGCTTCAGCGATCCTCCGGCGCGATGATCAACCTGCGGCAACAGGCGTTCTACATCGGCGGCGGCGCCGAGGCCGTCGCCGCCAACCCGGTCCAGATCCCCGCGGTCAGCATCCTCAGCCCGCTGACCGACGCCATCTTCGAGCCCCTGGCGGCGCGCCAGGTCGTCTCGACGGCCAGGGCCGACGCGGTCGCCACCGCCAACGAAGTGCTTCTGGAGGTCTCCCAACTCTTCTTCGAGCTGACCGCGACGGAGGGCTTCCTGCGCGTCCGTCGCGAGACCGCGGACGACGGGGCGGAAGTCGCCCGGCTGACGCGGGCCTACGCCGACGCCGGCCAGGGCCGCGACGCCGACGCCCACCGCGCGGCGACCGAGCTGGACCTGATCGGCGTGGAGGTCCGCAAGGCCGAGGAGGAGGCCGCGGTCGCCTCGGCGCGATTGGCCCACAGGCTCCATCTGGACCAGGCGGTGCGGCTCCGACCGCTCGGCGAGGACGACCGGACGACCACCCTGATCGACCCGACGGTCCCCCTGCCGGATTTGATCCGAACGGCGATGGCCAACCGCCCCGAGGTCCGCGCGCGAACCGCCGCGATCGAGGCGGCCGAAAGACGGGTGTCGCGGGAGCGGTGCCGGCCGCTCTTGCCGACGGTCTTCCTCGGCTTCGGCGGCGGCGCCTTCGGCGGCGGCGGCAACCAGGTCGGCAACGGGATCAATGACATGGGCGGACGGACGGACTTCGACGTGGCGGTCTACTGGACGGCCCTGAACTTCGGCATGGGGAACCGAGCGTTGATCCGTCGCCAGGTCGCCGCGCGCTCCGTGGCGGAGGGGGAGCGGGCCCGGGCCGTCGCCATGGTCCGCGCCGAGACCGCCGCGGCGTTCGCCGGCGTCGAGGCCTCCCGCCGCCGGCTCGACGTCACGACGATCCGACTCGAAAGCGCCCGCAAGGGCTTCCATGAAGACCTGACCCGGATCCGCAACACCGTGAGCCGGCCGATCGAGGTCGTCAACAGCCTGCAATTCCTCAACGACGCGCGGATCGCCCGCATCCGCGCCGTCGCCGACTACAACCAGGCCGAGTACCGCCTCTTCGTCTCCCTGGGCTCGCCCCCGCCGATCCTGGGCCCCGCCGGCGACCCCGCCTCGGCCCCGATCGCCCCGCCGCCGCTTCCCCCCCTCGTCGGCCTGGAAAGCCCGGAATCCGCCGCCGGACACCCGTTCTGGGGCATGACGGCCTTTGGCAAGGTCGACCCGTGAGTCCCGCCCCGATCGCCGCTCGGTCCTCGTCGCGGGCCTTGACCTTTCAAGCGTAATGATTATATTCTTTTAATGGTTCGGTCGATCGGCGGCCCGGCGGTCGGGATCGGCGCCGAGCCATCTTCCTTCCCAGGCGGCCCATGCGAGCGGCGACGACGGGCATGAGACTCTTGATCGCGCTTTTGATCCTCCGCGCGATCGCCTCTCCGCTCGCCGTCTCGCGCGACTCCACGCCCGGACACGCGCGGTTCGTGGTCCGGGTCTGCGTCTGGCCGACGGCGGAGAGCCAGGCGGGCCGGCTCGCCGTCGCGGCGCGACGGGGGGCGGATCGGTCGTCGCCGCGGCCCGCGGGGTTCGAGGCCCCGCTCTCCGGACGGCTCGTCCCGTCCCATCCTCCGGGCGCCGCGGCCGACGGTCGGCGATTTGCCTCCCGTCTCCCGTTGCGCTGCTGACTCCGTCCGGTTCGTCGAACGATCGCGCGTGTGGGATGACGCCCGCGCCGACGGCGACGGGCGAGGCTTCGGCGGAGAGTCCCCCGATGAACGAACTGATCAAGGCGTCCTTGCGCAACCCCCGCGCCGTGATCGTCTTCTGCCTGACGCTCCTGATGCTGGGCGGGGTGGCGATCCGCCGGATCCCGATCGACATCCTGCCGGTGTTCCGAAGCCCCGCGGTGCAGGTGTTGACGTTCTACGCCGGCATGCCCGCGCAAGGAGTGGCGCAGGACATCACCAACCGGATGGAGCGGTGGGTCGGCCAGGCGAGCGGGACTCGGAGCCAGGAGTCGCGGTCGATCATCGGCGCGAGCGTGGTCCGGGACTACTTCCGCGAGGACGTCGACCCCAACGGGGCGTTGACGCAGGTGGCCTCGCTGGCGACGGCCGCGATCCCGAACCTGCCGCCGGGGACGCTGCCGCCGGTGGTGCTGTCTTACGACCCGACCGGGACGACGCCGGTCTGCATCGTCGCGGTCGACAGCCCCGACGGCTCGCAGAACGAGTCGATCCTCTACGACGTGGGCCGCTACGAGGTCCGCAACATGGTGATGAGCGTCCGAGGCGCGATCGCCCCCGTGGTCTACGGCGGCAAGATCCGCGCCGTGATGGCCTACATCGACCGCCAGCGGCTGGAGGCCCGCCGCCTCTCCCCCCTGGACGTCATGAACGCGCTGGACGAGTACAACGTCTTCCTGCCGACCGGCGACGCCAAGCTCGGCGACGTCGATTACGCGCTGGACTCCAACTCCATGTTCGAGTTCCCCCATCAGATGGGGGAGATTCCCTTGCGGTCGGAGATCGGCAACGTCGCGTACCTGCGGGACGTGGCGACCCCCAAGGACGCGGCGTTCATCCAGACCAACGTGGTGCGGATCAACGGCCGCCGCGAGGTCTACATCCCGATCTTCCGCCAGGTCGGCTCCAGCACGCTCGCGGTCGTCGAGGGGGTGCGTTCGCGCCTGGACGAGTTCACCCAGAGGCTCACCCGCGGCGGGATCAAGCTCAAGCTGGTGATGGACCAGTCGATCTTCGTCAAGCAGTCGATCTCCAGCCTGGTGCAGGAGGGGGTCATGGGGGCGATCCTCTGCTCGCTGACGATCCTGTTGTTCCTGGGCGAGTGGCGGATGACGGCCATCGCGGTGATGACGCTGCCGATCGCGGTCTTCTCGGCGTGCCTGTGGCTGAACGTCGCGGGCCAGACGATCAACGTGATGACCCTGGCGGGGCTGACGCTGGCCATCGGCCCGATGATCGACAGCGCCATCATCTGCCTGGAGAACACCCACCGCCACCTGGGGATGGGGGCCTCCCCCGAGGACGCGGCGTACCTGGGCGCCAGCGAGGTCGCCATGCCGGAGTTGATCGCGACGCTTTGCACCTTCCTGGTGCTGGCGCCGTTGATCCTGGTCCCCGGCACCGGCGACTTCCTGTTCAAGCCGATGACCCTGGCCGTCGCCTTCGCCATGGCCTCGGCCTACATCCTCTCGCGGACCCTGGTGCCGATGTGCAGCGCGTCTTGGCTGCACGCCCACGGCGAGGCCCACGGGGGCGGCGGGCACGGGAAGGGGGACGAGTTCGAGTCGCGGCCGGTCGGCCTCTTCGAGCGCTGGACCCGGCTGGTCGACGGCGTCTTCGCCGCTTACGGGCGGATCCTGCGGAGCGTGGTGGACCGCCGCTTGCTGGTGATCGCCGGGGCCTACGGGCTTCTGGTCGTGGTCGTCGTATCGATGTGGCCGATCATGCGCAAGGAGTTCTACCCCGACGTCGACGGCGGCGCCTTCGAGATCTACATGCGCGCCCCCAGCGGCGCCCGGATCGAGCGGACCGAGGACCGGGTCGCCGAGATGGAGGACTTCATCAAGAAGACGATCCCCAAGGAGGATCTGGAGCTGATCATCGCCGAGCTGGGGGTCAACGCCGACTGGTCGGCCGCCTACACCCCCAACGCCGGGCCGATGGACACGGTGCTCAAGGTGCAACTCTCCGAGGATCGCTCGCGCTCGGCCCAGCAGTACGTCCAGGCGCTCCGAACCGGCGTGGCCAAGGACGAGCGCTTCGGGGATTGCGACTTCGGCTTCAACGCCGGCGGGTTGGTCCGAGGCGCGCTCAACGAGGGGAAGTCGACGCCGATCAACATCCGGGTGACCGGCAAGGACCTCAAGACGGCCCGGCTGGTGGCCGAGCGGATCCGCGACCGCTGCGCCGAGATCGACGGCGTGGTCGACGCCCGGATCATCCAGCGGCTGGACTACCCGGAGTACATGATCGACGTCGACCGCGCCAAGGCGGCCGACCTGGGGCTGACCCAGGTGGAGGTGATGAAGAACGTGGTGGCCGCGTTCAACTCGTCGATCCAGTTCAACAAGAAGAACTTCTGGATCGACCCGGTGGGCGGCAACCAGTACTTCGTCGGCGTGCAGTATCCGGAGGAGGACATCAAGTCGATCGAGACGCTCTTGCGGATCCCGATCACCAGCAAGGACCAGAAGAAGGCCATCCCCCTGGGCAACCTGATCACCCTGCGGCGGACCACCGTGCCGACCGAGGTGACGCACGCGAACATCCAGCCGACGATGGACCTGGCGATGGCGGTCCACGGCCGCGACCTGGGACACGTCTCCGACGACGTGCTCAAGGCCGTCGACGAGTTCGGCGAACGCCTGGAGGACGGGACGTGGGCGCCCTACGATCCGGCCGCCGGCTCCTCCGCGACCACCCTGAAGGGCTCGAAGATCGTCATCAGCGGCGAATACTCGCGGATGCGCGAGACCTTCCGGAGCATGGGCTTCGGCCTCGCCGGCGCGGCGGTGTTGATCTACTTCCTGATGGTGGCCCTGTCGCAGTCGTGGATCGTGCCGCTCTCGGTGATGTCGATCGTGCCGCTGGGGCTGATCGGCATCTTGCCCGTCCTCTACCTGACGGGGACGGCGGTGAACGTGCAATCGCTGCTGGGGTTCATCTTCGTCGTCGGCATCCAGGTGTCCAACACCGTGTTGATGACCGACTTCGCCCAGGAGTTGCGCAAGGCCGAGGGACTCTCGCCGTTGGAGGCGATCCTCAAGTCGGCGTCGATCCGGGTGAAGCCCGTGACCATGACCGCCATGGCCGCCGCCTGCGCGCTCTTGCCCGGGGCCCTGGCGCTTGAGCGCGGCGGCGAGGCCAACGCGCCCTTGGCGCGGGCGATCCTCGGCGGGCTGGCGGCCGGCGAGCCCGCCACGCTGTTCGTCCTCCCCTGCATGTTCGCGCTTCTGGTCCGCGGCGGCGCGGGCGACGCCCGCGGCGAACGCGCCGACGTCTCGGACGACGACGCCGAGGACTTCGGCGAGGGCCGGTCCCGTCATCCCGATTTCGAGAGGTGAGCCGTGTCGAACGCGCGAACGGACGTCGATAGGAAACCGGCGGCGGGGCGGCCGGGGAGCGGGCGGGGGGTCGCGTGGGTCGCCGTCACCGCCGCGATCGCCGCGGCCGCGCTGGGCGCGGGATGGTATCTGGGCTCCGGCCGCCGACCGGCGGCGGGCTCCGCGGCGTCGCGGCCGGCGGCGAAGCGGGCCGCCAAGCCGATCGCCGTCCAGGTCGTCCGGCCCAGCCCCGGCGGGATCCGTCGGACCAGCTCGCAGATCGGCTCGGTCCAGCCGTTCCAGGAGGCGGCCCTCTTCGCCAAGGTCTCCGGCTACCTGTCGAAGCTGTACGTCGACTACGGCGACCGGGTCCGCTCCGGCCAACTGCTCGCGGAGATCGAAGTCCCCGAGAACCTCGACGAGTTGGACCGGGCCGCGGCCGACGTCGCGTTGTCCAAGGCCAACGTCGCCGACGCCGAGGCCCAACTGGACGCCGCCAAGGCCGAAGGCAAGGCCTGGGCCCGCGCCGTCGAGCAGGCCCAGGCCGAGGTCGATCGCTACGTCTCCCTGCGGTCGTACCACGAGAAGAAGTTCGCGCGCTACCGCGACCTGGTCGAGCGCAAGGCGATCCCGGAGGCGGTCGCCGACGAGGAGGAGGAGAACTACGAGTCCACCCGGGCCAACGAGGTCGCCTCCCAGAAGGCGGTGCTCCACGCCCGCGCCGAACTCGACGCCGCGGAGGCCCGCGGCCGCAAGGCGGCGGCCGACATCGACGTCGCCAAGGCCGAGCTCAAGGTGGCCGAGGCCCGGCTCGCCAGAGCCCAGACGTTCGTCGACTACATGAAAATCCTCTCCCCCTACGACGGCGTGATCACCCACCGCGAGTTCTTCCCCGGCGCCTTCATCCGCTCCGCCGCCGAGGGGGAGACGGTCCCGCTCCTGACCGTGGCCCGGATCGACAAGGTCCGCGTCGTCACCGTCGTCCCCGACCGCGACGTCCCCTTCGCCGACGTCGGCGACGACGCCGAGGTCGTCCTGGACGCGCTTCCCGACCGCGCCCTCAAGGGCAAGGTCTCGCGGTTCGCCGATTCCGAACTGCCCGACTCGCGGACCATGTACACCGAGATCGACCTGCCCAACTCCGAGGGCGTCCTGAAGCCGGGCATGTACGGCGTCGCCACGATCATCCTCGACGAATCGACCAGGGCCGTGACGCTGCCGGACTCCGCCCTGGTCGGCCAGCCCAAGGCGGGCGAGGGAGAGATCTTCATCGTCAAAAAAGGCGTCGCCCGCAAGACCAAGGTGAAGCTCGGCATCGACGACGGCATCCGCTTCGAGGTCACCGGCGGCATCGACAAGGACGACCTCGTGATCCTCGACCCCGGCGCCGTCTCCGACGGCGCCGCCGTCAAGGAGGAGGCCCAGCCCCCCGGGACCGAAGCGCCCAACCCAACCGACCCCGCCAGGGCCGAGCCGCCGAACAAGCCCGCGCCCTCGCCTCGTTGAAAACCGCTGACCGTCACGGATTTTGGGGATGGTGAACATAACGGCCTTCCCCCCTCGCGGGGGAAGGTGGCCCGAAGGGCCGGA
>CALCIB010000364.1 GCA_937907525.1 uncultured Planctomycetales bacterium | reverse complement strand
CGGGAAGCCCTGGACGTCGACGGCGTTTGGGCTCGCCCCCCCTCATCCGGCCCTTGGAACGATGCCGGAATAACTTCCGGGAATCCTTCGCGGCCGAATCGCGTGTCCATGACGTAAAACTGGAAAATCCAACGACTCGTAAACGTCCCGCGCCTTCTCCGTCGAGGAATTCATCCACGGATTTCCCAGATTGACGCAGATTCGGATCGGACAATTTAATGTAATCTGTGTTAATCTGGGAAATCTGTGGATATTCTCTCCCAGGTTGTTCGCGGGAAGTTGTTTCGGCGGCGTTCCTCGGGCCACCTTCCCCCGCGAGGGGGGAAGGCCGTTATGTTCACCACCCCCAAAATCCGTGACGGTCAGGGAAAATCTTACCGGCTCGCGGAGCGGGTCGACGGTCGACGCTCGTGGGGCGTCGACGTCGCGAGCCGATGGGGATCGGCCGAATGGGACGATGCCGGCCCCTCTTCCCCCGCGAGGGGGAAGAGGGGTGGCGGCGGAGGGAATCCCGGTCGGTCAGCGCGCCGACCTTCGGATCCGGGCCGGGCGGGAGTTGACGTTGTAGAGCCCCTGCAAGGCCGCCTGGCCCTTGCCGTAGATCAAGGGGCGGGAGGAGGGGGCGGTGTCGACGTTGGGGGGGAGGGTCGCGGCCTTCTTGACGTTGACGTGGCGGGCGAAGAAGGCGGTGTCGGAGGGGACGTCGGCGGAGACGATGCCCCCCTGGATGCCGGAGTTGTCGATCTCGCCCTCGACGGTGGCGCGGATGTAGCCGCGGGGCAGGACGACGTTCTGGGGGGCGCCGAAGGGGAAGCGCTTGGAGGTGACGTGTTCGAATTCGCCGGGGAGGTTGATGCCGGCGGGGTCGGGGTCGACGGAGGTCGAGAAGACCGAGTTGATCACGCCGCCGGAGATCTGGGCGTTGATGCCGCCGCCGCCGTGGGCCGCGGGGAGGGCCTGGCCGGCGAAGTCGCTGAAGGTGCGGTTGTTGATCACCGGCGGGGCGACGCCGTTGAAGGTCTGGGAGAGGGCCTCGGAGGTCAGGTTCTGGGAGTAGCCCGACTGGACGAACGAATTGACGACGTCGCCGCCCATGATCATGTTGTCGATGGTGCGGGAGGCGGTGACGGTGGAGTTGACCATGCCGCGGTTGGCGTGGAGGTGGGAGACGAACTGGGTGTTGAGGATGACGTTGTCCATGCCGCGGCCGAAGGAGACGTCGCGCGAGCCGCCCGGGGCGATGATCATGACGTTGTTGGTTTCGCCGCCGATCAGGGTGTTGGTGATCACGGCGTTGGGGGGGCTGTCGAAGGTGGGCGCGGCGAAGACGCTCCCCTGGGAGGCGGCGACCGTGAGGTTGGTGGCGTCGTTGCCGACCCGGAGCCAGCCGATCGCGCCGGTGACGGCGCCCCCCTGGGAGAGCACGTAGGTGCCGCCGGCCTGCGGCGTGGCCGCCCCGGGGGTGAACTGGGTGGGGGCCAACCCGGCGGCGGCGTTGCCGTCGATCGAGTTGGCCTGGAACAGGTTGAGCCGGCCGGTGACCAGGAAGGTGACGCTCTGCTGGTTGACCGTGGGCGCGCCGGTGCTGGAAGTCGAGGCCGCGGCGTCGGTGCGGACGGAATCGACGATGATGCTGGTGCCGGTGGTGACCGGCAGGCCCAGGTTGATGATGAACTCGTTGTTCTGTTTCGAGTCGATCAGCGCGGTGCCCCCCGCGGGGGTGTAATCGACGTCGACGCCGCCGAAGCGGAGGGTGTTGATCCCCTCCGGCGCGGTGATCCCGCCGGCGAGGTTGAAGCCGGAGTGGACCTGCGAGGAGGTGGAGGAGACGGTGGTGCTGGTGCGGCCCAGCCAGAAGTCGGGCATGCTGACCAGCGAGATGCCGTTCTGGGCCACCGTCGCGTGGCGGTCGGTCTTGGTGGGGTCGATGTTGGGGTAGGCGCCGTTGTTCTGGACGTTGAGGCTCTGGAAGAAGACCTTGCCGTCGCCGTCGGCCGCCTTCTGGACCGTGCCGACCAGCCGGCTGGAGTGGGTGACGGTGCCGGCGACGGTGATGGTGTCGATCAAATCGGGGGTGTCGACGTTCGCCTTGGTGAAGGCGTCGCCGTTCTGGTCGACGACGTTGAGGGTGCCGGGACCGTACAAGGTGAGAGTCCACTTGTCGCCGTCGGCGTCGGTCCCGGAGACCGCCGCGGTGGGGACCGTCGAGTACGAGGAAAGCACCCGGCGGGCTTCCAGTCCCTCGGCCGAGGGCCGGAGGGAGCGTCTCGAGGGCGTTGGCTTTCGCATCGACATGGATCAATTCCCCTAAGCTGGGAGGCGCCCCCGGACGTCGGCCCGCGAGGCCCCCGCGCGGTCGCCCAAGGCGTCGACCCGTCCAGTCCGATCCGATCCCGCCGGGCGGAAAGACGTGCGCCCCGGTCGAAACGATGGACGGCGGCGGCCGTCTCCCCGGGTGGATGACCCTGGAGATCCGACGCGCCTTGCTCGATAATCGGGTCCGACGACCCGCGCCCTTGAGCAATTCGGCAAAATCGACGCGACCGGCGCGAGCCGAACGTCACCACGGCCCCTATCGACCGCCGACCCGCCTCGCTTGAGTCGACGCCGGGTCTTCCCCGCGAATCGCGGCCGGGGCGCGAGCGGCGATGGACGGGAGGGACTCCCCCCTGATGAGCGACACCGGCGGTCGACGGCGAGCCTGGATCCACATCACCCGACGCAGGGCCTCCCGACTTCACGCCCTCGTCGGCCTGCTCCGCGAGCGTCCCCTCGCCCGCGGCGAGATCCTCAAGGCCCTGGATGTCGGCCTACGCACCTTCTATCGCGAACTCGCCCTGCTGAAACGCTGCGGCGTCCGGATCCGCCACAAGGACAAACTCTATTCCGTCGTCCCCGACTCCCGCGACCCCGCCGGCCGCCTCCCCTTCCCAGATCCCCAGCTCGACTTCGCCGAGGTCGCCGAACTCGCCCGCTGCGACTGCGACGCCGCTCGTCGCCTGGCCGCGCTTCTGGAATCCCTCACCGCCCCGGCCCGGCCGAAGAAGCGTTAGTCTTGTAGCGCCCCGCCGCACTCAAGAGGATGGGTCGCTCGCCTGGTCCACCACGAAGGCGACCCGAAGCTTTTTCCGCGGATTCATGAAATCGCCGGGCCGCCGCCGCGGATCATCCGAGACGAGAGGTTCCGTCGCTCTTTCCCAATTCGGCCGCATCGAGAAGACCCGCGGGAAGCGACGCCCCGCGACGCCGGTCGCGGTTCGCGCCGCGCGGAGACGCGGATCGGTTCCGGCTTCGGCCGCCGACCGTCGGCCGACGGCGGGGACGAGCGCGAAACCACATTCGAAGCGCGCGATCGAAGCCAGGCGGCGGACGTCGTAAATGATTATTTGAAAGAGAGATGTGAAGATCATGGGCCGTCCGGCCCGCCGCGAACGAACCCAACCGAGACCGGCTCGGAAGGCCGGGGGCGTTCGCCTGGCGAGGGGGGCCGGGACGTCGTAAGATGGAGAGCGAGACCAGCCGCCTTTTCAACGCTGACCGGCACGGATTTCGGAGGTCTGAACGAATCTTCCCCCCGCGGGGGAAGACAGACTCCGAAGGAGTCGGATGAGGGGGACGACAAACAAGAGGACCGTTGATATTCGCGGATGCCCGTCCGGGAAGCTCTGGACGCCGACGCCTTTCTTGCTCGTCCTCCCCCTCATCCGGCCCTTCGGGCCACCTT